>NZ_JBFTMM010000001.1:0-508743 GCF_056396945.1 Pseudomonas sp. 05N432 | reverse complement strand
GTTGCTGTCAAGCGGTTATTTTCAGAAGTTTTCAAAGTTTCCTTTGCAACTTCAACCACTTGCGCTTCCGATCTCTCGTTAGCGGGAGGCGAATTCTACAGCGTTACTCGCTGCTGTCAACACCTCTTTTTCTCCGCTTTCGACCGAGAGGATCGAACCGTTAAAAGAGCCAAACAACACCGCTCTTTCAACTCCTTCGGACTTCGATGAACTGAAGCGTAACCGCTGTCGAAAACCTCGTAACTCTTTGTTTACCAAGGAGTTTTCCGTTTCGACTGCGCCGGAAGTGGGGCGAATTATAGACAGATATAATTCGCCGTCAACCCCTAATTTCAGCCTTACTCGGATTTAAGCGTAATACGCGCAAATGCCTTCTTTCCGGCCTGGCAAACATGGGTCGCGCCCAGTGCATATATAAAGGTGCGATCAACCACTTCGCCATCTATACGCACACCGCCGGAACCGAGCAGATCACGCGCGACTGCCGAGTTCTTCACCAACCCTGCTTTATTAAGCACAGCCGCAATCGGCATATCCTCAGTCGCAGTCAGCTCGATCTCTGGCAAGTCATCCGGCAACTCACCCTCCTTCATACGGTTACCCGCGCCACGGTGAGCGTTCGCCGCCGCCTCTTCACCATGGAAGCGTGCAACAATCTCTTCGGCCAGCTTGATCTTGATATCCCGCGGATTGGCGCCAGCTTCAACATCTGCACGCAACGCATCGATCTCATCCATGGAGCGGAAGCTGAGCAATTCGAAGTAGCGCCACATCAGCACATCCGGAATCGAAACCAGCTTGCCATACATGACACCCGGAGCTTCCTGGATACCGACGTAGTTGCCCAACGACTTGGACATCTTCTTCACACCATCCAACCCTTCGAGCAACGGCATAGTCAGAATGCATTGAGCCTCCTGACCATAACTGCGCTGTAGCTCACGCCCCATCAGCAGGTTGAACTTCTGATCGGTGCCACCCAACTCGACATCCGCGCGCAACGCAACCGAGTCGTACCCTTGAACCAGCGGATACAGGAACTCGTGGATAGCAATTGGCTGATTGGTCGAATAGCGCTTGTCGAAGTCATCGCGCTCAAGCATGCGTGCCACAGTGTATTGCGAGGTCAGACGAATGAAATCCGCAGGCCCCATCTGATCCATCCAGGTGGAGTTGAAAGCCACCTCGGTTTTCGCCGGATCAAGAATCTTGAACACTTGAGTCTTATAGGTCTCGGCATTTTCGAGAACCTGCTCACGCGTCAGTGGAGGACGGGTAGCACTTTTGCCACTCGGATCACCGATCATCCCGGTGAAGTCACCTATAAGGAAGATCACCTGGTGACCCAGATCCTGGAACTGGCGCAACTTATTAATAAGCACCGTGTGCCCCAGGTGCAAATCCGGCGCAGTCGGATCGAAGCCAGCCTTAATACGCAGCGGCTGGCCGCGCTTGAGCTTCTCGATCAGCTCGGACTCGACCAACAGTTCTTCCGCACCACGTTTGATCAGCGCTAGCTGCTCTTCAACCGACTTCATAACAGACCCGCAAGGCTCAGATTCAAAGGGAACCAACCATACAAGATCGCGCACCAAATACAAGTTTTGCCCGGCGCACGGACGCCAATCCGCGAACAGAGCATTCGCGACTTGCTTAAGAGATGATTTGGTTATATTTTATACAGTTATTTCATCTTCATCATGTCATTCATCTTTTCCAATTCATCTTTTCCAAAGTCAAATTACCTATGACCACAGAACCGTCTAAAGCGCCGCCGCTTTATCCGAAGACTCATCTGCTCGCGGCGAGTGGCATTGCCGCCCTCCTCAGCCTGGCGCTCCTGGTATTCCCTTCCAGTGACGTTGAAGCCAAAAAGACAACCCTGAGCCTTGAACTGGAACGTCCTGCAGAACAACTGACACAAGATCAAGACGCTGCTGAAGCCGTTCAAGCCACAAACGAGCCGGTCGAATCTCCATTCGCCCAGATCGAAGACAGCACCGACGATACCAAGGAAACAGCTAAAGCGGCACCGGTCCCGGCACCGGTGGTTGAAGAGAAGAAAACGCCAGGTCACCGGGAAGTGATCGTTGCCAAAGGCGACACCCTCTCCACATTGTTCGAGAAAGTCGGGCTTCCAGCCGCTTTGGTGCACGACGTATTGGCCAGCGACAAGCAAGCCAAGCAGTTCACCCAGCTTAAACACGGCCAGAAACTCGAGTTCGAACTGGGCCGCGACGGCCAGTTGACCAATCTGCACAGCAAGATCAACGACGTTGAAAGCATCAGCCTGAGCAAAAACGCCAAGAGTTATACCTTTAACCGCATCACCGCCAAGCCAACCGTGCGTTCCGCCTATGTTCATGGCGTGATCAACAGCTCGCTCTCGCAATCCGCAGCGCGTGCCGGCCTGTCCCACAGCCTCACCATGGACATGGCCAGCGTGTTTGGCTACGACGTCGACTTCGCCCAGGATATTCGCCAGGGTGACGAGTTCGACGTGATCTACGAACAGAAAGTCGTCAACGGTAAAGCGGTCGGCAACGGCCCCATTCTTTCTGCCCGTTTCACCAACCGCGGCAAGACTTACACCGCCGTGCGCTACACAAACAAGCAAGGTAACAGCAGCTATTACACGGCCGAAGGCAACAGCATGCGCAAGGCGTTCATTCGTACGCCGGTGGACTTCGCCCGTATTAGCTCGCGTTTCTCCATGGGTCGCAAGCATCCAATTCTGAACAAAATTCGCGCTCACAAAGGCGTCGACTACGCAGCGCCTCGCGGCACGCCGATCAAGGCTGCCGGTGACGGCAAAGTACTGCTGGCCGGTCGCCGCGGTGGTTACGGCAATACCGTTATCATTCAGCACGGCAACACCTACCGCACGCTGTACGGACACATGCAAGGCTTCGCCAAAGGCATCAAGACTGGCGGCAACGTCAAGCAAGGCCAGGTGATTGGCTATATCGGCACTACCGGACTCTCGACCGGCCCGCACCTGCACTACGAGTTCCAGGTCAACGGCGTTCACGTCGATCCGCTGGGCCAGAAATTGCCAATGGCCGATCCGATCGCCAAGTCCGAGCGCGCACGCTTCCTGCAACAAAGCCAGCCGCTGATGGCGCGCATGGCGCAAGAAAAAGCCACCCTGCTTGCTTCGAGCAAACGCTAAGCCATGGCGCTCTATATAGGTGTGATGTCCGGTACCAGCCTTGATGGCCTGGACATTGCGCTGATCGAGCAAGCACCGGCGATCAAACTGAT
Source organism: Pseudomonas sp. 05N432 (assembly GCF_056396945.1). Classification (NCBI taxonomy): domain Bacteria; kingdom Pseudomonadati; phylum Pseudomonadota; class Gammaproteobacteria; order Pseudomonadales; family Pseudomonadaceae; genus Pseudomonas; species Pseudomonas sp. 05N432. Next base: position 505,479 of record NZ_JBFTMM010000001.1, on the reverse strand, counting down.
CGCCACGCACTACATTCCCATGCCCGAATCCCTGCGCGCCGAGCTGCTTGGCTTGTGCGCCAGCGGGTCTGACGAGATAGCCCGCAGCGCCATTGCTCAGCAAAACTGGGTAAAACTGGCCGCCCAGGGCATCAATACCTTGCTTTCAGATCAACACCTGAAACCTGACGACATCCGAGCGATTGGCAGCCACGGCCAAACCATTCGCCACGAGCCTGCACGCGGTTTTACCGTGCAGATCGGCAACCCTGCCCTGCTGGCCGAATTGACCGCAATCACCGTCGTCAGTGACTTTCGTAGCCGCGATGTGGCAGCTGGCGGACAAGGTGCGCCGCTGGTTCCAGCTTTCCATGAAGCCTTGTTTGAACAGCGCAGCGGCAACCGTGCAGTCTTGAATGTTGGCGGCTTCAGCAATCTCAGCCTGATCGAGACCGGAAAACCCGTCTCGGGCTTTGACTGCGGCCCGGGCAATGTCCTGCTGGACGCCTGGATTCACCAGCAGCGCGGTGAGACCTTCGACCGTGACGGCCAGTGGGCAGCAAGCGGCACCGTGGAGCCTGTACTGCTGAAAGCCCTGTTGAACGATCCATTCTTCCTGACCAAGGGCCCCAAAAGCACCGGCCGCGAAGTGTTCAACCTGCAATGGCTGACACAACACCTGGCGCGCCTGCCCACATTTGCTGCGCAAGACGTGCAAGCCACGTTGCTTGAGCTGACGGCGCTGACCATCGTCGAATCGCTACAAGCCGCACAAGCCGATACGCAAGAACTTCTGGTCTGTGGTGGCGGCGCCCATAACGCGACGCTGATGGCACGGCTTGCCAGCCTGCTGCCAGACGCCAAGGTCAGCAGCACTGCAGCCTATGGCGTAGACCCGGACTGGGTCGAAGCCATGGCCTTCGCCTGGTTGGCTCACTGCTGCCTCGAAAGCATCCCGGCCAATCGCCCAAGCGTCACTGGCGCTCGCGGATTACGCGTCCTCGGCGCCATCTACCCCGTCTGAATGCCAGACAGCAAAACGCCGCAAAACCGTGAGGCCATGCGGCGTTTTGTGATGCGGTGAGGTGCCATCAGATCGAAAACGAAGAGCCGCAACCACAGGTTGTGGTGGCATTCGGGTTCTTGATCACGAAACGCGAACCTTCCAGACCTTCCTGATAATCCACCTCGGCACCCGCCAGGTACTGGAAGCTCATCGGATCGACGACCAGACTCACACCCTCGCGCTCGACGATGGTGTCGTCATCGGCTACTTCTTCATCGAACGTGAAGCCGTACTGAAACCCTGAACAACCGCCGCCCGTAACGAATACGCGCAGCTTCAAGCGATCATTACCCTCTTCATCGACCAGGCTCTTCACCTTGTGCGCGGCACCGTGGGTGAATTGCAAAGCCGTGGGGGTGAAGGATTCGACGCTCATGCTGACTATCTCCCGGTGTTACACCGCCATAATGCGTGATGACGCGCATTATCCGCTTCTCCCAGAAAATCGGTCAACTATTGTTACGGTATATCAATCAACACAATGGTTAGCCCGGAATACAAAAAGGCCCGTTAAACGGGCCTTTTTGCTGAGCAGGATAAAGCCTTAAGGCAGCATGCCTGCATGGGACAGACCCAAGCGCTCGTCCAGACCGAACAGGATGTTCAGGTTCTGCACCGCCTGACCCGACGCGCCTTTGACCAAATTGTCGATCACCGACAGCACCACCACCAGATCGCCGTCCTGTGGACGATGAACTGCAATACGGCAAACGTTGGCACCCCGCACGCTACGGGTTTCCGGATGACTGCCAGCCGGCATGACATCGACGAACGGTTCGTTGGCGTAGCGCTTCTCAAACAACGCCTGCAAGTCTATGGAGCGGTCGACCACGGTTGCATAGAGCGTGGAGTGAATACCACGAATCATCGGCGTCAGGTGCGGCACAAAAGTCAGGCCGACGTCCTTGCCCGCTGCGCGACGCAGCCCCTGGCGAATCTCCGGCAAGTGACGATGCCCTTTAACGGCGTAGGCTTTCATGCTCTCGGAGGTTTCGGAATACAGCGAACCGACGCTTGCACCACGACCTGCACCGCTGACACCCGACTTGCAGTCAGCGATCAGACGCGAAGTATCGGCAAGACCTGCTTCGAGCAACGGCAGGAAGCCCAGTTGCGTAGCGGTTGGGTAGCAACCCGGCACCGCGATCAGGCGTGCTTGCCTGATCTGCTCACGATTGACTTCCGGCAAACCGTAGACCGCTTCTTCCAGCAACTCTGGCGCACCGTGTGGCTGACCATACCACTTGGCCCATTCGTCCGCGTCCTGCAGACGGAAGTCTGCCGACAGGTCGATGACCTTGGTCCCGGCTGCCAGTAATTCACCGGCCAGCGCATGCGCTACACCGTGCGGAGTGGCGAAGAACACCACATCGCAGGCACCGAGTGTTTTGATGTCCGGAACGCTGAACGCCAGGCCGTCGTAGTGGCCTCGCAGGTTCGGGTACATGTCGGCAACGGCCAGGCCTGCCTCGGATCGGGAAGTGATCACTACCACTTCAGCTTGCGGATGTTGCGCCAACAGACGCAGCAATTCGACACCGGTGTAACCCGTGCCGCCGACGATACCGACCTTGACCATAAACCTGCCCTCAACGAACCCACTGGAAAGCCGTCGATAATAGGGCGCGCACCGCCCTGCGACAACCGTCAAGGTGACGTGCGGCCATTCAAGCCTCTACTATTCGGGCTACCGTGAACCTGGGAATAACCAAAAATGCTTTATCTGTGGCTCAAAGCGCTTCATATCGTCAGCATGGTCTGCTGGTTTGCCGGCTTGTTTTACCTGCCGCGCCTGTTCGTCTACCACGCGCAAAGTGAAGACAACATCAGCAAGGAACGCTTCAGCATCATGGAGCGCAAACTGTACCGCGGGATCATGGGCCCGGCGATGATCGCCACGCTGGCCTTCGGAATCTGGCTGATCAGCCTCAATCCCGGCGCCTACTTCGGACAAGGTGCCTGGATGCACGCCAAGTTGACCCTGGTGGTGATCCTGATCGGCTATCACCACATGTGTGGCGCGCAGGTAAAACGTTTTGCCCGTGGCGAAAACACCCGCAGCCATGTCTTTTATCGCTGGTTCAATGAAGTGCCGGTTCTGATATTGCTGGCTATTGTAATTCTGGTCGTCGTACGGCCGTTCTAATCTGAATTAGTCGCCACTTATCGGGGTACTTCCAATGTCGCTGCCCGCTTTGCTCGAACAACGTTTGCGCCTGCCTGTCGTGGCAGCGCCAATGTTCCTGATTTCCAATCCACAGCTGGTACTCGCCTGCTGCCGCAATGGTGTGGTCGGCAGCTTTCCAGCACTGAACCAGCGTGAAAGCAGCGGCTTCAAAGCCTGGCTGGAGGAAATCGAAGCGGGTCTGGCGCTATTGGAAAATCCTGCGCCGTATGCGGTGAACCTGATCGTTCACCACAGCAATCCGCGACTGGAAGCGGACCTGGCAATCTGCATTGAACACAAGGTTCCGATCGTGATCACCAGCCTTGGGGCAGTGAAAGAGCTGGTCGATGCGGTGCACGGTTATGGTGGCCTGGTTTTCCACGACGTGACGACCCGACGCCATGCAGAAAAAGCTGCCGAGGCCGGCGTCGATGGCTTGATCGCCGTAGCGGCAGGCGCCGGTGGCCATGCCGGGACCTGGAGCCCGTTCTCGCTGATTGCCGAGATTCGTCAGTTCTTCGACAAAACCCTGCTGCTGGCCGGCTGCCTGAACCATGGCCACGAGATTCTCGCTGCACAACTGCTCGGTGCGGATCTGGCGTACTTCGGCACTCGCTTTATTGGCACCACCGAAAGCCATGCCCCTGAAGCCTATAAAGAGATGCTGCTGACTTCCAGGGCCGCCGACATTGTCCATACGCCTGCGGTGTCCGGGGTGCCGGCAAGCTTCATGCGCCAAAGCCTGATAAATGCCGGTTTTGACGTAGACGCACTGCAAGGCAAGGGTGAAGTCAACTTCGGCGCCAAACTCAAACCCTTGAGCGATGAAGCCAAAGCCTGGAAAACCGTCTGGTCCGCAGGCCAGGGCGTGGGTGAAATCGACGACCTGCCAAGCGTCGATCAACTGATTGCAAGACTGGACGCCGAGTACCGCAAGGCACAGGAATTCGCAGCTCAACTGCCCAAGCGCTGGCCGCGCTAACGCACAAGGTTTGGCCAGCCGATTCCGGCTGGCTTAAACTGCCGAATACAGACCCCAGACTCGCGACAAGGATGCCCCGGCATGAGCGAACACCGTTTCAAGATCGTCTTCGACGGAGCCCTGCTTCCGGGCGTCGACATCACCACCGCGAAACTCAATCTCGCCCAGCTGTTCAAAAGCGACGTCTCGGCCATCGAACGCCTGTTCAGCGGAAAGCCTGTCGCACTTAAGCGCGACTTGTCCCACGCAGACGCTCAAACTTATCTGAATGCCCTGTCGAAAACCGGCGTCGATGCCCGCATCGAAGCCGAACCGTCGATCGAGCTCAATCTGACCGACGTTCACGATTCATCGACCGCCGCTTACACGGCAACCACGCTCGGTGACAACGAATCACCTTATAGCCCTCCTCGCGCGCCCGTTGGTGAAGCGCTGCCAGAGTTTTCGGAACTCAAGGTGTTTAGCGTACAGGGCCGAATCGGGCGCCTGCGTTATCTCGCGTGGTCATTGGTGGCGCTACTGATCATGGGCGCTATCGCTGGCGTTTTCGGACTCAGCCTGCTGAGCGGCAATCAAATGGTGCTTAGCACGATTGTATGTGTCGTTGCGTTCGTGGCGTACCTCTACATAAACATCACCATCAGCGTGCAACGCCTGCACGATCTTGGTTGGTCCGGCTGGTTGTGGTTTCTGAACCTGGTGCCCTTTATCGGCAGCCTGTTTCCATTTGCACTCGCGGTGCTACCAGGAAACATCGGGGCGAATCGCTATGGCGCGCCGCAGCCCCCCAACAGCACGGCCGTCAAAGTTCTCTGCGGGCTGTGGCTGGTGGTGATTGCAGTGGTTTTTGTCGGCGCGCTTGCCGGTGGCCTCAGCACCCTGACCGAAGAATACGAAAGCACCTCGACCAGCAGTTATGGAAGCAGTGAGCCGGCGGATGCGGCAGAGGCAGACGATGCGGCGAAAGCAGCCCAGCCCCCTGTAGACTATGAGAAAGAATAAACGCGCTCGGTTCCTGTGACATCTCTGTCCACAGGCCGCGAGCCGTTGCGATGGAGAATTGCATGACCCGTTACGCTCTGATCACTGGCGCCTCCAGCGGCATCGGCCTGGCCATGGCCGAAGCGCTGGCGCGACGCGGCCGCAGCCTGATTCTGGTGGCCCGTCAACGTGATCAGCTGGAAAGTATTGCCATCGAACTGACCCAGCGCTTTGGCGTCGAGGTGCTGTTCCGCGCCTGTGACCTGGGCGAACCGTTGCGCCTGTCCGGTTTTCTGCTGGAACTCGAAGAGGGTGACCGACAGATCGACCTGCTGGTCAATTGCGCCGGCATCGGTACCAGCGGCCCGTTCCTGGCTCAGGACTGGATGACCGAACAAGACTTGATCGAAGTGAATATCCTCGCCCTGACCCGCCTGTGCCACGCCATTGGCAACAGCATGGCCTTGCAGGGCGGCGGGCAGATTCTGAACGTCGCCTCAATGGCCGCCTTCTACCCCGGCCCCTGGATGAGCACCTATTACGCCAGCAAGGCGTATGTACTGCACTTTTCCGAAGGCTTGCGGGTCGAGCTGAAAAAGTGCGCGATCAAGGTCTCGGTCCTTTGCCCTGGCCCGACGCGCACGGCGTTTTTCCGCACCGCGCAACTGGACACTGACAAACTGGCCAACAGCAAAATGCTGATGAGCCCCGAGGAAGTGGCCCTCTACACGGTACGTGCACTGGAGAAGAACCGCGCAATCATCATTCCCCGCCGCCGCAATCGCTGGATCGCGCTTTTACCACGCTTCGGCTCACGCTGGCTGACCCGAACCATCGTAGGCATGGTCAACAAGGCGCACTGTCCGCGCTGAGCATCACTAAAAGTAAAGGTAACAGGCTGGGCTCGGGCATCTTCCGTGAGTACACTCAGCCCGGACCAACACAATGGAGAAACAGCTGTGGATACTCTGTTCACCAAAATCATCAACAGAGAAATACCCGCCAAGATCATTTACGAGGATGACCAGGTCCTGGCCTTCCACGACATCGCCCCTCAGGCACCCGTGCATTTCCTGGTAGTACCGAAAAAGCCGGTGCGTACGCTCAACGACCTCACCGAGGACGACAAGGCGCTGGCCGGGCACATTCTGTTCACCGCCCAGCGCCTGGCACTGGAGCTGGGCTGCGAAGAAGGCTTTCGCGTGGTCATGAACTGCAATGAACTGGGCGGCCAGACCGTCTACCACATTCATATGCACGTGCTGGGGCAGCGCCAGATGCACTGGCCGCCGGGCTGATCCTTCTCCTGAGCATGTTGTGGCGAGGGAGCTTGCTCCCGCTGGGCTGCGCAGCAGCCCCCCGTCTTTCTGCTGCTCCCCAATGAAACTCGCAGACTGACTTAACGACCGCTTCGCGGCCGAGCGGGAGCAAGCTCCCTCGCCACAAAGCCAGTATCTGCGAATGCCAGGTGGTCTTCTGCAATGACCCAGCGCAAACCTTACCCGGCCGATTACGGTAAACTGGCCGCCGAGATTCTTCCCGGAGGTCAGCATGACTACCCAACGTCACTACTCGCCGATTGACCGTCTTCTGTTGCAAGCCGACACCGCCATGCGCACGTTGCTGCCCTTCAGTGGCCAGCCTTGCCGCCCGTCGCCGGCCATCGTGCAGCCAGAGGCGAAAATGAGCGACGAAGACACCCGGCATGTCGCCGGCCTGATGCGCATCAACCATACCGGTGAAGTCTGTGCCCAGGCGCTGTACCAGGGCCAGGCCCTGACTGCCAAGCTGCCGCGAGTGCGTGAGGCAATGGAACACGCAGCCGAAGAAGAGATCGATCATCTGGTCTGGTGCGAACAGCGCATCCGCCAACTGGGCAGCCACACCAGCATCCTCAATCCGTTGTTCTACGGTATGTCGTTCGGTATCGGCGCCGTCGCCGGGCTGATCAGCGACAAAGTCAGCCTGGGTTTCGTTGCGGCGACTGAAGATCAGGTGTGCAAACACTTGAACGAGCACCTTGAGCAACTGCCCGTCGAGGACGAGAAATCCCGGGCCATTCTTGAGCAGATGCGCATTGATGAAGAACAGCACGCCGAAAGCGCGCTGGACGCTGGCGGCTTCCGCTTCCCGGCGCCGGTAAAGTTCGGTATGAGCCTGATGGCCAAGGTCATGACCAAAAGCACCTATCGGATCTGACCCACAAAATCTTCGGGCACAAAAAAGGGCGCTATCTCAGCGCCCTTTCTTTTGCCTTCGATCTTTATTTCAAAGATCAGCTCGACATGTTCCGTGCGTAGAAAATCTCGAGCATTTCGTGTTTAACACGCTCAGTCACCTGAGCACGCTGCTCAGAGGACAGGTTGCTGGTGGCGTCGCCGAACAGGTAGTTATCCAGTTCGAAGTTCTTCAGCAGCATTTTGGTGTGGAACAGGTTTTCCTGGTACACGTTCACGTCGGTCATCTGATACGCGTCGCGAGTGTCTTCGGAGAGGTAGTTCTGAATCGAGTTGATCTCGTGATCAATGAAGTGCTTCTTGCCTTCGATGTCACGGGTGAAGCCGCGCACGCGGTAATCCACGGTCACGATATCCGAATCGAACTGGTGAATCAGGAAGTTGAGCGCCTTAAGCGGTGAAATGACGCCACAAGTCGACACATCAATATCCACACGGAACGTTGCGATACCGTCCACCGGATGGATTTCCGGGTAGGTGTGCACCGTGATGTGGCTCTTGTCGAGGTGGGCCAGGATGATTTCGGGCAACGGGCCCGGCGACTCTTCAATCTGACTGTCGGTCGGGGTCACCGGCTCTTCAGAGATCAGAATCGTGACGCTGGCGCCCTGGGGTTCATAGTCCTGACTGGCGATGTTCAGGATATTGGCACCAATGATATCGACAACTTCTGTGAGGATCTGCGTCAGGCGCTTGGCGTTGTACTCTTTATTGATGTACTCAACGTAAGCCTGCTGGTCTTGCGGAGTTTCCGCATAGCAGATGTCATAGATGTTGAAGCTCAAGGTCTTTGTCAGGTTATTGAACCCATGGAGCTTGAGTTTGCTTTTCACCGTTTAAAAACTCTCTATGTATGCGGCCCGGCCGCGTGATCAAGCATGCCCGTCAGATGCGAACGACGCACCAGCGTAGGACGGTTAACACCTCTTCGCGATGGCGATTTTGGTTGTCTGTTCGGGAGTGTGATCTGTCGGTTGACCGATCACGGCCCTGAAAAAAGTGGCGCATTATGCAGACCTGGGCCAATGATCGCCAGAGTCTGCACTGCATTTATGATAGTTGAATGTCGAATCAACCGAGTTCGATGATTTCGTAGTCGTGGGTGATGGCTACCCCGGCCGCTCCGAGCATGATCGACGCTGAGCAATACTTCTCGGCCGACAGCTCGATGGCGCGTTTGACCTGGGCTTCTTTCAGCGCCCGGCCCTTGACCACGAAGTGCATGTGAATTTTGGTGAAGACCTTGGGATCTTCAGTCGCACGCTCGGCTTCGAGGAAGGCTTCGCAGCTCTCCACGGCCTGGCGGGACTTCTTCAGGATGCTGACCACGTCGAAATTGCTGCAACCGCCCACACCGAGCAGGAGCATTTCCATCGGACGTACACCCAGGTTCCGACCGCCGGCATCAGGCGGACCGTCCATGACCACCACGTGACCGCTACCGGACTCACCGAGGAACATGGCTTCGCCAGCCCATTGGATGCGTGCCTTCATCGCCAAGACTCCACTGTTAAAAAAGGGTCGCCAGCTTAGCACAGGGCCTTCGGTTGACAGCGACTGGCATCAGCGCAAGCAACACACTTACAGCATTGATAAATTATCGAATAACGACGGAATGTGTCTGTTAAGCTGGCGCCAATTTCATGGCACTTAGCCTGCTGTTTTTTTCGGCCGTCATCAGCGATTCATAAAAAATCCACAACACACCGTGCAGTCTTTTCGGGATACAACCATGGTTGCTATTACCCCAACACCCAAAATCAAGAACCTCGACAAGTTATTGATGCATTGCCAGCGCCGTCGCTATCAGGCCAAGAGCAATATCATTTGCGCTGGCGATCGTTCGGATACGCTGTTTTTCATCATCAAGGGCTCGGTCACCATTCTCATCGAGGACGACGATGGTCGGGAAATGATCATCGCCTACCTCAATGCCGGGGACTTCTTCGGCGAGCTGGGTCTGTTCGAACAAGCCGGCCAGGAACAGGAACGCAGCGCCTGGGTTCGCGCCAAAGTCGAATGCGAAGTGGCCGAGATCAGCTACTGCAAGTTCCGCGAGCTGTCCCAGCAAGACCCGGACATTCTCTATGTGCTCAGTGGCCAGATTGCCCAGCGCCTGCGCAATACCACACGCAAGGTCGGCGACCTGGCGTTCTTCGACGTCACCGGGCGGGTTGCGCGCTGCTTGCTGGAGCTGTGCAAACAGCCTGACGCCATGACGCACCCGGACGGCATGCAGATCAAGGTTACCCGTCAGGAAATCGGCCGGATCGTCGGTTGCTCGCGGGAAATGGTCGGGCGCGTGCTCAAGGACCTGGAAGAACGCAATCTGGTCAACGTCAAAGGCAAGACCATGGTGGTATTCGGTACCCGCTAAGCCGACATCACCTCGGCGAGCATTTGCCGATACAAGGTGTCCAGCCGCGCGATGGCATCCGGGGCGGCGAATTGTTCATGCAGGGCGATATGGCTCTGCGCGCGAACCCGCTGCTCCAGACTGCAAGCCTCGTTAAAACGGTTCACCGCCTCAACCATCGACTCCCGCTCGTCGTCCAGCAACAGCGCACCATGCACCAAACCCACCGGACGCTGACCACCCTTGCTCTGGCGCCAGCGCTGAGCGGTGCCGACCATTTTGCGGCCATCGAGATTGACGTTAAAACGTCCATCACAGAAAGCGCCCTCGACTTCACCCAATGAAGGCTTGCCGCCGAGCTCCGTCAGCAGCGCGCAAATAGGGTCGCACAGACGCCGATAAGCGGTTTCGATCCGACCGTGGTCGCCTTCGCTGCGCGGCGGTGCATACACCAGCGCGATATTGACCGTCGCAGCCGACTGCGGCACCGGCTCACCACCGGTTTCACGCAACAGAACCGGCCAACCATGTGCCGCCGAGGCCTGGCAAGCGGCCTCGAACCCCGGCAAACGGCTCAAGCGCCGGGGCATGACCAGCGCGCGATCGCTCGGCTGCCAGAACAACAAACCAAAATCCTGGCCGCCGGCACAGACCGTCGCCAACAAATCCTGCTCGGCACGCAGACCGTCTTCGACAGTCAAGGCAATGGGGTGAGTCATGGCAGTGCGAATCCTTTGCGGTGGATACAAAAAAGCCGGCAACGCCGGCTTCTTCATTGAATCAGGTTCAGTCGAGTGTAGAACCGCTGACCGCCACGCCACGCTCTGGAAAAAACAGGCGTTGCAGTTCAGTGCCCGGGTTCTCGGCGCGCATGAATGCTTCACCGACCAGGAACGAATACACCTCGCTGATTTCCATCAGCTCGACATCGGCGCGATTGAGGATGCCACTTTCAGTAATGACCAGGCGATCGCGCGGGATGCGCGGCAGCAGATCGAGCGTGGTTTCCAGGCTGACATCAAAGGTGTGCAAATTGCGATTGTTCACGCCGACCAGCGGAGTATCGAGAACCTTCAAGGCCCGCTCCAGCTCATCACCGTCGTGGACTTCGACCAGCACGTCGAGGCCAACGCCTTTAGCGACGGCTGCCAGTTCGGCCATTTTCACGTCATCCAGCGCGGATACGATCAACAGCACGCAATCAGCACCCAGCGCACGGGCTTCGACGATCTGATAAGGATCGATCATGAAGTCCTTGCGAATCACCGGTAGCTTGCACGCCGCACGCGCCTGCTGCAGATAAATGTCGGCGCCCTGGAAGAAATCGACATCGGTCAGCACCGAGAGGCACGTTGCCCCGCCCTTCTCGTAGTCCCTGGCGATTTCGGCCGGCACGAAGTTCTCGCGAATCACGCCCTTGCTCGGCGAAGCCTTCTTGATTTCAGCAATCACCGCCGGGTGTTTGAGCTTGGCCTGGGCGATCAGCGCCTTGGCAAAACCACGCGGAGCATCGGCCACCCTGGCCAGTGCTTCCAGCTCGGCAAGCGTTACGCGAGCGCTGCGCTCAGCCACTTCCTCGACTTTGCGGGCAAGGATCTTCTCCAGAACCGTCGGTACACTCATGCCTCATTCTCCACTCTGAATACCGCGGTAAACGCACCCAATTCTTCAAGTTTTTCACGCGCAAGGCCGGTATGCAGCGCGTCATGAGCCAGGGCAACGCCCTCTTTCAGGCTGACCGCATGATCAGCGGCGTACAACGCAGCACCGGCATTGAGCACAATCATCTCTGCGGCTTTCTGACCGTTCTCGGTTTTGCGGCGCCCCAAGGCATCGCGAATCAGTTCAAGTGAGGCCGCCGGGCTTTCCACCGCCAGGCCGTGCAGGCTCTGGCTCTTCATGCCCAAGTCTTCAGGCTCGACCCAATACTCGCTGATCTGGTCATTCTTCAATTCCGCGACAAAGGTTGGCGCCGCCAGACTGAACTCATCCAGGCCATCCTTCGAATGCACCACCAGTACATGTTTGCTGCCCATGCGCTGCAAGACTTCGGCTAACGGGCGACACAACGCCTGACTGAACACGCCCACCACCTGATGTTTCACACCGGCCGGATTCGTAAGCGGGCCGAGCATGTTGAACAGTGTACGCAGGCCAAGATCGCGGCGCGGGCCAGCAGCGTGTTTCATCGCACCATGATGCGATTGGGCGAACATGAAACCGATGCCGACGTTGTCGATGCAACGCGCCACTTGAACCGGCGTCAGGTTCAGATAAATCCCGGCCGCCTCCAGTAAGTCGGCACTGCCGCTTTTACCCGATACCGCTCGGTTACCGTGCTTGGCCACGGTGCAGCCCGCCGCCGCCACCACAAAAGAAGAAGCCGTCGAGACGTTGAAGATGTTTGCACCATCACCGCCGGTGCCGACTACATCGACAACACCGTCGAGGGTTTTCAGCTCGACCTTGTCCGCCAGCTCACGCATGACCGAGACGGCGCCGACGATCTCGTCGATGCTCTCGCTTTTCATCCGCATGGCCATCATGAACGCGCCAATCTGCGCGTCTGTGCATTGCCCGGTCATGATTTCGCGCATCACATCGCGCATTTCATCAGTGCTCAGGTCCAGATGGCCGACGATACGGCTCAGGGCAGTCTTGATATCCATGGAAAGTCCTTAGCGCGTGCCGCCGGTTTGTTTGAGGAAGTTGGCGAACAACTCGTGGCCCTGCTCGGTCAGGATAGACTCGGGGTGAAATTGCACCCCTTCGATGTTCAATGTCTTGTGGCGCAGTCCCATGATCTCATCGATCGAGCCGTCTTCGAGCTGAGTCCAGGCGGTCAATTCCAGGCAATCGGGCAAGGTCTCACGCTTTACTATCAGCGAGTGATAGCGGGTGACCGTCAGCGGACGGTTAAGACCTTCGAACACGCCCTTGTCCTCGTGGAATACCGGGCTAGTCTTACCATGCATAACCTGGCGGGCGCGCACTACATCACCACCGAACGCCTGGCCGATGGATTGATGACCCAGGCAAACGCCGAGAATCGGCAGTTTGCCGGCAAAATACTTGATGGCTTCAATGGACACGCCGGCCTCGGTCGGGGTGCATGGGCCAGGGGACACGACGATGCGCTCGGGTTTGAGCGCTTCGATTTCGGCGATGGTCAGCTCATCGTTGCGCACAACCTTGACCTCGGAGCCTAGCTCACCAAGGTACTGCACAACGTTGTAGGTAAAAGAGTCGTAGTTATCGATCATCAGCAACATGGTTTGAAACCTCTTGAATTCACTGACTTTTGAGACGGCCTTCAAATGATTTACCCGCAGTCTCGCAACGCTCGGTCAGTTGCTGGAATGGAACCGGCAAAAGCGGCATTTCATACGGGTAAAAAAGGCAAACAGGTACAGGTCCGGCCGGGCCGGCAGAGAAAGTTCAGGCGCGCCAACGCCAACGGGCGTGGGCCTTGATGACTTGATCCAAGAGTTTGCTGACGATCAACACGGGGAAGGTCTCATTCATACGTTCTCGCACAGTAACTTAGCTGAGCAGAGGGTGCAATATGGCGCAGAGCAAGCAATCGATGCGGCCTTTAGCCATAGCTAAAACGCGAAAGTTTTTGGTACTGTCGTTCCGGTCACTACAACAATAAATAAATGGACTTGCTCATGATCAAACAGACGAAGTTTGTACCGCTCGCCAGTTGTGTTCTTGCAATGGCCTGCGCCCAAGCCGTTGCGGCCCCCGCCCCCTATACGAAATTCATTGTCTTTGGCGACAGCCTGAACGATGCCGGGCAGTTCGCCGATCCGGGCGGCCCCGCCGGCTCGACGTTACGCTTCACCAACCGTGTCGGACCGACCTACATGGACGGTAGCGGCGAGGTAAAAGCCGCTAACTCGACACAGTTGCTGGGGGGAAAGCTGGGGTTTTCACCTGACCAGACGGCCGCTTCGACCTCGGCGGTCCGCGCCAGTGAAGGCCTGCCAGATGGCAACAACTGGGCCACGGGGGGCTTCCGTACCGATCAGATCCTCGACTCGATCACTACCACCTCGGACACCGGAGAGCGCAGTCGGCCCGGTTATCTGCCGAGCAACAACTTTCGCGCTGACCCGAACGCGCTCTACTACCTCTCCGGTGGCGGCAACGATTTCCTCCAGGGCCGGGTAACCAGTCTCGACCAGGCCAGCGCTGCGGCTGATCGACTGGTCACTAGCGTGCAAACCCTGCAACAAGCCGGCGCCAGGTACATCATGGTCTGGTTACTCCCGGACATCGGTCTGACACCGGCGATCAATGGCAGCCCGTTCCAGGCCTTTACTTCCCAACTCAGCGCCCAGTTCAACACTGAACTGGTCAGCCAGTTGCAGCATGTCGACGCCGAAGTCATCCCGCTCAATATTCCGGTGCTGCTCAAAGAGACGTTCGCCAATCCGGCGCAATTTGGCCTGGCCACCGACCAGAATCTCACCGCAACCTGCTTCAGCGGTGACGGCTGTACCGAAAACGCCAAATACGGGATCAATAGCGCCACACCCGACCCGACCAAGCTGATCTACAACGACTCGGTACACCCGACCGAAGCCGGGCAACGCCTGATCGCCGATTACGCGTATTCCATACTGGCAGCCCCTTGGGAACTGACGCTGTTACCGGAAATGGCCCACGCCACCCTGCGTGCGCATCAGGATGAACTGCGCAACCAATGGCAATCCGACTGGGAAAACTGGCAAAACGTCGGTCAGTGGCGTGCGATTGTCGCCGGTGGCGGTCAGCACCTGAATTTTGACGATCAACGCAGTGCAGCCAGCGCCGATGGCAACGGCTACAACCTGAACATTGGCGGTAGCTACCGTCTCGACGAGGCCTGGCGTGTTGGCGTGGCTGCCGGTTTCTATCGTCAGAAGCTGGAAGCGGGCAACGACAACTCGCAGTACAAACTCAACACGTACATGGGTACGGCGTTTGCTCAATATCAGCAAAATCGCTGGTGGGCTGACGCGGCAATGACGGCTGGGCATCTGGACTACGACAGCCTCAAACGCAAGTTTGACCTGGGCGTCAACGAACGCGGGGAGAAAGGCGATACCAACGGCACGGTGTTGGCTGTCACCGCTCGCCTGGGTTACGACATCGCGCAGCAGGCAAGCAGCCCATGGCACTTGTCGCCATTCATCAGCGCCGACTACGCCAAGGTGCAAGTCGATGGTTACTCGGAGAACGGCAACGACTCCACGGCGCTGACCTTCGGTGACCAGAAGCGCACCTCGAAGCGCCTCGGCGTCGGTTTGCAGGGCAAGTATCAGATCACCCCGCAGACTCAGGTGTTCGGCGAGTTCGCCCACGAACGCGAATATAAGGACGACACCCAGGACCTGACCATGAGCCTCAACAGCCTGCCCGACAATCATTTCACCCTGCAAGGCTACACCCCGCAAACCAACCTGAATCGCCTGAACCTGGGCGTCAGCCAGAAGTTGACCCCAGACCTGGCGCTACGGGCCAGCTACAACATTCGCAAGGACGACGACTTCACCCAACAAGGCATCAACGTGGGTGTCAGCCTGGACTTCTAAACCGCTAGCCATAAAAAACGCGGCGCCCTCACAGGCGCCGCGTTTTTTTGGGTGCTCTCTGATGTGGCGAGCGAGCTTGCTCGCGCTCGGCTGCGAAGCAGTCGCCATGAAGGGGCCTGCTACGCAGGCCAGCGGGAGCAAGCTCCCTCGCCACAACAAGCTCCTTCGTTACAGCTCAGTCTTACGGGGTTTGCTCGGCCAGGGCCACGGCACGGAACATCGCGCGGCGCTTGTTCAGGGTTTCTTCCCATTCGAGCGCAGGCACCGAATCAGCCACGATGCCACCACCGGCCTGCACATGCAGTTCGCCGTTCTTGATCACGGCGGTGCGGATTGCAATCGCGGTGTCCATGTTGCCGTTCCAGGCAAAGTAGCCGACCGCACCACCGTAGACGCCACGTTTGACCGGTTCCAGTTCGTCGATGATTTCCATCGCGCGAATCTTCGGCGCACCCGACAACGTACCTGCCGGCAGAATCGCCCGTAGTGCGTCCATCGCGGTCAGGCCGGCTTTCAGCTGGCCGGTGACGTTGGAGACGATGTGCATCACATTGGAATAACGCTCGATGACCATTTTCTCGGTGAGTTTCACCGAACCGATTTCCGACACGCGACCGGTGTCGTTACGGCCGAGGTCGATCAGCATCAGGTGCTCGGCAATTTCCTTGTCGTCCGACAGCAGGTCTTCTTCAAGCGCCCGGTCGGCTTCCTCGTTGGCACCGCGTGGGCGGGTGCCGGCGATCGGGCGCACGGTGATCAGGTTGTCTTCGACCCGCACCAGCACTTCCGGCGAACTGCCAACGACATGGAAGTCGCCAAAGTTGAAGAAGTACATATACGGCGTCGGGTTGAAGCAGCGCAGCGCACGGTACAGATCGATCGGCGCGGCCTTGAAGTCGATGGACATCCGTTGCGATGGCACCACCTGCATGCAGTCACCGGCGAGGATGTACTCCTTGATGGTATCCACCGCCCGCTCGTAATCGTCCTGGGTGAAACTGGAACGGAACACCGGATCAGCCGCTTGCTGCTTGCTGAAATCCAGGCCGCGGCGTGGGGTGATTGGCTGACGGAGTTTTTCCAGCAACTCTTCCAGACGCGCCTGACCTTGTTCGAAGGCGTTGTCCTGCGACGGGTCGGCCAGCACGATGGCGTGCATCTTGCCGGCCAGGTTGTCGAACACCACCACCGCATCGGAGACCATCAGCAGAATATCCGGCACGCCCAGCGGGTCCGGGTTCGGGCACTTGCCCAGACGCTTCTCCACGTAACGCACGCAGTCATAACCGAAGTAGCCCACCAACCCGCCGTTGAAGCGTGGCAGACCGGCGATGGTCGGTACGTTGTAGCGCGCCTTGAAGGCTTCGACGAAGGCCAACGGGTCTTCAACCTCGTGGCTTTCTACTTCGGCGCCATCGACCGTCACACTGACATGGTGATCATGCACCCGCAGCACCGTGCGGCATGGCAGCCCGATGATCGAGTAACGGCCCCATTTCTCACCGCCCTGCACCGACTCCAGCAGATAGGAGTTGGGCTCGTCGGCCAGTTTCAGGTAGATCGACAGCGGCGTGTCGAAGTCGGCAAGGGTTTCGCAGGCAAGCGGGATGCGGTTGTAGCCGGCAGCGGCCAAACGCAGGAATTCTTCGCGGATCATGAGGTGCCTCGTGGCGTGAGGGTCTAACAGTCAGGTGTGCAAACGCGCCGGATAGCCGGCCAGGATCGAGTCAGGCGCGCCAACGCCAGCGGGCCAGGGCCTTGATGACTTTCATCCAGAGTTTGCGAGTGACCACCACGATGGAGTTTCCAGGAGGGGATTGGATAGCGTCGGGCAACGTTATCTCAGCGGCTGGATCCAGGCAACCGGGAATTAGCTTGCGCAGATCGTCAATCACCAGCGCCGGGGACTCTTCGGCAATCGGCCGGCCATGATTGTAGCCGTAACTCAGGGCTACGCACTTCACACCCGCAGCCTTGGCCGCCAGCACGTCGCTGCGCGAGTCACCGACAAACAACGATTGCGAGGCCGGTATGTTGGCCATTTTCATCACGAAAAACAGCGCTGCCGGGTCAGGTTTTTTCTGCGGCAGGGTGTCACCACCAATGATCCAGCGGAAGTAGCGGCCGATCTTCATCTGATCGAGCAACGGCGCGACGAAGCGCTCCGGCTTGTTGGTGATCAGCGCCATTTCGACACCCTGCTTGTGCAGCCACTTCAAGGTATCGCGTACGCCAGGGTAGACCACCGTCAGTTCATGGCCGTCCGCGTAGGCTTCCATGAAGATCTCCAGCGCGTGCTCGGCCTCGACATCATCGACACTCGCGTGATCGATATTGCCCGCCAGTGCACGACGGACCAGCACCGGCGCACCGTTGCCCACCCATTCGCGCACCGCGTCGAGACCGGCCGGAGCACGCCCGAGTTTGAGCAGCATGTTATCCACAGCCACTGCGAGGTCCGGCACCGAATCGATCAACGTGCCATCCAGATCGAACATCACCAGCCGCGGCAGATGCCCCGGGAACAACTGCTCAAAACCACTCATGGACGAGCCAGCGCCAGTTCGGAGCGCATCTTTTCAATCACTTCCTGGTAGTTCGGCGCATTGAAGATGGCCGAACCGGCGACGAAGGTGTCAGCGCCAGCGGCGGCGATTTCGCGGATGTTGTTCACGTTCACGCCACCGTCGATTTCCAGACGAATGTCACGGCCCGAGGCATCGATCAGCGCGCGCGCTTCACGCAACTTGTCGAGAGTGCCGGGAATGAACTTCTGCCCGCCGAAGCCCGGGTTGACGCTCATCAGCAGGATCATGTCGACCTTGTCCATCACGTACTTGAGCACGTCCAGAGGGGTCGCCGGGTTGAACACCAGGCCCGCCTTGCAACCGCCTTCGCGGATCATTTGCAGGGAACGGTCGACATGCAGCGTGGCTTCCGGGTGGAAGGTGATGTAGGTCGCGCCAGCGTCGATGAAGTCGCCAATGATGCGGTCTACCGGGCTGACCATCAGGTGCGCGTCGATGGGCGCGGTGATGCCGTACTTGCGCAGTGCCGAGCAAACCATCGGCCCGATGGTCAGGTTTGGCACGTAGTGGTTGTCCATGACATCGAAGTGAACGATGTCGGCGCCAGCGGCCAGAACGTTGTCTACTTCCTCGCCCAGACGGGCGAAATCAGCGGAGAGAATCGACGGAGCAATAGCGAAGGGCTGCATGACGCACCTTTTTTGAGCAGAATCACGATGGCGCGCATTGTATACCTCATGCTTTGACGCGCGCACCGTGACCGCGATGATTGGGTCTGGCCCTAGTAGGCCGCTCGATAGATCTTCTCGATATCGGCGGTGCTCAATTTACGCGGGTTGTTGCGCATCAATCGCTCTATTCCCGCGGCCTCCACAGCCATCGCCGGGATTGCATCTTCCGGTATGCCAAGGCTGTGCAGGCCTTGGGGAATTTCCACTGCGGCACAGAGTCGCGCCATGGCCTCGACCGCTTTATCCGCCGCCTCGTCAGCGCTCAACTGCGCCGTTTTCACCCCAAGCGCCTCGGCGATATCCTGCATGCGTTCGATGCACGCCATCTTATTCCAGGCCATGACATACGGAAGCAGCAAGGCGTTGCTGACACCGTGCGTCACGTTGAAACGTCCGCCCAGCGGATACGCCAAGGCGTGCACCGCGCCGACCCCGGCGTTACCGAACGCCATGCCGGCCATCAGGCTGGCAGTGGCCATGTCTTCACGGGCCTGCAGGTTCGAAGGATTGGTGTAGGCCTTGGGCAGTGCCTTGATGATCAGCTTGATGGCGCCAATGGCCAGTGCATCAGTGATCGGCGAGGCATTGAGCGACAGGTAGGATTCAACAGCATGCACCAGCGCATCGACGCCACTGGCGGCCGTCACGCTGCGCGGGCACGTCAGGGTCATTTGCGGACTGACCAGCGCCACGTCCGGCAACAGATAATCACTGATGATGCCTTTCTTCAGCTGCGCGACCTTGTCGGACAGTATCGCCACGTTGGTGACTTCCGAACCGGTACCGGCGGTGGTCGGAATCGCAATCAGCGGCGGGCCTTTGCGCGGCACCTGATCGATACCGAACAAGTCTTCGAGCGCACCGTGGTAACCGGCATAGGCTGCAACACTTTTAGCAATGTCGATGGCACTGCCGCCACCGAGACCGATCAGGCCGTCATGCCCGCCTTCGCGGTAGACGCGCATGCAGTCTTCAACGATGGCGATTTCCGGGTCGGGCAACACCCGATCGAAAATCTCGTAAGTACGTCCATCCAGTTGCGCCAGCGCCAGCTCCACCGTGCCGGACTTGACCAGCGCGGCATCGGTGACAATCAGTGGGTTGTCGACATCCAGACGGGTCAGCTCGGCGGCCAACTGCTCAATGGCGCCAGCACCGGTGAGCAGTTTGTGAGCAATTTTGAAAGAGGAAATACTCATGTGCGCAGCCTCTTATAAATAGGGGAGCTGGGCACAATAGTAGCTGGGGATTGGGGTTTGTCTGTTATTGCGCGAGCGAATGAGCAGACGCTCACAGAAATTCACCCTGTGGGAGCGAGCCTGCTCGCGATGACGGCCTGACATTCACTCTTGATGTCGACTGACAATTCGCTATCGCGAGCAGGCTCGCTCCCACAGTTGGTCGAGGCGTAGCGTTAAACCTGTGCGGTACGCAGTTTCTCGCTACGGCCACGCAGCCATTCCAGGGTCAGCAGCAGGAACACCGAGAAGGCGATCAACAGCGTCGCCGCGGCGGCGATGGTCGGGCTGAGGTTTTCGCGGATACCGCTGAACATCTGCCGTGGCAACGTCGCCTGTTGAGGGCCGGCAAGGAACAACGTGACCACCACCTCATCGAATGACGTCGCGAAGGCAAACAGCGCCCCGGAAATCACCCCCGGCGCGATCAACGGCAAGGTCACGCGGCGGAACGCCGTCAGTGGCGAAGCCCCCAGGCTGGCGGCAGCACGCACCAGGTTCTGGTTAAAGCCTTGCAACGTCGCCGACACGGTAATGATCACGAACGGCACACCCAGCACCGCATGCACGACGATCAGCGAGATAAAGCTGTTGCCGAATCCCAGCGGAGCGAAAGCCAGGTAGCTGGCCACACCGATGATCACTACCGGCACTACCATCGGCGAGATCACCAGCGCCATCACCAGCGCCTTGCCAGGGAAGTCGCCACGGGTCAGGCCAATCGCCGCCAGCGTGCCGAAGACCATCGCCAGTACCGTCGCCGCTGGCGCGACGATCATGCTGTTCTTCAGCGAGCGCATCCACTCGGCCGAGGCAAAGAAGTCCTGGTACCAGTGCAACGAGAACCCTTGCAGCGGGTAGACCAGAAAACTCCCCGAGTTGAACGACAGCGGGATGATCACCAGCACCGGCAGAATCAGGAACAACAGGATCAGCCCGCAGAGTGTGCGCAAGCTGTAGAACCACACCCGTTCGATGGGCGACACATAAGGACTCAGCATTTCGATTCTCCCCTTAGCTCAAGCGCAGGCGGCTTGCGCCTACCAGCCAGCTGTAAATCAGATAGAGCACGACGGTCGCCAACAGCAGCAGCCCACCGAGTGCGGTCGCCATACCCCAGTTGATGCTGGTGTTGGTGTAGAAGGCGACGAAGTAACTGACCATCTGATCGTTCGGGCTGCCGAGCAGCGCCGGGGTGATGTAGTAACCAATCGCCAGGATGAACACCAACAGGCAACCAGCGCCGACACCGGCATAAGTCTGCGGGAAATACACTCGCCAGAAGCTGGCGAACGGATGGCAACCCAGGGAAATTGCCGCACGCATGTAGGTTGGCGAGATACCTTTCATCACGCTGTAGATCGGCAGAATCATGAACGGCAGCAGGATGTGCACCATCGAGATGTAAACCCCGGTGCGGTTGAACACCAGTGCCAGCGGCTTATCAATGATGCCCATCGCCATCAACGCGCTGTTGATCAGCCCGCCCGATTGCAACAAGACAATCCACGCCGCCACCCGTACCAGAATCGAGGTCCAGAACGGCAACAACACCAGAATCATCAGCAGGTTGCTTTGACGTGACGGCAGGTTGGCCAGCAGATACGCCAACGGATAGGCCAGCACCAGGCAGATCGCGGTAATGACCAGGCCCATCCAGAAGGTCCGGGCAAAAATCTCGAGGTAGATCGCCTGATCAGGGGTAGCCGGGGCAATTTCGCCGAGGTCGTCGATCCGGTGATCGACCGCTGCCAGCAAGTAATACGGCGTGATGCTGCTGGTGTTGCGGCGTACCGCTTGCCAGTAGGCCGGGTCGCCCCAACGCTCATCCAGCGCTTCGAGTGCATCTTTATAGGAGGCCGGTTCAGTTTTGAACGGCAGCGCTCGCGCGGTTTTGGTCAGCAGGCTGCGATAGCCGGCCAACTCCATATTCAGTCGCTTGGACAGATCGCCCAGGCTTTGATTCTTGCGGGCCTCAAGGAGGTCTTCGCTGGCAGCCTTGAAGACCGGATCCGCCGGCAAGCCTCGGCCATCCCAGGTCGCAATGGCAGCCACGGTGCGCGGCATTCCGCCGACCACTTCCGGGTTACTGACACTTTTGTAGAGCAGCGCCACGATCGGCACCAGAAACACCAACAACAGAAACAGCACCAACGGCGCGATCAGGGCCTGGGCTTTCCAGCGGTTGACCCGTTCGGCATGCGCAAGGCGCTGCTTCAAGGTGCGATTGGTGCCCTCGTTCAGGGGAACGGCGATGGCCATGGCGAACTCCGAAATTCTTTGATCGTTACAGAGGCGGCGAACCGCCTCGAACTTTTAATACACACATCCACTGTGGGAACGAGCCTGCTCCGGGCGGCGTTCCGACGATGGCGGCATTACATTCAACATCAATGTTGACTGCCCCACCGCTATCGCGAGCAGGCTCGCTCCCACATTTGGTGGGTTGTGGTTACTTCGCAGCCCACGAGTTGAAGCGCTGTTCCAGTTGCTCACCGTTGTCAGCCCAGAAGCTGACGTCGATCTGCACCTGGTTGGCGATGTTTTCCGGGGTGGTCGGCATGTCTTTCAGAATCTCTTTGGACAACAGCGGTACGGCTTGGATATTGGCCGGGCCGTAGGCGATGTTTTCCGAGTAGGTTTTCTGCTGTTGCGGCATGACCGAGTACGCGATGAATTTCTTCGCGGCGGCGGCACGGGTTTTATCCAGGCCTTTTGGAATCGCCCAGGCGTCGAAGTCGTAAATGCCGCCGTTCCATACCACTTTCAGGTTGCTTTCTTTCTGTACGGCAGCGATCCGGCCGTTGTAGGCCGAGCTCATGACCACGTCGCCGGAAGCCAGGTACTGTGGCGGCTGAGCGCCGGCTTCCCACCATTGAATGCTTGGCTTGAGCTCATCGAGTTTCTTGAAGGCGCGGTCCTGACCGTCCTTGCTGGCCAGCACTTTGTAGACATCTTTCGGCGCAACGCCATCGGCCATCAAAGCGAATTCCAGGGTGTACTTGGCGCCTTTACGCAGGCCGCGTTTGCCCGGGAATTTCTTGGTGTCCCAGAAATCCACCCAACTGGTCGGAGCGCTTGCCAGTTTGTCGGCGTTGTAGGCCAACACGGTCGACCACACGAAGAAGCCCACGCCGCATGGCTGGATGGCGCCCTTCACGTAGTCTTCGGACTTGCCGAACAATGCCGGGTCTAGCGGCTCGAACATGTCTTCGTCGCAACCACGGGACAGTTCTGGCGATTCAACCTCTACCAGATCCCAAGACACGCTCTTGGTGTCGACCATGGCTTTGACCTTGGCCATCTCACCGTTGTATTCACCGGCGACAATCTTGCCGTTGCCCGCGGCTTCCCACGGTGCGTAGAAGGCCTTGACCTGCGCCGCCTTGTTCGCGCCGCCAAACGACACCACGGTCAGGTCGGGGCCGGCCATTGCATGGGCCGCGCCCATCATGCCAAGTGCCAGTGCTGTGAGTTTCAGGGATCTCAACATTTATTGTTCTCTCCACGTGCGGGTTGGTGTTGGTGAAGCCGGGGCGATCAGTTCGCCTCTAGAAGTGGGTCGAGCGCGCGAACGTGTTCGACCTGCCAGCCAAGCGGTACCACGTCTCCGACCGCCAGCGCCGGATCGAGCTCGGCGATTGGCTGTTTCACGAAGAAGTCGGTCTTGCCGCAGACTTCCAGGCGAACACGGACGTGGTCGCCCAGATAGATGAATTCCGCCACCCTTCCCGAGAAGCGGTTGACGCACGATTCGCTGGAACCATTGAGGCTCACGCGCTCCGGACGAATGGACAGCGTCACTGGCTCGCCGGTCTTGCCGACATTCACCGCCAGCGCTTCGACCTTTTCACCACGCCCCAGCTCAACCACGCAGCGGTCGCCGGTGTGGCTGTGCAAACGGCCGTTGAGACGGTTGTTCTCGCCAATGAAGTTGGCAACGAAGGTATTTTTCGGCTTTTCATAGAGCTCGCGCGGCGGCGCGATCTGCTGGATTTCGCCTTGATGGAAGACTGCCACGCGGTCGGACATGGTCAGGGCTTCACCCTGGTCGTGGGTCACGTAGACCACGGTCACGCCGAGGCGCTGGTGCAGGTGTTTGATCTCCATCTGCATGTGTTCACGCAGCTGTTTATCCAGTGCACCCAATGGTTCGTCCATCAACACCAGTTGCGGCTCGAACACCAGTGCCCGGGCCAAGGCCACACGCTGTTGCTGACCACCGGAAAGCTGCGCCGGATAACGCTGGGCGAACGCATCGAGCTGAACCATGCTCAGCACGCGCTTGACCCGGTCACTGACGTCGCTTTTATTCAGGCCACGGACGGTCAGCGGGAACGCGAGGTTCTCGGCCACCGTCATGTGCGGGAACAAGGCATAGTTCTGGAACACCATGCCGATGTCGCGCTTGTGCGGCGGCACGTTGTTGATCGCACGTCCGGCCAGCAGGATTTCGCCAGCGGTCGGTGTTTCGAAACCGGCGAGCATCATCAGACTGGTGGTCTTGCCGGAGCCGGACGGCCCGAGCAAGGTGAGGAATTCGCCTTTGCGAATCTCCAGGTTGAGGTCTTTGACGATCAGGTTCTCGCCGTCGTAGCTCTTTTGCACTCCACGAAAGCTGACCAGAACATCATTCGCTCCAGCGCTTGAATCGACCTCGCTCATACCTGCACCTTTGTATTCTTTATATGTAGGACTGCTGAGGACTAAGCCTAGTGGAGCCTGCCGACCGCGCAAATCGGGGTGCAGGAGAGAATCGCCTCAGCCGGATGGAAGGTTGACTGTAGGGATTCCCCTACAAGGATGGCGGGTTTTGGCATATGCAGCGGCATGCTGTTAGCTGCAAGCCGCAAGAGTCGGCAAAGACGGTCTTGAGAGATGTCGTAAATGGATATGCGTACGCGATCTCTGTGGGAGCGAGCCTGCTCGCGATAGCGGTGGGTCAGTCGACATCGATGCTGAATGACATGCCCTCATCGCGAGCAGGCTCGCTCCCACAGGGTATAGCGGTGTTCTTCAGAGGAGCTTGTGCTCCATCGCGTACTTCACCAGTTCGGCGAGGGAGGTGATGTTGAGTTTCTGCATCAGCCGCGCCTTGTGGGTGCTGATGGTTTTGCTGCTCAACGCCAGTTGCTGGGCGATCTCATTGACGTTGGCACCCTGGGCCAGGCGCTCGAACACCGAAAACTCGCGCTCCGAGAGCAATGAATGCAGCGGCCGCGAATCCGTCAGGCCAACCTCGAAGACCATTCGGTCCGCCAGTTCCGGATCGATGTAACGCCCACCCGCCGCGACTTTGCGAATCGCCGTCAGCAGCAACGCCGGATCGCTGTCCTTGGTGGCATAACCGGCAGCACCGACCTTCAGCGCACGAGCCGCCATTTGCGCCTCGTCATGCATCGACAGCACCAGGATCGCCGGTGGATTGTTCAGTGCGCGAATCCGCGGAATCGCCTCCAGCCCGTTGACCCCGGGCATGGAGATATCCAGCAATACCACCTCGCAGGGAATGTGGCGCAAGGTCTCGAGCAGTTGCTCGCCATTGCTCGCCTCCCCCACCACCAGTAAATCCTTGGCAAGGCCGATCAACTGTTTGATGCCTTCACGGACGATGGTGTGGTCTTCGGCTACCAGTACACGGATCACGCTTTTCTCCTCATTGATGGGTTAAGCGCCGTAAAAGACGCAGCCTGCGGCAGCTACTACAAAGGTACACCCACGGCGCAGGCGACTAACGTTCATCAATCCAGCGGCACACACACGCACAGGGTCGTGCCCTCGCCTGGCTCACTCTCCAGCGACAACTGGCCGCCCATGATCAGCACTCGCTCGCGCATGCCAACCACCCCAAAGGACGTTGGCCTGCCTTCGGGGGCGACAAAACCTACGCCATCATCGCTGACCGTCAGGCACAACTCGTCGCCTTCCAGCACCAGTGTCAGTTCAACAGTATGCGCCTGCGCATGGCGCATGACATTGGTCAGCGCCTCCTGAAGAATCCGGAACAGACCGATAGCCTTGGCGTCGCTGAGGGTCGGCAGGTTATCCGGAACTTGCACCAGACACGGGATCTGTGTGCGCGCTTCGAAACGCCGGGCCTGCCACTCGATGGCAGACGCGATCCCGGCATCGAGAATCGGCGGGCGCAAGGCCGTGGCCACGTCCCGCACCAGTTGGAACAGTTGGGCGATCAGGCGCTTCATGCTGTTGAGACGGTCACTCAAGCCTGGGTCGAGATCGGCGTAGGCCAGTTCGCACATCGAGGTTTCCAGCTTCAGCACCGTCAGCATCTGACCCAACTCATCGTGGACTTCCCGGGCAATCCGGGCCTTTTCCTCTTCCCGCACGCTTTCCAGGTGCGCAGACAGTTCACGCAGTTGCTCGCGGGAGCTAGCCAGTTCCAGCTCGATGCGCTTGCTCTCGCTGATGTCCCAGACAATCCCGTCCCACACGAATGCACCATCGTCGAGCCGGCGCGTGATGGCCTTGATCTCGGCCCAGCGCTGCTCACCCTGGCGGGTGAGAATCCGGCCTTGCCATGACCAGTCACTGTCAGTGTCCAGTGCGTGATCCTGGGTCTGGTGATAACTCGCCTTGTCATCCGGATGTACCAGACTGCGCAGGCCCATGTCGCGTCGGCTCAAGGTTGCCGGTGAATAGCCCACCAGGCTCTCGCTGCCCTCGCTGATGTAGGCAAAGTCGATCTGCCCGGTCACCGGTGCCCGTTCCAGGCGAAAGACCAGGCCCGGCACGTTGGCGGCAATCCCCTGCAACCGTGCTTCGCTTTCCTGCAAGGCAGCCAACGCCCGACGGCGCTCGGTAACGTCGTTGAGGTAAACGACCAGATACTCGCTGTCGCGAAACCGCAAAAAACTCAACGAAACGTCGGCCGGGAGAATGCTGCCATCGGCGCGTACGCAGTTGGTTTCGAAACTTTGCGGCGCGTCCTCGCTGGCCCGGGCACTCCTCCACAGGCTCAACCAACGGTCCATGTGCAACCCGGGTTCGAAGTCGATCAGTGGCCGATCAATGACGCCACCTGGTGCATAACCGAGCATCGCCTCCGCCGCACGGTTGGCGTAACGCACATGACTGTCCCAATTGACCCAGAGGATCCCGACCGTGCTTTGATCAATCGAAAACTGCGTCAGGCGCAACGCTTCTTCGCTGGCCTCGCGCAGGGCAATGTCTTCGCGGGCTGCCAGTAAACGCTGCTCAAGAGTATGTTGCTGACGGCGCTGCCACAGCACGACGGCCATGCTGCTGAGGAACAACACAGCCAACAACAGGCAAAGGTTTTGCCAGAACCCCGGCGACTCGCTCAGGCGCGGGTATTTGGGTTGCAGCCAGCTCGCATGCAACTGCTCAAGATCCTTGGCGGGAATCGCACGCAAGGCGCTTTCGACAATGCCGGCCAACTCCGGCCAGTCGCGGCGGGTCGCCACCCGTAGCAATTGCGGCAAGCCAATATCGCCAACCACCACCAACCCGGAGAATTCGGGTTCGATCGACAAACGGCTGAGTTGGGCTTCATCAACGACAGCGTAGCGGGCCTGTTGAGCCAGCAGCAGTTGCAGCGCCTCACGCTCCGTCGGCACGCCCTGCAAGTTGAGATTGCCGTAAGTGTTGCGTAGATAATCGGCAATCGCGCCAGGCATGCGCACAGCAACCCGCGAATGGCTGTCGAGTTTTTCCAGTTCGATGGCACCGGCGCCCTTCTGTTCGCCGACCACCAGTTGCGGCACACGCATGTACGGGTCGCTGAATTGCCATAGACGCAAGCCGGCGGGGGTTTGGGTCATACCCGGCGCGAGGTCGACTTCACCTTCGCGTACTGCGTCTTCCAGTTGCGCCACATCAGGAAAGTGGCGCCACGAGAACTCGATATTCAGCGAGCGGGCAACCCACTGCATCAATTCGATATTGGCTCCGGACAACCGCTGCAAGCGCCGGTCGTACTGTGCAAAAGGTGCTTGCAGCACCACCCCCACGCGCAGTTCGTTGTGCTCGGCGAGCCACTGGCGCTGCTCGACGCTCAACGGCGCCCCATGCGCAGGCAATGCCGGTGCCGCCCATGCCATCAAGGGAAGCCAGCAACAGCCGATAACCAACAGGCAGCGAAAACGCATCATCCGAAGTCTCACACACTGACAAATACTGACCAACCCATTAGGCTGCCGGGATTACTTCTGGCCTGGAATATCCGATGCCCCCTGTCTACCGCTTGGCACTGCCAGCATTGTGCCTGTCGCTGATCCTGCCTTGTGCCTTTTCAGCTCAGGCTGCCGCCCCGGCATCCGCTGCCGCGGAAAAGCCCGCCGAAGTAAAACCGGCCGAACGCCAGCCTCTGCCAGAGCGTAGCCAGGAAGAAGCCGTCGCTCTCGAACGAACGGTTCCCGCGCAAGAGCAACAGTCGTTGCAGGCTGGCAGTGACAGTTTTCTCGCGCTGTGGAAACCGGCCAATACCAGCACCCCCAAAGGTGCGGTGATTATCATCCCCGGTGCTGGAGAAACCGCTGACTGGCCTCAAGCTATCAGTCCTTTGCGGCAAAAACTGCCCGATGCCGACTGGGGTAGCCTGAGTCTTACTCTGCCGGACCTGCAAAGCAATGCCCCGCAAGCGCGTGTCGTCAACGTCGCACCCGCGCCGGCCAAAACCGAGACTGGCAGCAAAGACGCCAGCACCGCCCCGCCCATCGAGCAAGTGGCCGGCGGTGAAGGAGATATCGCCGATCGCGCGGTTGCCGAGACCAGCGAAGAGCAAGCCAAGGCTGACGCCGAGCGGATCTACGCACGGATCGACGCAGCCATTGCGTTCGCCGAACAACAAAATGCTCACAGCATCGTCTTGCTCGGTCACGGTACGGGAGCTTATTGGGCTGCTCGCTACCTGAGTGAAAAACAGCCATCGCGCATCGAGAAGTTCGTGATGGTTGCCGCACAGACACCCGTGACTGCGAAGCCCGGGCTGGCGGAATTGACCACCACCTTGAAGCTGGCGACCTTCGACATCTACTACAAGGACAAGGTGCTGGTGCAGAGCGCTGCCCTGGAGCGTTTGCAGGCCAGCAAACGCCTGAAGGCCTCGACGTTCAGTCAGCTGGCGCTCAAGACGTTGCCGGGTAATAGTGCTGCCGAACAGGAGCAATTGTTCCGCCGTGTGCGCGGTTGGTTGAATCCGCAGAACACCGGGAGTTGATCGGCGGATACACCGAAGTCCCCGTAAACCAATGTGGCGAGGGGGCATGCCCCCTCGCCACAGAATCAGCGACAGTTAACGAAAATTCCGTCGCTCGCGAATCAACGTATAGGCGCTGTGCAACTCGCGAGTCTTGTCAGTCGCTTCGCGCACCTGAGCAGCAGTCGCCCCGCTGCCGGCAATCTTGTCCGGGTGATGACGACTGAGCAAACGTCGATACGCACGCTTGATTTGCGACGGCTCACTGGTGGCTGACACCCCGAGCACCCGCAGCGCCTCCTGATAAGCCGCGGCACTGTTTACCAGTGTTTTTTTGTGCGGCTCGTAATCACTGGCCAGGGCCTGCACCTGCTCCGGCGTCCAGCCCAGCCACTTGCCCCACTGCGAAATCAGCTCACGCTCCGCGCTTCCGGCACGCCCGTCAGCCCAGACCATCCGCCAACAGGCGCGCAACACACCTTCGGCGGCATGCGGCTGCGCGCTTAAACGGCGCAGGTAGCTGCGCAAGTGATCATGCCCCGACTTGCCACGGTTGAACGCCGCGATTGCGCGTTTCTGCGCCGATTCGCTCATGTCCAGCGAACGCATTTCCTGACGCGCCTGGTGGATATGACCATCCACCACCCGGCCATCGCTCTTGGCCAGGCGTCCCAGCAATACAAACAGTAATTCATCGTTACGCAACATCGGCCGACCGCCGAGTCGCTCACGCAACTGCCCGAGGCTTTGCAGCTGCAAGCGCCGATCCAGCGCCTGCCCCAACAATGCACCGAGTATGGCCCCCGGAATGCTGGCTATCGCAAAGCCCGCTCCGGCTCCGATCAGAGTCCCTGGCCACAACATATCAGTAGCTCGCTTCTATCAAGTGTTCGACGTGCGCCAGACGCTCATGCGTGCCGACATCGACCCAGTGCCCACGCAGTTGCTCGCCGCTCACCTGCCCTTGCGCCATGGCGTCGCGCAACAACGGAGCCAGTTTGAAGGCGCCGTCCGCGCATGCCGCGAAAAGCTTCGGATGCAGCACCGCGATGCCACTGTAGGTGAGCGTTTGCGCACCTGGCTGGCCGTCCCGCACTTGACCATCGACCAGACTGAAATCGCCGCTCGGGTGATGGTCCGGGTTGTCGACCAGTACCAGATGGGCCAGGCCCGCCATCGGCTGACGCAATGCCGTGAAGTCGTAATCGGTCCAGATATCACCGTTGACCACCACAAAGGCGTCATCCCCCAGGAGCGGCAAGGCGCGGAAGATCCCGCCGCCCGTCTCCAGCGGCTCACCTTCCGGCGAGTACTGGATGCTCAGGCCATAACGCGATCCATCGC
Organism: Pseudomonas sp. 05N432; assembly: GCF_056396945.1. Lineage (NCBI taxonomy): Bacteria > Pseudomonadati > Pseudomonadota > Gammaproteobacteria > Pseudomonadales > Pseudomonadaceae > Pseudomonas > Pseudomonas sp. 05N432. Next base: position 475,110 of record NZ_JBFTMM010000001.1, on the reverse strand, counting down.
CCAGGTAATCTTCGATCTGCTGTCCCAGCCAGGCGTGATTGATCACCACCTCGCTGAAACCTGCCGCCGCCAGCGCTCGCAGGTGGTACTCGATCAGCGGCACCCCGCCAACGCGCACCAGCGGCTTGGGTGTGGTCAGGGTCAGCGGACGCATGCGCTCGCCTTTACCGGCCGCAAGAATCATTGCCTTCATGCAGTCACTCCTACCGACTGGCGCAGACTGGCCAGCAACACATCCAGTTCCACCAGCTCAGGACGACGAGCAATCACTGCTTCTATATAAGCAAAGAAGCGCGGCACATCGCCGAGGTAACGCGGCTTGCCGTCGCGGTGGCAGATGCGGGCGAAAATGCCGATCACTTTCAAGTGACGCTGTACACCCATCAGGTCACTGGCACGCAGGAAGTCTTCTAAATCAGGCTGAACCGGAATACCGAGCGCAGCCGCTTGTTGCCAGTAATCCGCCAGCCAACCGCGCACACGCTCCTCGGGCCAGCTGAGAAAGGCGTCCTTGAACAGGCACGTCACGTCGTAAGTTACCGGGCCATACACCGCGTCCTGGAAATCCAGCACGCCGGGGTTAGGCTCGCTGAGCATCAGGTTGCGTGGCATGTAGTCGCGATGCACCAGTACTTGGGGCTGGGCCAGGGCACTGTCGATCAGCTTGTCGCTGACGTGTTGCCAGAGCATTTGCTGTGCCGAATCAAACTCGATGCCCAGCTCGCGCTTCACGTACCACTCGGGGAACAGTTCCAGCTCGCGGCGCAACAGTGCCACGTCATAGCTGGGCAGTGGCGCATCCATCGGCAACTGCTGAAAAGCCAGCAACGCTTGCAAGGCATCCTTGAACAAATCGTCGGCATTTTCGCTGTCGATCACGTCCAGATAGGTCTTGTTGCCCAGGTCATTGAGCAAAAGAAAACCGCGTTCAAGGTCTTGTGCGTAGATTTTTGGCACGTTAATTCCGGATTTCGCCAGTAAAAAGGCGATATCCACGAACGGTTTACAGTTTTCCTGGGGCGGCGGAGCGTCCATCACGACAAAGCTGCGGCCGGCGCCTTCCCAACGGAAGTAACGGCGGAAACTCGCGTCGCTGCTGGCCGCAGTCAATGTGGCCGGGGGTACGGCGCCCCATCCTTGCTCGGCAAACAGCGTTGCCAATTGCTCATCGAGCCAAACTTTCAGGTGTTGCAAGCGTACATCTTGTTCAGGCATTACAAGGGTCTCCGACGGCGCTAGCCGTCAAGCGGGTCATGCTTTATTATCCAGCATCTTTTTCAGACCATCGAGAGGCGTGCGGCCCACACCGCGGGCAGATGGCACGCAGGAAGCCCGGACTAATAAGATGGCATTGAAATCCCCCGCGTTTCGTAAAAAATTTCCGTTGTTGGTTACCGGCAGTTTGCTGGCCCTGCAACCTCTAGCCACTTCGTTCGTGGTCGCCGCGGAACAGTATGACTGCTCAGTCTCTGCTTCGGGTTCCTGGGACTGCGCGCCAAAAGCCAACGCAGCCCAATTACCACCGCGCCCTGTACATGAGGGCAGCGCGGTCCGTTCGGGCAACGAGTCAACGGCCGAGAGCAGCACTGCAGGTGGCGAAACCGCCAACAAGCCTGTGCTGGTCACCGAAGCCAAGGGCCGCGCCCTGAAGTCGCGTAGCGCCGACTACAGTCACCTCGACTGGGTCCCGCGTGAGAAGCTCACCGCTGCCCAATTGGCTGAAACAGGTCCTTATTGCTCTGGTTCCTATATCGAACCAATTCGTCCTGGCATGAATGACACGACGAATAAAAGTGACGCCCCGACCTTTATCGGCGCCAAAGCCTCCCGCTACCAGCAGGAAGAACAGGTGGCGACCCTCGCCGGTGACGTGGTCATGCGCCAGGGCAGCATGCAGGTCGAGGCCGATGAAGCCAACCTGTATCAAGCCGAAAACCGTGGCGATCTGAACGGAAACGTGCGCGTGCGCGACAACGGCGCGCTGATCGTCGGCGATCACGCTGAAGTGCAACTCGACACCGGCGAAGCCCAGGTCGACAACGCCGAATACGTGATGCACAAATCCCGTGTCCGCGGCAGCGCGCTGTATGCCAAACGTGCGGAAAACGCGATCATCCGCCTCAAGGATGGTACGTACACCACGTGCGAACCGAACAGCAACGCCTGGCAGCTCAAGGGCAACAACATCACCTTGAACCCGGCGACCGGTTTCGGTACCGGGACCAACGTGACACTGCGGGTCAAGGACATTCCGGTGTTCTACACCCCGTATATCTATTTCCCGATAGATAACCGTCGCCAGTCCGGCTTCCTGCCGCCAAGCTTCAGCACCAGCAGCAAAACCGGCTTCATGCTGGAAACACCGTATTACTTCAACCTGGCACCGAACTACGATGCCACGCTGTATCCGCGCTACATGAGCAAGCGCGGCATGTTGATGGAAGGCGAGTTCCGCTACCTGACCAAGTCCAGCGAAGGTCAGTTCGGCGCCGCGTACCTCAACGATGACGACACCGAACGCAAGTTACAGTCCGACTACGAAAAAACCCGCTACATGTACAACTGGCAGCACAAGGGCGGACTGGATTCGCGGATATTCACCCAGGTCGACTACACCAAGATCAGCGATCCGTACTACTTCCAGGATCTGGAGACCGGGCAGCTGGGCGTCAAAAGTGTTTCCGACTACGTGAACCAGCAAGGTTCGGTCACCTACCGTGGCGACACTTACAATGCACGCCTCAACCTGCAGGCTTACCAGCTGGCGTCGATTTCGAACATCACGCCTTATAATCGTCTGCCGCAGATCACCTTCAATGGTTTCCTGCCTCAGAAACCTGGTGGACTGAACTTCGCCTACGAAACAGAAGCCGTGCGGTTTGAGCGGAGCCTGCAAACAGGGCAATTTTACGACCAGGACGGTATTGCAAGTAACCGACTCGATACAAACGTCTTCGGCGTGGCGCGCGCCAACGGCAATCGCCTCAATGTGGCGCCAAGCATCAGTCTTCCACTCAACGCGACCTATGGCTTCCTGAAACCAACGCTCAAGTATCAGTACACTCAGTACGATCTTGACCTGGATAGCACAGGTAAAGGCCAGGTCGCCGGTCAGACCGCGGAACAGGATCGCCTCCTCGGCACCTACAGCCGGAATCAGAGTCGTGCGGTTCCTATCGCAAGCATCGATAGCGGTCTGTACTTCGACCGTAATACCCAATGGTTCGGCAAGAACTATCGCCAAACCCTGGAACCTCGCCTGTACTATCTCTATGTTCCCGAGAAAGACCAGAGCAATATCCCGGTATTCGACACAGGCGAGTACACGTTCAACTACGCCTCGCTGTTCCGCGACAACCGCTTCTCGGGCTCCGACCGCGTCGGCGACGAAAACAAACTGTCGCTGGGCGTGACCAACCGCTGGATCGAAGACAACGGCTTCGAACGTCAACGCATCAGCGTTGGCCAGGCCATGTACTTCAAGGACCGCAAAGTACAACTGCCGGGTATCGATGCAACAACCCGTGCCGATGCGCACTCCAACGTCTCGCCGTACGCCCTGGAATATGAATATCACTGGAACCGCGATTGGCGGACCACAGCCGACTACAACTGGGACCCGGACAGCCGTAAACCTCGCTCGGGTAGCGCGATGTTCCACTACCAGCCTGAAGACAACCCGAACAAGGTCATCAACGCCGGTTACCGCTATCGCAATGACATGGTTCGCTACGACCAGACGACGGGTAAGTGGACTGTGGGTGGCGGTGACTATGGCACCCCTGGTACGTCTGGTTTCGTGAAGGATTACTACAAGATCAAACAGCACGACTTCTCGGTGATCTGGCCTGTCGTGCCGCAATGGAATGCCATCAGCCGCTGGCAGTACGACTACAACCGCAACCGCACCCTGGAAGCCTTCGGTGGTTTCGAGTACGACAACTGCTGCTGGAAACTGCGCCTGATCAACCGTTACTGGGTGTCGTATGACGAGTTCAGTCAAGAAGCCCCGCAAAACGAAAAAGGCGACCATGGCGTCTTCCTCCAAATTGTTCTGAAAGGTCTCGGTGGCGTTACTGGCGCCAAGGTAGAGAGCTTCCTCGACAAAGGCATTCAAGGTTATCGTGAACGTGAAGACCAAGCTTTCTGATTGTCTGCGCCCGCTGCTGCTGGGCGCGCTGTTCCTGGGTACCGCGGCTAACGCCGCGGTACAGTCCATCGACAAAGTGGTGGCTATCGTCGACAACGACGTGGTCATGCAGAGCCAGTTGGACCAGCGGGTTCATGAAGTTCAGCAAACCATCGCCAAGCGCGGTGGCGGCACACCACCAACCAGCGTGCTGGAACAGCAGGTGCTCGAACGCCTGATCGTCGAAAACCTGCAACTGCAGATCGGCGAGCGTTCCGGCATCCGCATTACCGATGAAGAACTGAACCAGGCCGTTGGCACCATTGCCCAGCGCAACAACATGACGGTGGATCAGTTCCGTGCGGCATTGACTCACGACGGCCTGTCTTACGACGACGCTCGTGACCAGATCCGTCGCGAGATGATCATCAGCCGCGTTCGTCAGCGCCGTGTGGCCGAGCGGATTCAGGTGTCCGAACAGGAAGTGAAAAACTTCCTCGCCTCCGACCTCGGTAAAGTGCAGCTCTCTGAAGAATTGCACCTGGCCAACATCCTGATCCCAACCCCGGAAAGCGCCAATTCGGAAGCGATCCAGACCGCTGCACGTCAGGCCATGGAGATTTATCAGCAACTCAAGCAGGGTGCTGATTTCTCTCAACTGGCCATCGCCAAATCGGCAAGCGACAACGCACTGGAAGGCGGCGACATGGGCTGGCGTAAAGCCGCTCAACTGCCACCTCCGTTCGACCGCGAGCTGAGCGCGATGTCAGTGGGTGAAATCACTCAACCGGCACGTACACCAGGCGGTTTCATCATCCTCAAAGTGTTGGAAAAACGCGGCGGCGGCAATCAGGTGCGTGACGAAGTACACGTTCGCCACATCCTGATCAAGCCAAGCGAAATCCGCAGCGAAGAAGAAACCAAGCGTCTGGCGCAGAAACTCTACGATCGCATTTCCGCGGGCGAAGACTTCGCTGAACTGGCAAAAAGCTATTCGGAAGACCCGGGCTCCGCCCTTAACGGTGGCGACCTCAACTGGATCGACCCGAACGCACTGGTGCCGGAATTCCGCGAAGTAATGGCCAAGACCCAACAAGGTCAGCTGTCCAAGCCGTTCAAGACTCAATATGGCTGGCACGTTCTGGAAGTCCTTGGCCGCCGCGCCACCGACAGCACCAACCAGGCCCGTGAACAGCAGGCCATGACCGTACTGCGTAACCGCAAATACGACGAAGAGCTGCAAACCTGGTTGCGTCAGATCCGTGACGAAGCCTACGTTGAAATCAAGCTCCCTGGCGTCGACCAGGCAGCGAAGTGAACCCCAAGCGTTTTGCGCTGACACCCGGCGAGCCAGCCGGCATAGGTCCTGACCTGTGCCTGCTACTCGCCTCGCAAGCCCAGCCACATCCCCTGATTGCCATTACCAGCCGCGACCTGCTCCTTGAGCGGGCCGCGCAGCTGGGCGTGGTTGTCGATTTGCTGCCGGTAACACCGGACAATTGGCCGGACGTTCCTGCGCCGGCCAACAGCCTGTATGTCTGGGATACACCGCTCAGCGCACCGGTTACCGCCGGTCAACTGGACAAGGCCAACGCCGCCTTTGTCCTGGAAACCCTGACCCGCGCCGGCCAGGGCTGCCTGGACGGGCACTTCGCCGGAATGATCACCGCCCCTGTGCACAAGGGCGTGATCAATGAGTCGGGCATTGTCTTCTCCGGCCACACCGAGTTCCTCGCAGACCTGACCCACACTCCTCAAGTGGTGATGATGCTCGCCACACACGGCTTGCGAGTCGCGCTGGTTACCACGCACCTGCCGTTGCGGGAGATTGCCGATGCAATCACCCCTGAACGCCTGGAGCGGGTCACACGGATTCTGCACACCGACCTGCAACAAAAATTCGGCATCGCCCAGCCACGCATCCTCGTTTGCGGACTCAACCCGCATGCCGGCGAAGGCGGACACCTGGGCCACGAAGAAATCGACATCATTGAACCAACCCTGGAGCGTCTGCGCGCTGAAGGCATGGACCTGCGTGGTCCCCTGCCCGCCGACACTCTGTTTACCCCCAAATATCTGGAGCACTGCGATGCGGTGCTGGCGATGTACCACGACCAGGGCCTGCCTGTGCTGAAATACAAAGGCTTCGGCGCGGCAGTCAACGTGACCCTCGGCTTGCCGATCATCCGCACTTCAGTCGACCACGGCACCGCCCTGGACTTGGCTGGCAGCGGAAAAATCGACACCGGCAGCCTGCAAGTCGCCCTGGAAACCGCCTACCAGATGGCCGAGACCCGTTTATGACCGAGCATTACCAACACCGGGCGCGCAAGCGTTTCGGCCAGAACTTCCTGCACGATGCCGGCGTTATCGACCGCATCCTGCGCTCCATTCATGCCAAGCCCGATGACCGTCTGCTGGAAATCGGCCCGGGCCAGGGCGCGCTCACCGAAGGCCTGCTCAACAGCGGCGCCCAACTGGACGTGGTTGAGCTGGACAAAGACCTGATCCCGATCCTCAACCAGCAATTCGCCGGCAAGAGCAATTTCAACCTGCACCAGGGCGATGCACTGAAGTTCGACTTCAACAGCCTGAATGCCGCCCCCAACAGCCTGCGCGTGGTCGGCAACCTGCCGTACAACATCTCCACGCCGCTGATTTTCCACCTGCTGAACAACGCAAGCATCATTCGCGACATGCACTTCATGCTGCAAAAGGAAGTGGTCGAGCGTCTGGCGGCAGGTCCTGGCGGTGGYGATTGGGGTCGCCTGTCAATCATGGTTCAGTACCACTGCCGGGTCGAACACCTGTTCAACGTCGGCCCTGGTGCGTTCAACCCACCACCGAAAGTCGACTCGGCGATCGTCCGCCTGGTGCCGCACGCCGTGCTGCCGCACCCGGCCAAAGACCATCGTTTACTGGAGCGCGTGGTTCGCGAAGCCTTCAACCAGCGCCGCAAAACCCTGCGCAACACCCTCAAGGCCCTGCTGAGCAACGCCGAAATCGAAGCCGCTGGCGTCGATGGCAGCCTGCGTCCCGAGCAGCTCGATCTGGCAGCCTTCGTCCGCCTGGCTGACAAGCTCAGCGAACAAGTCGCCGAGCAGCCTGCCGACATCTGACAGGCCAGAAGCGTTATCGGGTAGGACACCAGCGCCCATGTCTGGTTTACTACCCGATACCTGGCCTAGACTGACCTCAATCAGTTAAGCCCCGCGTCCCGCTTTGCTTTTAAGGCCCTTTGCATGTCCGATCCTCGTTATCAGGTCGACGTCAGCGTCGTCACCCGCTATCTGGCAGAACAATCGCAACCCGAGCAGAACCGCTTTGCCTTCGCCTACACCATTACCGTACAGAACAATGGCCTGCTACCGGCCAGGTTGCTCTCCCGGCACTGGGTGATTACCGATGGCGACGGCCATGTCGAAGAAGTTCGCGGCGCAGGCGTGGTGGGTCAGCAACCGCTGATCGGCGTCGGCCAGAGCCACACCTACAGCAGCGGCACCGTGATGACTACCCGGGTTGGCAACATGCAGGGGACTTATCAAATGCTCGCTGAAGACGGTAAACACTTCGACGCTATCATCGCGCCATTCCGCCTGGCGGTGCCCGGAGCCCTGCACTGATGGCGACGTATGCCGTCGGCGACCTGCAAGGCTGCCTTGAGCCCCTGCAATGCCTGCTCAAGCGGGTTGCCTTCAACCCTGCAACGGATCGTCTGTGGCTGGTCGGCGACCTGGTCAACCGCGGCCCGCAATCGCTGGAAACCCTGCGCTTTCTCTATAGCATCCGCGAATCGCTGGTGTGCGTACTGGGCAACCATGACCTGCACTTGCTGGCTGCCGGCTACAACATCGAACGCTTGCGCAAAGCCGACACCCTGCGTGAAATCCTCGAAGCCCCGGATCGCGAGGATCTGCTTGAGTGGCTGCGCCAGCAAAAGCTCATGCACTACGACGAACAACGCGATATTGCGTTGGTCCATGCCGGTATACCGCCGCAGTGGTCCCTGCGCAAAGCCTTGAAGTGCGCAGCCGAGGTCGAAGAAGCACTGCGTGACGACAACCGCATCGCGCCCTACCTCGATGGCATGTATGGCAACGAACCGCTTAAGTGGGACGGTGACCTTAAAGGTGCAGCCCGCCTGCGCGTGATCACCAACTACTTCACTCGCATGCGTTTCTGCACCAGCGACGGCAAGCTTGATCTCAAAAGCAAGGAAGGTCTCGACAGCGCGCTACCGGGTTACGCCCCCTGGTTTTCACACCAGCAACGCAAGACCCGCGGCAAGAAGATCATTTTCGGTCACTGGGCCGCGCTCGAAGGTAAATGTAAAGAACCGGGCATCTTCGCCCTGGACAGCGGTTGCGTCTGGGGTGGCTCGATGACCTTGATGAACGTCGATACCGGCGAGCGCCTGCATTGCAAATGCGATGCTCAGGGGCGCGCCGCCCCGCACGCCACCTCAACTACCCCCGAACTATTGTCGGCCAGTGCCAAGCGCTAGGCTGCGCTTTCAGCCAGGCCACAGGAGCCCGCCATGAGCGAATTCAAACGTATCCCCCCAGAACAGGCCCAGGCCCTGCGCGAACAAGGCGCGGTGGTGGTCGATGTCCGCGATCCGGCAACTTTTGCCGCACTGCACATCAGCGGATCGAAGCATCTGGATAATCATTCCCTGCACGCATTCATCACTGCCGCCGACCTCGACGCACCGACCGTAGTGGTTTGCTATCACGGTAATTCCAGCCAGGGCGCCGCTGCATATCTGGTCAGCCAGGGCTTTTCCGACGTCTACAGCATGGACGGCGGATTCGAGCTGTGGCGTACGATTTATCCTTCGGAGACGTCGCAAGGCACTGCCGAATAATTTTTTTCACACGCTCCAGCCCACGCCCGCTGTGGGCTGACGAACGGTAGTCATAACAAAACTACGCATTGGCCCCCTTACCTTGCAGATTCCGAACTATCCTTAGCCTCAGGCCATCCAAAACAGGGGAGAGCCGGTACACCGGCGCACGGATCATCGGGAGTAGCTTTCAGGGTTGATAGCTTTGAAGGTGTTCAGGGGGGTAAAAGGCAACTGCACTTTCAGTTGCTTGCCAGCATCCACTGATTGATCCGACGTCGGCTCCACGTATCGAGCGAGGTGACGTCATGAGTATCTTTAGCCACTTCCAACAACGCTTCGAGTCCACGCGGCAGGAAGAGCTCACTCTGCAGGAGTATCTCGAACTGTGCAAAAAGGACCGTAGCGCCTACGCGTCCGCCGCCGAACGACTACTGCTGGCCATCGGCGAACCGGAACTGCTGGACACCTCGACCAATTCGAGACTGTCGCGCATCTTCTCCAACAAGGTGATCCGTCGGTATCCGGCCTTTGAAGACTTCCACGGGATGGAAGAATGCATCGACCAGATCGTCTCCTACTTCCGCCACGCAGCTCAGGGCCTGGAAGAGAAGAAACAGATCCTCTACCTGCTCGGCCCCGTCGGTGGCGGTAAGTCATCCCTGGCCGAGAAGCTGAAACAGCTGATCGAAAAAGTGCCCTTCTATGCCATCAAGGGCTCTCCGGTGTTCGAGTCTCCGCTGGGGCTGTTCAACGCCACCGAAGATGGTGCAATCCTCGAAGAGGATTTCGGCATTCCGCGGCGCTACCTGAACACCATCATGTCACCCTGGGCGACCAAACGCCTGGCCGAATTCGGTGGCGATATCAGCCAGTTCCGGGTGGTCAAGCTCTACCCGTCGATCCTCAACCAGATCGCCGTGGCCAAGACCGAACCGGGTGACGAAAACAACCAGGACATCTCGGCGCTGGTGGGCAAGGTCGATATTCGCAAGCTGGAAGAATTCCCGCAGAACGACGCCGACGCCTACAGCTACTCGGGTGCACTTTGCCGCTCGAACCAGGGCCTGATGGAATTCGTCGAAATGTTCAAGGCACCGATCAAGGTGCTGCACCCATTGCTGACCGCAACCCAGGAAGGCAACTACAACAGTACCGAAGGCCTGGGCGCGATTCCGTTCACCGGGATCCTGCTGGCGCACTCCAACGAATCGGAGTGGCACACCTTCCGCAACAACAAGAACAACGAAGCCTTCATCGACCGGATCTACATCGTCAAAGTGCCGTACTGCCTGCGGGTCAGTGACGAAGTGAAGATCTACGACAAGCTGCTGTTCAACAGCTCCCTGGCCAAGGCCCACTGCGCACCCGACACCCTGAAGATGCTCGCCCAGTTCACGGTGCTCTCGCGCCTCAAAGAGCCGGAAAACTCGAACATCTACTCGAAAATGCGCGTGTATGACGGTGAAAACCTCAAGGACACCGATCCGAAGGCCAAATCGATCCAGGAATACCGCGACAACGCGGGTGTCGACGAAGGCATGAACGGTCTTTCGACCCGGTTTGCCTTCAAGATCCTGTCGAAAGTCTTCAACTTCGACCCGCATGAAATCGCCGCCAACCCGGTGCATCTGCTCTATGTGCTGGAACAACAGATCGAACAGGAACAGTTCCAGGCGGAAACCCGCGAGCGTTATCTGCGCTTCCTGAAAGAGTACCTGGCGCCGCGTTATATCGAGTTCATCGGCAAGGAAATCCAGACCGCCTACCTGGAGTCCTACAGCGAATACGGGCAAAACATCTTCGACCGCTATGTGCTCTACGCGGACTTCTGGATTCAGGATCAGGAATACCGCGATCCGGAAACCGGCGAGATACTCAACCGCGTAGCCCTCAACGAAGAGCTGGAGAAAATCGAAAAACCGGCGGGCATCAGCAATCCGAAGGATTTCCGCAACGAAATCGTCAACTTCGTCCTGCGTGCCCGGGCCAACAACAACGGCAAGAATCCGACCTGGCTCAGCTACGAGAAGCTGCGGGTGGTCATCGAGAAGAAAATGTTCTCGAACACCGAGGATCTGCTGCCGGTCATCAGCTTCAATGCCAAGGCCAGCAAAGAGGACCAACAGAAACACAACGACTTCGTTACACGTATGGTCGAGCGCGGCTACACCGACAAACAGGTACGACTGCTCTCCGAGTGGTACCTGCGGGTCAGGAAATCGCAGTAACACGCTGCCGGTCAGACCGGTTGTCGTTAGCCCGGGCCTGCGTAATAAAATTCTGTTACACAGGTTTCAGGAAGGTGTTTGGAAATCGGCAGCGAAGTCCAGGCAACGCGCAGGTGGTACGGGAGGCGCAAGATCGCGCCTCCTGCCCCGCGCCCATTACCGCCAGACTTGCTCRCGATTTCTCAAGACAGCTTCTAAGGAGCAGTCATGAGCTATGTGATCGACCGACGTCTCAATGGCAAGAACAAGAGCACGGTAAACCGTCAGCGGTTTCTGCGGCGTTACCGTGATCACATCAAGAAGGCCGTCGAAGAGGCCGTCAGCCGGCGCTCCATTACCGATATGGAGCACGGTGAACAAATCAGCATTCCTGGCCGCGATATCGACGAGCCAGTGCTTCACCATGGTCGCGGTGGCAAGCAGACCATCGTGCATCCCGGTAACAAGGAGTTCACCAGCGGTGAGCATATTGCTCGTCCGCCGGGAGGTGGCGGTGGCAGAGGCCCCGGCAAGGCCGGCAATTCCGGCGAGGGCATGGACGAGTTTGTGTTCCAGATCACCCAGGAAGAATTTCTCGAGTTCATGTTCGAGGACCTGGAGCTGCCAAACCTGGTCAAGCGCAATCTGAGTGGCACCGACACTTTCAAGACCGTGCGCGCTGGTATCAGCAACGAAGGCAACCCTTCACGGATCAACATCATCCGCACCCTGCGCTCGGCCCATGCACGGCGCATCGCGCTATCGGGCAGCAGCCGGGAGAAATTGCGGGTAGCGAAAGAGGAACTGGCGCGACTTAAACAGGAAGAACCAGACAACTTCGGCGATATCCAGGAAATCGAGGCAGAAATCGAACGTTTGAGTGCGCGCATCAACCGTGTGCCGTTTCTCGACACCTTCGACCTCAAGTACAACCTGCTGATCAAGCAGCCCAACCCCAGCTCCAAGGCGGTAATGTTCTGCCTGATGGACGTTTCCGGCTCCATGACCCAGGCCACCAAGGACATCGCCAAACGGTTCTTCATCCTGCTGTACCTGTTCCTCAAGCGTAACTACGAGAAAATCGATGTGGTGTTCATCCGCCACCACACCAGCGCCCGGGAGGTTGATGAGGAAGAGTTCTTCTACTCTCGCGAAACCGGCGGCACCATCGTTTCCAGCGCCCTGAAACTGATGCAGGAGATCATGGCTGAGCGTTATCCAAGCAACGACTGGAACATTTACGCGGCGCAGGCTTCCGATGGTGATAACTGGAACGATGACTCGCCGATCTGCCGCGACATCCTGATCAACCAGATCATGCCATTCGTGCAGTACTACACTTATGTGGAGATTACCCCCCGCGAACACCAGGCCCTGTGGTACGAATACGAGCGTATCAGCGAAGCCTTTTCCGACACGTTTGCCCAGCAACAACTGGTCTCGGCCGGGGATATTTATCCGGTTTTCCGTGAACTCTTCCAGCGCAGGTTAGTGACATGACCGCCAAAGAGCAGAAGCGCCAACCCATATCCACAGGCTCCGAATGGACGTTCGAGCTGATCCAGGCCTACGACCGGGAAATCAGTCGTCTTGCGGCCCGTTACGCGCTCGATACCTACCCAAACCAGATCGAAGTGATTACTGCCGAGCAGATGATGGATGCCTACGCCTCTGTCGGCATGCCGCTGGGCTATCACCACTGGTCCTATGGCAAACACTTCCTCAGTACCGAGAAGTCCTACAGTCGCGGCCAGATGGGGCTGGCCTACGAGATCGTGATCAACTCGGACCCGTGCATCGCCTACCTGATGGAAGAAAATACTATCTGCATGCAGGCACTGGTGGTGGCCCACGCCTGCTACGGCCACAACAGCTTTTTCAAGGGTAATTACCTGTTCCGCACCTGGACCGATGCCAGTTCGATCATCGATTACCTGGTGTTTGCCAAGCAGTACATCATGCAATGCGAGGAACGCCACGGCATTGATGCCGTGGAAGACCTGCTGGACTCCTGCCATGCCCTGATGAACTACGGTGTCGACCGCTACAAACGTCCTTATCCGATTTCCGCGGAAGAAGAGCGACGTCGGCAAAAGGATCGTGAAGAACACCTGCAAAAGCAGATCAACGACCTGTGGCGCACCATTCCAAAAGGTGCAGACAAGTACAACGAGAAGGACAACGCACGCTTTCCGGCAGAACCGCAGGAGAACATCCTCTACTTCATCGAAAAGCACGCCCCGCTGCTGGAGCCATGGCAACGGGAAATCGTACGGATCGTGCGCAAGATCGCGCAGTACTTTTATCCGCAGCGTCAGACTCAGGTCATGAACGAGGGCTGGGCGACGTTCTGGCACTACACCCTGATGAACGACTTGTACGACGAGGGCCTGGTAACCGACGGCTTCATGATGGAGTTCCTGGCGTCTCACACCAGCGTAATCTTCCAGCCCGGGTTCGACAGCCCTTACTACAACGGCATCAACCCCTACACCCTGGGTTTTTCCATGTACCGCGACATTCGGCGCATGTGCGAAGCGCCCACTGAAGAGGATTACCGTTGGTTCCCTGAAATCGCCGGCACCGACTGGCTGTCGAGCATCAAGTTCGCCATGAGCAGCTTCAAGGACGAAAGCTTCATCCTGCAGTACCTGTCACCCAAAGTGATTCGCGACCTGAAACTGTTCAGCATTCTTGATGACGATCAGAAGGACGACCTGCTGGTGCCAGCCATTCATGACGAAGAAGGCTATCGGACCATTCGTGAAACCCTGGCAGCGCAGTACAACCTGGGTAACCGGGAACCGAACATACAGATCTACAGTATCGACCGGCGCGGCGACCGCTCGCTGACACTGCGCCATCAGCAACATGATCGTAAACCACTCGGGGACTCCACCGAGGAAGTGCTCAAGCACCTGCACCGCCTCTGGGGCTTCGATATTCACCTGGAAACCCTGCAAGGCGACCAGGTAATGAAAACCCATCACGTCCCGCCCAAAGGCGAACATAGCGAGGGCGAATACGGTCGGATGGACCTCGCCGTCATTCATCTTTGATGTCAGCCGGACCTCCGAAAGTTCGACGCAAGGGTTATCCTGTCGGGCTAACGGAGGTTTTTTATGCAGATTTATAAAGTCGGCGGCGCGGTCCGTGATCGCCTGCTCGGCAAGCCTGTTACCGACATCGACTGGGTGGTGGTGGGCGCCAGCACCGAAGAAATGCTCGCCAAGGGCTATCGCCCGGTAGGCGCCGATTTTCCGGTATTCCTTCACCCCAAAAGCGGCGAGGAATATGCGCTAGCCCGCACCGAACGCAAAAGTGGACGCGGCTACGGCGGCTTCACCTTCCATGCCAGCCCGGAAGTCACCCTGGAAGAAGACCTGATTCGTCGCGATCTGACGATCAATGCCATGGCCGAAGACGATCACGGTCAATTGACCGATCCGTATCACGGCCAGCGCGATCTTGAAGCACGGCTGCTTCGTCACGTATCCCCCGCGTTCGCCGAAGATCCTCTCCGAGTTCTGCGCGTTGCCCGTTTCGCCGCGCGTTATGCCGGACTCGGCTTTACCGTAGCTCCCGAGACCCTGGAGCTGATGCGCCAGCTCAGTGAGTCAGGCGAGCTTGAGGCCCTGACCGCAGAGCGCAGCTGGAAAGAAATTTCCCGCGCCCTGATGGAAGCTCAACCACAAGTATTCATCCAGGTTTTGCGCGATTGCGGCGCCCTGAAAGTCTTGATCCCCGAGATTGACGTGCTGTTCGGTGTGCCACAACCCGAAGCCCACCACCCGGAAATCGACAGCGGCGTGCACACCCTGAGCGTTCTCGAACAGGCTGCCCTGCACAAGCAACCGCTAACCGTGCGCTGGGCCTGCCTGCTGCATGATCTGGGCAAAGGCCTGACACCTGAGAGCCAGTGGCCCAGACACATCGCTCACGAGCACAAGGGCCTGAGGCTGATCAAAGCGGTCAACGAGCGCTTCAAGGTCCCGCGCGACTGCCAGGAACTGGCGTTGCTGGTAGGCGAATTCCACACCCACGGCCATCGTGCGCTGGAACTGAAGCCGTCGACATTGCTGGAGTTGCTGCAAAGCTTCGATGTTTACCGACGGCCGCAGCGTTTTGAAGAATTCATCAATGCCTGCGAAATGGACGCCCGGGGCCGGAAGGGCCTTGAACAGAGAAGTTATCCACAAGCGGATTATTTACGAGGCGCGGCGACCGCCGCACGCACCGTGGCGATTCAGCCTTTGCTGGAGCAGGGATTCAAAGGCCCGGAGCTGGGCGAGGCCTTGAAGCGCGAACGGCTCAAAGCATTGAAGGCTTACAAGGAAACAGCCTCCTCCTGAGCATCATCGGATCGCCTTCGCGAGCAAGCTCGCTCCCACAGGTTTTGTGCTGACTCTTGTGGGAGCGAGCTTGCTCGCGAAGAGGTCAATCAGGTCACAGCAGATCCGAAGGGGTCAACTGCTCACCACGCCACTCAAACGCCACCGGCGCCAGAACCTGATCAATCTGCGCCTCCGCCCACAGCGTCGCAAAACTTTTACCCACGCCAGGATGCACCCTGTCCGGCGCTATCAGCGACAACGGCCACAGCACAAAGGCATTTTTCAGGATTTCCGCTCGCGGCAGGATCAATCCGTCGAAATTCCCCACCAGATCGCCATACAGCAGCACGTCGATATCCAAGGGCAAGCCCTTGCGATCGGGGGCATAACGACCGTTGTCGGCCTCGATAAACTTCAACCGACGGTCCAGCTCCGTCAACGGCAGATCGGTAAACGCCGACACTACGAAATTGAAAAACGGACCGCTCTTGATCCCCACCGGCTGACTTTCGAACACCGCCGAACAGCGTATATCCACCAGAAAACCGGCAAGCGCTTCCAGCCCCGCCTGCAAATGAGCTTCGCGCTCGACATTACTGCCGAGCCCAAGAAATACCTGAGTTAGCGACATCCGCGCTCGATCTCCACGCCCACGCCCGTTGCAGCCGGGATAGCCCCCGGCTTGGTCAGCTTGAGGCGCAGCCAGGTAATCTTGAATTCGCTCATCAAGACTTCGGCCAGACGCTCGGCAAAGGTTTCAACCAACTGGTACTGCGCCTGCTCGGCGAACGCCTGAATACGTGCTGTCACGCTGGCGTAGTCGAGCGCCAGGGTCAGGTCATCACCCGCCGCTGCCGGGCGATTGTCCCAGGCGAAATTCAGATCAAGACGCAGGCACTGACGGATGCCGCGCTCCCAGTCGTAGGCACCGATCACCGTGTCGACTTCCAGGCCCTCGATAAACACTCTGTCCAAGCACTCTTCTCCGCAGCACGACAAGGGCGCAATGCGCCGTTAGAATCAGGGCGTCCTCGCCCGGAATAGTTAGCATGTTTTGGTTACTGGCGATCCTCGCCTACCTGCTTGGCTCTCTGTCCTTTGCCATTTTGCTCAGCCGCCTGACCGGTAACCCCGATCCGCGAATGAGTGGCTCGGGTAATGCCGGCGCCACCAACATGTTACGCCTGGCCGGCAAAAAACTCGCCGTCCTGACCTTGCTCGGTGACCTCTGCAAAGGCCTGCTACCCGTGTTGGTTGCAGGGCTTGCGGGCCTCTCGGTACAGCAACAGGCCTGGGTCGGCGTCTATGCCGTGATCGGCCATCTGTATCCGCTGTACTTCCGCTTTCGCGGTGGCAAAGGTGTAGCAACGGCTGCCGGCATGCTGCTGGGGCTTTACCCTCCGGCAGCGCTCCTGGCTATCGGCGCATGGCTATTGACCTTCTACCTCACACGCACCAGCTCGCTGGCCGCCCTGATCGCCACGCCCCTGACCCTGCCACTGCTGGCCTGGCAGGAGCCGGGAGCATTGCTGCCCATGAGCGCGCTGACAGCACTGATCGTCTGGCGCCATCGCGGCAATCTACGCGACCTGTTTGCCGGGCGCGAACGGCATTTTTAAATACTTTCGCCGAGTACGCCCCTGACTCACCCGTCTTTACACAGGTGACAACTGCTCCATCGGCCAACGCGCCTGCACGCTGATCGCCAGACTTTCCTGCTGACCGGCCTGTAACCGCTGACATCCGGCAAAAGCGATCATTGCGCCGTTATCGGTGCAGAACTCCGGACGTGCGTAGTAAACGTCGCCCTTCATGTCACCAAGCATTTTCTCCAGGGACACACGCAAAGCCTTGTTTGCACTGACGCCTCCAGCGATCACCAGACGCTTGAGACCCGCCTGCTTCAGGGCACGCTTGCACTTGATGGTCAGAGTCTCCACCACCGCCTGCTGGAAGGCCAGCGAGATGTCGCTGCGTGTTTGCTCGCCGTCGTCCCCAGCGCTGACGCACTGCTGCCACGTGTTCAAGGCAAAGGTTTTCAAGCCGCTGAAACTGAAATCCAGACCTGGCCGATCACACATCGGACGCGGGAACGCGAAACGTCCGGCGACGCCTTGCGCGGCCAATCGTGCGATTTCCGGACCACCAGGGTAATTGAGGCCCATCATCTTCGCCGTCTTGTCGAACGCCTCACCGGCAGCATCATCCAGCGTCTCGCCCAACAACTCGTATTGACCGATGCCATCGACCCGAACCAGCTGGGTATGACCACCGGACACCAACAAAGCGACGAACGGAAATTCGGGTGGTTGCGGCTCCAGCATCGGCGCCAGCAAGTGACCTTCCATGTGGTGCACGCCCAAGGCTGGAATGCCCCAGGCAAACGCCAGCGCCTGAGCGCAGGAAGCCCCCACCAGCAAGGCTCCGACCAGGCCAGGCCCCGCGGTATAGGCGATGGCATCGATCTCGGTCGGCACACAGTCGGCTTCAGCCAACACCTGACGAATCAAGGGCAGCATACGTTTGACGTGATCACGCGAAGCCAGCTCCGGCACCACGCCACCATAGGCGCGATGCAGGTCGATCTGGCTGAACAGTGCATCGGCCAGCAGGCCTTTTTCACTGTCGTAAAGTGCGACGCCGGTTTCGTCGCAGGAGGTTTCTAATCCCAGTACTAGCATGGGTTTGCGCCTTGTTTAGGCTAAATTCGAAGGCGCGCATAATAGTCGCCACGTGATGCCCCGACCAGCGGTTTTCGATCAGAGGCTTTGCATTCCGAGCGATGAGGGGTTAACATCCGCAACCCTTAAAAACCGACGTCTTCAAGTGCACTTTTGCCGCGAGGATGTTGACCCCGGTAATGAATGAAGGTAGCTCTGGATGCCAGCCGTCAAAGTTAAAGAGAACGAACCCTTCGACGTAGCTCTGCGTCGTTTCAAGCGCTCCTGCGAAAAAGCCGGTGTTCTGGCTGAAGTTCGTAGCCGCGAATTTTACGAGAAGCCGACTTCTGAGCGTAAGCGTAAAGCAGCAGCCGCTGTTAAGCGTCACGCCAAGAAAGTTCAGCGCGAACAGCGCCGCGCCGTTCGTCTGTACTAATACACAGACGTTCGTAGCAAGCTTCTGCCAAGCCCGGCCCTCAGCCGGGCTTATGGCATTTGCGGATATCGCTTGATGCTTCACCGTCAAAGCCGCAGACGCGACTGAGACAAACCTGCTTCACACGTCAGACCTGGCTCTTTTGCCAGCGGTGCACGTCTCTTCTGACGAGCCTTCCAAGGCTACTGACGAGCACAACCTTTTACTGATTCCTCTTACGACGATCAGCCCAAGGCACGATTTTGCGTGCCCACTTATGAGCTATCCGAGGCCTCCCTTTGGCCAATACGGACTCAGCGCAACACTTTCAAACAGTCGAATACCGATGAGCACTAACGTCAGCGGATTTTCGGCAGATACACTTCCCGACAGCGAATACGCAGACGATACCTGGTCGAGCCGCACATCCTCCGCGCCTCAGCATAATGACCAGCATCAGGCCGCCTTTCGCACGGGTTAGATTTTCAGCGCAGTGATGACGAGAACGCCATGGCCGGGCTAATTCCCCAGAGCTTTATTGACGACCTTCTGAACCGCACCGACATCGTCGATGTGGTCAGCTCGCGCTTGCAAATGAAAAAAGCCGGCAAGAACTACACCGCCTGCTGCCCGTTTCACAAAGAAAAAACCCCCTCCTTCAGCGTCAGCCCGGACAAACAGTTCTATTACTGCTTTGGCTGCGGCGCTGGTGGCAATGCCCTCGGCTTCATCATGGACCACGACAACCTGGATTTTCCCCAGGCTGTCGAAGAACTGGCCAAAGCCGCCGGCATGGAAATACCCCGCGAGGAAAGCGGTCGCCCGCATAAACCACGACAACCGACCGACTCGCCGCTCTACCCACTGCTGACCGCCGCTGCTGATTTCTACCGCCAGGCACTGAAAAGCCATCCGGCGCGAAAAGCAGCTGTCGACTACTTGAAGGGTCGCGGCCTGACCGGCGAGATCGCCCGCGATTTCGGCCTCGGCTTCGCGCCTCCAGGCTGGGACAACCTGTTCAAGCATCTGAGTAGCGACACCCTGCAACAAAAAGCCATGATCGACGCCGGCCTGCTGATCGAGAACGCCGAAACCGGCAAACGCTACGATCGCTTTCGCGACCGCGTGATGTTCCCGATTCGCGACAGCCGCGGGCGCATCATCGCGTTTGGCGGCCGAGTACTGGGCGACGACAAACCGAAATACCTGAACTCACCGGAAACCGCGGTATTTCATAAAGGCCAGGAACTCTACGGCCTGTATGAAGCACGCAAGAACAACCGCAATCTCGACGAGATCATCGTCGTCGAAGGCTACATGGACGTCATTGCCCTGGCCCAACAGGGCCTGCACAATGCCGTCGCCACACTCGGCACCGCCACCAGCGAAGAACACTTGAAGCGGCTGTTTCGCGTGGTGCCCAACGTGCTGTTCTGCTTCGACGGCGACCAGGCTGGCCGCAATGCCGCGTGGCGTGCCCTGGAGTCAACGCTTTCGAGCCTGCAAGACGGACGGCGTGCGCGCTTCCTGTTCCTGCCCGAAGGCGAAGACCCGGACACGCTGATCCGCTCCGAAGGCACTGACGCCTTTCGCGCGAGGATCAATCAACACGCCCAGCCATTGGCCGACTATTTCTTTCAGCAACTGACTGAGGAATCCGATCCGCGCTCGCTCGAAGGCAAGGCCCACATGGCCACCCTCGCCGCGCCGCTGATCGACAAAGTCCCGGGGGCCAACCTGCGCACCCTGATGCGCCAGCGCCTGACCGAAATTACCGGCCTGAACAGCGAAGCCGTCAGTCAGCTGGTGCACAGCGCACCGCAGGATGCACCTCCCGCCTACGACCCCGGCATCGATTACGACGCCATGCCGGACTATTCCGACTACCACCAACCGCAAGAGGCCTATGCACCTCAGCAGGAGTGGACGCCGAAAAAACCGGGCAGCGGCGGCAAGAAGTGGGATAACAAACCCTGGGACAAGAAAGGCAAACGCGATGAGCGGAGCCCACCCCGCATCCCGATTGCTGTCGAGGCCCCTACCTTGATTGCGTTGCGCACACTAATCCATCACCCGCAACTGGCCGGCAAAGTTGAAACCGCCGACCACTTCGCAAATGAAAGCAACACTTATGCGCAACTGCTAATAGCCCTGATCGAGGCTGTGCAAAAAAATCCTAAGCTAAACTCTATCCAGCTAATGGCCCGCTGGCATGGAACCGAGCAAGGACGCCTGCTTAAAGCACTCGCAGAAAAGGAGTGGTTAATTGAAGGCGACAACCTTGAACAACAGTTTTTAGACACCATTACTAGGTTATCAGCGGGTCAGCACACGCAGACTCTCGACGACCTCATCAAGAAAGCACGGCAGCCAGGATTGACTGCCGAGGAAGCGAATCAAATAGCAAATCAGATGCGCGACCTACTAAAACGGAATGTTTCCGCATCAAACCCGACCTCAAGTGGCGCGTGAGGTCATAGCTAAGGTATAATCCTCGGCTTGTTTTTTGCCCGCCAAGACCTTCAGTGGATAGGGTGTTATGTCCGGAAAAGCGCAACAGCAGTCTCGTATCAAAGAGTTGATCACCCTTGGTCGTGAGCAGGGTTACCTGACTTACGCGGAGGTCAACGACCACCTGCCGGAGGATATTTCAGATCCGGAACAGGTGGAAGACATCATCCGCATGATCAATGACATGGGGATCAACGTATTCGAGGTTGCGCCAGATAAGGATTCCCTTATGCTGGCCGACGCCGATACCGACGAAGCAGCCGCAGAAGAAGCGGCGGCAGCGTTGGCAGCGGTTGAGACCGACATTGGTCGCACTACCGACCCGGTGCGCATGTACATGCGCGAAATGGGTACCGTAGAGCTCCTCACACGTGAAGGCGAAATCGAAATCGCCAAACGTATTGAAGAGGGCATCCGTGAAGTGATGGGCGCAATTGCGCACTTCCCTGGCACGGTTGACCACATTCTCTCCGAATACACTCGCGTCACCACCGAAGGTGGCCGCCTGTCCGACGTCCTGAGCGGTTATATCGACCCGGACGACGGCATTGCGCCACCTGCTGCAGAAGTGCCGCCGCCTGTCGACCCGAAAGCCGTGAAAGCGGATGACGACACCGATGACGACGACGCTGAAGCCAGTGACGACGAAGAAGAAGCCGAAAGCGGTCCGGATCCGGTCATCGCTGCGCAGCGTTTTGGCGCAGTGGCCGATCAAGCGGAAATCACCCGCAAGGCGCTGAAAAAGTACGGTCGTGAAAACAAGCAGGCCATTGCCGAGATGTTGGCGCTGGCTGAGCTGTTCATGCCGATCAAACTGGTTCCGAAGCAATTCGAAGGCCTGGTTGAGCGTGTACGTAGCGCCCTGGATCGTCTGCGTCAGCAAGAGCGCGCGATCATGCAGCTTTGCGTTCGTGATGCACGTATGCCGCGTGCCGACTTCCTGCGCCAGTTCCCGGGCAACGAAGTTGACGAAAGCTGGACCGAAGCACTGGCCAAGGGCAAAAGCAAATACGCTGAAGCCATTGGTCGCCTGCAAGCCGACATCGTTCGCTGCCARCAGAAGCTGACCGCACTTGAAGCCGAAACCGGCTTGAAGATTGCCGAGATCAAGGACATCAACCGTCGTATGTCGATCGGTGAGGCCAAAGCCCGCCGCGCGAAGAAAGAGATGGTCGAAGCCAACTTGCGTCTGGTGATCTCCATCGCCAAGAAGTACACCAACCGTGGCCTGCAATTCCTCGATCTGATCCAGGAAGGCAACATCGGTTTGATGAAAGCGGTAGACAAGTTCGAATACCGCCGCGGCTACAAATTCTCGACTTATGCTACCTGGTGGATCCGTCAGGCGATCACTCGCTCGATCGCCGACCAGGCCCGCACCATCCGTATTCCGGTGCACATGATCGAGACGATCAACAAGCTCAACCGCATTTCCCGCCAGATGTTGCAGGAAATGGGTCGCGAACCGACTCCGGAAGAGCTGGGCGAACGCATGGAAATGCCTGAGGACAAGATCCGCAAGGTATTGAAGATCGCTAAAGAGCCGATCTCCATGGAAACCCCGATCGGTGATGACGAAGACTCCCATCTGGGTGACTTCATCGAAGACTCGACCATGCAGTCGCCAATCGATGTTGCTACCGTTGAGAGCCTTAAAGAAGCGACTCGCGAAGTTCTCTCCGGCCTCACTGCCCGTGAAGCCAAGGTTCTGCGCATGCGCTTCGGTATCGACATGAATACCGACCACACCCTCGAGGAGGTTGGTAAACAGTTCGACGTTACCCGTGAACGGATTCGTCAGATCGAAGCCAAAGCGCTGCGCAAGCTGCGCCACCCGACGAGAAGCGAGCATTTGCGCTCCTTCCTCGACGAGTGATCACAAAACCCCCGGCCCTGCCGGGGGTTTTGCTTTCTATAGATTAAATCCCCTTCGCTTCGCTCCCTCCGCATAGCCCGTCTACACTCGAAACATTCCCCTCCCAAGCCATAACGAGACCGTTATGCCCAGACTGCCGGCCGTGCTTTTGCTATCGCTGATGACCTGGACCACAACGGCTGGCGCGCTGACTCTGACCGACGAAGAACGTGTCTGGCTTGCGGCTCACCCGGAACTGCGCCTGGGTGTCGACGCTTCCTGGCCACCGTTTGAATTTCGCGATGAACAAGGCCGATACCAAGGCCTTGCCGCTGACTACATCAACATCGTGCGTGATCGCCTGGCAATCAAAGTCACACCCATTGAGCCTGTGAGCTGGACCGAAGTCCTGAAACAGGCCAAACAGGGCAAGCTGGACCTCTTGCCCGGCGTCATGTCGACGCCCGAACGGCAGAGTTACCTCGCGTTCACGCGGCCCTATCTGGACTTTCCAATCGTCATCCTCGCCCATGTGAAAGGTGCACAGCCGCACAAGCTGGAAGACCTTTACGGCCTGAAAGTCGCCGTCGTGGAAAACTACGCCCCCCATGAACTGCTGCGCACCCACCATCCTGACCTCAATCTGGTCCCTATGCCCAATGTCAGCTCGACCTTGCAGGCACTGGCCACCGACGAGGTGGACGCGGTAGTCGGCGATCTGGCCTCAAGCGTCTGGAGCCTTCGCCAACTCAAACTCGACGGGCTCTATGTCAGCGGCGAAACACCGTATCGCTACCAATTGGCGATGGGCGTACCGCGAGACAACAAAATGCTGGTCGGGATTCTGGATAAAGTACTGGCGGACATGAGCCCCGGTGAAATCAGCGCCATCCAGGAGCATTGGGTTGGGAATGTCCTCGACCACCGCACCATCTGGTCCGACCTGCTGATGTACGGCTTGCCCGGCGTACTGCTGCTGGTGACCGTTCTGGCCGTGGTAATCCGCATCAATCGCCGCTTGAGCTCGGAAATTTCCCGTCGGGTAGCCCTGGAACAGGAGCTGCGCACCAGCGAATACCATTACCGCGGCCTGGTGGAGAGCCTTTCGGCAATAGCCTGGGAAGCGCGAATCAGCGATTTTACGTACAGCTACGTATCTCCCCATGCCGAAGGCCTGCTCGGCTACCCCCTGTCCCATTGGCTGATTCCGGGTTTCTGGCGCAACATCATCCACCCCGCCGACCTCACACGCGCCCAGGCATTTTGCGATCACGAAGTACTTGCCGGACGCGATTACAGCCTCGATTACCGGGTGATCACTGCCGATGGACGCTGCCTCTGGGTACGCGACATCGTCAGCCTGATAGAGCACGGCCACGAGCCAATACTGCGCGGGCTGATGATCGACATCAGTGAAGCCAAAAGAACCGAAGAAGCCTTGCGCCTCTCCGAGCAGAAGTTTGCCTCGGTATTCCAGCAATGCCCTGACATTCTGGTCATTGCACGCCTGTCCGACGGTTGCCTGCTGGAGGTCAACGAGGCGTTCGAAGAGCAAATTGGCCTCTCTGCCGGAGAAGTGATCGGACGGACCGCCACCGAACTGAACATCTGGGGCATCGCCGGTGTCGGCCCCGGACTCTTGCAGCGCTTGCAAGCCGGCAGTATTCGCAATCTGGAGATGCCCTTTCGTCGCAGTAATGGCCAGGTGTTCACCGGCCTGATCTCCGCCGAACCCTTCCAGCTCGACACCACCCCGGCACTGGTCGTGGTAGTGCGTGACATCAGCCAGCTCAAGGAAACCCAACAACAACTGCAAACCTCTGAAGAGAAATTTGCCAAAGCCTTCCATGCGTCCCCTGACGGCTTGTTGCTGTCACGCGTGAGCGACGGCCTGCTGATCGAGGTCAACGAAGGCTTCAGCCGCATCACCGGCTTCAACAGCGCGATGTCGCTGGACCGCTCGACCTTCGACCTCGGCATCTGGGTCAACCTGAATGAACGCAGGCAGATGCTCGACCTGTTGAAACGCGACGGCTTCGTGCGTGACTTCAGTTGCCATATACGCCGCAACGATGGGCAGATCCGTCTCTGCGAGATGTCCAGCCGGCCGCTGCCGATTGGCGATGACGATTGCATGCTGACCATCGCCCGGGATATCACCGAGCGGCATCTGATGCAGGAAAAACTGCAACAGGCTGCCACGGTATTCGAGAGCACCGCAGAAGGCGTATTGATCACCGACACCCAACAGCACATCAGTGCCGTCAACCGCGCGTTTACCGAGATCACCGGCTACAGCGAAACCGAAGCCCTGGGCCATACCCCAAGGCTGCTCGCCTCAGGCCTGCATGACAGCGCCTTCTACGCGGCAATGTGGCATCAACTGACCGCCGAAGGGCATTGGCAGGGCGAAATTTCCAACCGCCGCAAGAATGGCGAGCTGTACCCCAGTTGGCTGACCATCAGCGCGGTGCGCAATAAAGACCGCTTCATCACCCACTTCGTCGCGGTATTTGCCGATATCTCCAGCCTCAAGCACGCCCAGGCCAAACTCGACTATCAAGCTCACCACGATCCGTTGACGGGCCTGCCGAACCGGACGCTGTTCGAAAGCCGGCTGCTGACCGCACTCAACCACCAGCAGGAAAACGGTGGTCAGGGCGCCGTACTGTTTCTGGACCTCGATCGCTTCAAGCACATCAACGACAGCCTGGGTCATCCGGTTGGCGACCTGCTGCTCAAAGGCATCGCGGTGCGGCTCAAAGAGCAACTTCGGGACATCGATACCGTGGCGCGGCTGGGCGGTGACGAATTCATCATCCTGCTACCGGGCCTGCAACAAGCCAGCGACGCCGACCATATTGCCAACAAGCTGCTGAACTGCTTCACAGCGCCCTTCCAGGCTGGCGAGCACGAGTTCTTCATCAGTGCCAGCATCGGCACCAGCCTCTACCCCAAGGACGGCAGCGACGTCGCCACGCTGATCAAAAACGCCGATGCTGCGATGTACCGCTCCAAAGCCAAAGGTCGCAACCGGGTTGAAAGCTATACCCGCGACCTGACCGCACAGGCCAGCGAACGCGTGGCACTGGAGCATGAGTTGCGCCGCGCTATCGAGCGCAATGAGCTGACGCTGTTCTATCAACCCAAAGTGAGCCTCACCCATCCGCGCCTGGTAGGTGCCGAAGCCCTGATCCGCTGGCGGCATCCAGCCTTCGGCGATGTGCCGCCCGAGCACTTCATCCCGCTGGCCGAAGAAAACGGCATGATCCTGCAAATCGGTGACTGGGTACTGGAACAGGCCTGCCTGCAGATGTACGAGTGGAACCAGCGCTATGAAAGTTTCGGCCCGCTGTCAGTCAACCTGGCCGGAGCGCAACTACGCCAGCCGAACCTGCTGGTCCGCATCGAACAATTGCTCAAGGACAACCGCCTCAAACCGGGCTTCCTGCAACTGGAAATCACCGAAAACTTCATCATGAGCCAGGCCGAAGAGGCACTTGAAGTCCTGCATCAGCTCAAACGCCTGGGCGTGCAGTTGGCCATCGACGACTTCGGCACCGGTTATTCCTCGCTGAGCTACCTTAAACGCTTGCCGCTGGATTTCCTGAAAATTGACCAGTCCTTTGTCCGCGGACTGCCGGACGACCCACACGATGCCGCCATCGTCCGCGCAATCATTGCCCTGGGCCGCAGCATGCAATTCACGATCATTGCCGAAGGTGTTGAAACCCACGCGCAGCAGCAATTCCTGACTGCAGAGGGTTGCGAACAGATCCAGGGCTACATCGTCAGCCTGCCTCTACCCGCCGACGAATTCGCTGCAACCTTTCTTCGTATCGCAGTTTCAGACTTTTCGGATAGCACAGCCGGGAAACCATCGCTATAATCCGCGGCCTACTGAGGGCCTATAGCTCAGTTGGTTAGAGCAGAGGACTCATAATCCTTTGGTCCACGGTTCAAGTCCGTGTGGGCCCACCAAACTCGAAAGCCGCGCACTGCGCGGCTTTTTTGTACCCACAAGAAGTCCGGTACACAAAGCCCATGGCATTTACGCCATGCATTTGGCGAAAAAAACGTCTACAGTTCACGCTTGCATGAGCCCATGCATACCCAGCGCAATGTCTTGTGCATTTTTGAGTTCGCGCCTTGGCGCAAGTAGCAGGTTATCGGTCGGATCGATAGAAAATCCACGTCGCACGAGTGTGTCGGGCTTGGTATTCGAGCCCCTTTACTGACCCACATTCGATATCGAGCGCTCATCAGGCCACATCGACGCCCCATGACGAATGACGCGCTATCAGATATCTTGAAATTCGGTATCGACTCCAACCACCGACAAGAATAAACAATCGATGCCATTGGCATGACCAACGGACACCTGATGAACGCAAGCGAAAAATATTTCATGATCGATAACAAACTTAGTCATGTGAACGGGTTCAATGAGTGTCACAACATCGAAACAGGAACTGTTTTCATTATTGCCTCCGGCAGTTCCGCCAAAGACTTTCCCATTGAAGAATTCGCTCATGTTCCGATGATCACAATGAACGGGGCGGTCGCACTTTTCGAGGGCACCGCGATCCAGCCGTTTTTCTACGTTTGTACGGACATGAGCTTCCCGACTCAGCAGCCTGAATTATTTTCGCACGCGATGCAGATTAGCCAGCGAGTCGCCTTGTGGGAGGAGTACATCCGGCGAAACAGCATTCGAGCTCACGGCAAGCTATACGCGCTAAAGCCGGCAGCTAAACAATCCTGGGTCGATTCGATCTTCAAAAAGAACAACGATCTCGTACGCAGTCGTTCTATTTTTGGCCACCGAAGAAAGAGCATCGGGTTTAGCAAAAACCTCAGCGATGGCTTTTTTGACTCCCGCACCGTGGCTTATCTTGCTCTACAACTTGCCTACCATGCCGGTTTCACCAAGGTGATCCTGGTCGGAGTGGACTTACAACAATCCAGCGGTCGGTTCTATGAAACAGCTGACAGTCGCATATCCCCGTGTGAACTCGATCAACATTTCCACACCCGAATTCTTCCGTCATTGAAGTTGATGTCGAAAAAGGTCATGAACAAGCACTTCTCGGTCTACAACCTCTCTGGCAACTCTAGAATCCCCGACAGCGTGATACCCAATATAAAGATTCAAGAGGTCAGGGCCTTGGTCAAATGACCCGCACCATGCACGCGTTTCGCGTTTAAACCGCCCCATCGCACAACCCTTTACGGCTCACCCATCGGTAACATGCTCGCCCACCGAAATGTGCCGCCGGAGATGACCTTGCCTGATACCCGCCCTCCCATCCTCGACGAAATCGACCGCCAACTGATCGCGGCCTTGCAGATTAATGCCCGTGAAAGCGTGGCCATGCTCGCCCGGCAATTGGGGATTGCACGCACCACGGTGACGTCACGCCTGGCGCGGCTGGAAAAATCCCGAGTCATTACCGGCTACGGCGTGCGGCTCGGGCAACGGGTGGTCGATGGCGGCTTGCAGGCTTATGTCGGGATAACCGTGCAACCGCGCTCCGGCAAGGAAGTACTGCGTCGGCTCAGCGCCATGGCGCAGGTCCAGCAGTTGTGTGCGGTCAGCGGCGAATTCGATTACGTGGCCTGGCTGCGTACCGATTCACCGGAACAGCTCGACCAGTTGCTCGACCAGATCGGTAGCGTCGACGGCGTAGAAAAAACCACCACTTCGATCATCCTCAGCAGCAAGATTGACCGCGGCCAGCCAGTTTGATCGATCAGCTCGTCACATTGCACAAACAACATGCAGAACGACGACACATTGCGTCTTATTAACGTGCTCTACGCTCCCTAGAATGGCGACAGTCTTTTCCTATACTCAGCACCGAGTGCGAGTCGCCAGTAAGGTCAGCCATGAACAAGAACAATCGCCATCCTGCAGACGGTAAAAAACCAGTCACCATTTTCGGCCCGGACTTTCCATTCGCCTTTGACGACTGGATCGAGCACCCGGCTGGCTTAGGCAGTATTCCTGCGCACAACCACGGTGCAGAAGTGGCGATTGTCGGCGCAGGTATCGCAGGTCTGGTGGCCGCTTACGAGCTGATGAAACTGGGCCTCAAGCCGGTTGTGTACGAAGCGTCGAAAATGGGCGGCCGCTTGCGCTCCCAGGCGTTCGAAGGCGCTGAAGGGATCATCGCCGAGTTGGGCGGCATGCGTTTCCCGGTGTCGTCCACTGCGTTCTATCACTATGTCGACAAGCTCGGTCTTGAGACCAAGCCTTTCCCTAACCCGTTGACCCCAGCTTCCGGAAGCACCGTCATCGACCTGGAAGGACAGACCCATTACGCACAGAAACTCGCCGACCTTCCTGCACTGTTCCAGGAAGTGGCCGACGCCTGGGCGGATGCACTGGAAGACGGCTCACGCTTTGGCGAGATCCAGCAAGCGATACGCGACCGCGATGTGCCACGCCTCAAAGAACTGTGGAACACCCTTGTTCCGCTGTGGGATGACCGGACCTTCTACGACTTCGTCGCCACCTCCAAAGCCTTCGCCAAGCTGTCGTTCCATCACCGCGAAGTGTTTGGCCAGGTCGGTTTCGGCACCGGCGGCTGGGACTCGGACTTCCCGAACTCGATGCTGGAAATCTTCCGCGTCGTCATGACCAACTGCGACGACCACCAACACCTGGTAGTCGGCGGTGTGGAACAGGTGCCGCTGGGCATCTGGCGCCATGTGCCCGAGCGCTGCGCTCACTGGCCGGAAGGCACCAGCCTTAGCTCGCTGCACAACGGTGCGCCACGCACCGGGGTCAAACGCATCGCGCGCGCCGCGGATGGCCGTTTCAGCGTGACCGATAACTGGGGTGACACCCGCGAATACGCCGCTGTGCTGACCACCTGCCAGAGCTGGCTGCTGACCACTCAGATCGAGTGCGAAGAGTCGCTGTTCTCGCAAAAAATGTGGATGGCCCTGGACCGCACCCGGTACATGCAATCGTCGAAAACCTTTGTGATGGTCGACCGGCCGTTCTGGAAAGACAAAGACCCGGAAACCGGTCGCGACCTGATGAGCATGACCTTGACCGACCGTCTGACTCGCGGCACCTACCTCTTCGATAACGGCGACGACAAGCCAGGCGTGATTTGCCTGTCATATTCGTGGATGAGCGACGCGTTGAAAATGCTTCCGCAACCGATCGAGAAACGCGTGAAGCTGGCACTGGATGCCCTGAAGAAGATCTATCCGAAAGTCGACATCGCCGCGCGCATCATCGGCGACCCGATTACCGTGTCTTGGGAAGCCGACCCGCACTTCCTCGGTGCATTCAAAGGCGCCCTGCCCGGCCACTATCGCTACAACCAGCGGATGTACGCACACTTCATGCAACAAGACATGCCCGCCGAACAGCGTGGGATTTTTATCGCTGGCGACGACGTCTCGTGGACACCGGCGTGGGTCGAAGGCGCGGTACAGACCTCGCTCAACGCGGTATGGGGCATCATGAATCACTTCGGCGGTACAACCCACGTCGAAAACCCAGGCCCGGGCGACGTGTTTCATGACATCGGCCCGATTGCCCTGCCCGAGTAAGAGGAGTCCGAAATGCGCGTAGCTCTCTACCAATGCCCGCCGCTACCGCTCGACGTTGCCGGCAATCTGCAACGCCTGCAAAAACTCGCGACGGAGGCCAAAGGCGCCGATCTGCTGGTGTTTCCGGAGATGTTCCTGACCGGCTACAACATCGGTGCCGAAGCAGTTGGCGCATTGGCCGAGGCGCAAGACGGTACTTCAGCGCAGTACATTGCGAGCATCACCAAGGCCTCCGGTATCGCCATTGTGTATGGCTACCCGGAGCGCGCCGAGGACGGGCAGATCTATAACGCCGTGCAGTTGATCGATAGCCGGGGCCAGCGTCTGGCCAACTACCGCAAGACTCATCTGTTCGGCGAACTCGATCATTCGATGTTCAGCGTTGGGCCGGATGAGTTTCCATTGGTGGAGCTCAATGGCTGGAAGCTGGGCTTTTTGATCTGCTACGACCTGGAGTTTCCGGAAAACGCCCGGCGCCTGGCGCTGGCCGGCGCCGAGCTGATTCTGGTGCCGACGGCGAACATGATTCCCTACGACTTCATCGCCGATGTCACCGTGCGTTCGCGGGCCTTCGAGAACCAATGTTACGTGGCGTATGCCAATTACTGTGGGCACGAAGGCGAGATCCACTACTGCGGTCAAAGCAGCATCGCCGCACCGAATGGCAGTCGCATCGCCCAGGCCGGCCTGGATGAAGCGCTGATCATTGGTACGCTGGATCGGCAGTTGATGCTCAACTCTCGCAACGCCAATCGCTACTTTCTCGATCGTCGGCCAGAGCTCTACGGCGAGCTGAACAAGCGCAGGCCCTAGGTTTTCGCTAGCATGAGCACTTCTTAAGTAGCGGAAGTGCTCATGCCTGCGCCGACCCACCTTATCCCTCACATCGAAACCCTGGCCAACGGCCTGCGGGTTTCACTTCGTCATGCGCCCGGTTTGAAACGCTGCGCCGCGGCTTTACGGGTTGCCGCCGGCAGCCACGATGCGCCGCTGGCCTGGCCTGGGCTGGCGCACTTTCTTGAACACTTGTTCTTTCTCGGCACCGAACGCTTTCCTGCTGACGATGGCTTGATGGCCTACGTGCAACGTCACGGCGGGCAACTGAACGCCAGCACCCGCGAGCGCACCACCGACTTCTTCTTCGAACTGCCGCCTCAGGCCTTCGCCGGAGGGCTTGAGCGTTTGTGCGACATGCTCGCCCACCCGCGTCTGAATCCGGACGATCAGTTGCGTGAACGGGAAGTACTGGAAGCTGAATTCATTGCCTGGTCTCAAGATGCTGAAGCGCAACGACAGGTCGCATTGTTCAGCGGGCTTTCGCCAGATCATCCATTGCGCGGTTTCCATGCCGGCAATCGCGACAGCCTCGCAGTGCAGCAGCCTGAGTTTCAACAGGCCCTAAGCACGTTCTATCAGCGTTTCTACCAGACCGGTCAAATAACTCTGAGCCTCGCCGGTCCGCAGTCTGTGGATGAATTGCGTAGCCTGGCCGAGCGCTTGAGCAGCGACTTCGCCGTCGGTGAGCAGCAACCGCAAAGCGCCCCACCCGCGCTGATGACAACGGCAAACAGAAGTTATCAACAGGCTGACGAACGCCGACTCAATCTGCTATTTGCATTCGAAGCCTTGCCGAACGCATCCCGTGAAGCACTGGATTTTCTCTGCACCTGGCTGAATGCGTCGAAACCGGGAGGTTTGTTTGCCGAGTTACGCCATCGCCAATTGATCGACAGCCTGAAGGCGGCGCCGCTGTACCATTTCGCCGGGCAAGCGCTGCTGCAGGTCGAGTTCAACCTGACGGCCAGTGCCGCAACGCAGACCGGGATAATCAGCGAACTGCTCGGCGATTGGCTGAGCTTTTTCGCCGACCATGCTGATTGGTCTGAACTGCGCGAAGAATATGCCCTGTTGCAACAGCAAAAACGTCAGGCCAGCAACGCCTTGACGCTCGCCCGACTGGATAGCGAGAAGTTGGAGCCAGAACTCTCAGAGTCGGGTGTGATTGCCCTCAAGGCGATCTTGCAGCAGATGAATCCGACACCTGTGGATAACTTGAATGTCGTCTGGCAACTGCCACCCTCCAATCCGCTCCTGCGTTCGGCCGAAGCGCCAGCACCAGCCGGTTTGATCCGTGGACAAACCAGCGCTCATCGCGGCTTGCGCACGTTTGCCCAGGATCGCACGCGCAGTCGCCGTGAACGCTCACCCATGCAGTTCAGCCCGGCACTGGCGGACGATAGCGGCGAAGCGGCGGTTTGCCTGCGTTGGCGCCTCGAGTCCGCACCACCAGCCAATCTTCAACCGACACTGGCCCGTAGTCTGCAAGGCCTGCGCGATGACGCCAGTCAGGCGGGCGTCGAGCTGTCCTTCAGCGAAACGGGCAATCAATGGTTGCTGAAAATCAGCGGACGGCATGAGCCGATGCCGGCGATTCTCGAACAGGCGCTGCTGTGTCTGATGAAACCCGTCGCCGATGCCTGGCTCAATACCGAATCGCCAGCGCCGCTGATCGCGATCCGGCAATTGCTTAAGGTGTTGCCGGCACATTGCCTGAGACAGGATTCGCAGCCGACATCGCAGCCTGCCGGAGCTGATGCCCTACAGCAATTCTGGGCCACTGCTCGCTGGGATGGATTGGCCGCAGGTCTACCGGCGACCGTTCAAACAGCGATCACCCGCGCCTTGAGCCGCGTGCCTGGCATTCCCGTCAGCGAGATGACCGCGCCCGTCTCCATTGCCGGCCAGCACCTCTGGAGCGAAGTACCGAGCAACACCAACGAGCATGCGCTGCTGCTGTTTTGTCCGACGCCCACTCAGGAACTGACTGACGAAGCCGCATGGCGCCTGCTGGCGCAACTCTGCCAAACACCGTTCTATCAACGTCTGCGGGTCGAACTGCAATTGGGCTACGCGGTGTTCAGCGGTGTCCGTCAGATCAACGGACAAACCGGGCTGCTGTTCGGCGTGCAATCACCGAACGCGTCGGTGAAAGAGATTCTCGAACACATCGAAGCCTTCCTGAAGCAACTGCCCGAACTCATCTCGACGCTTGATGAAGCGTCCTTGATCAATCAACGCCAGACCCTGGCCGAACAACTCGACGGCAATGCCATGCCGCTTGCCCAGGCCTTTGAACTGCTGTGGCAGGGCAAACTGGGCGGCCATTCGTCGGATTACCTGTCGCAGTTGCAACAGGCCGTTTGGTTGTTGGATCGCGCAGCTTTGCTCGACGCAGCAAGGCACTTGATACATGCAGCAGGTGGCCGCCGATGCTTGGCTACCGATACCTGCCCGGATGGCACCTGGCAACCGACAGTCCGATCATTACCTGGGCTGTAATGGGCTTTCTTCGAGAGATGTCTCCAATTTGCAGAAACGTTTCAGTAACATAGCCTGGCAAGCCTCTGGACATCTCCTGCAGGAGGTGGACTATAGGTATAGAGTGAATTTTCTCACGAGCCTGAAGGAACGTTTTTTATGACTTGGTCCAAACCTGCTTACACCGACCTGCGTATCGGCTTTGAAGTCACCATGTACTTCGCCAGCCGTTGATACTGCCCTTGGGTAGAACATGCGGTACAACGCCTCGGCCCGTCCGGGGCGTTTTTATTTTTAGCGTTGAAGTGATGGAGCAACCATGTTTGTCCAGATTCTAGGTTCCGCCGCCGGCGGTGGTTTCCCGCAGTGGAACTGCAACTGCGTGAACTGCGCAGGTTTTCGCGACGGTAGCCTGCGGGCCGAGGCGCGTACCCAGTCGTCTATCGCGATTTCCGATGACGGCGTGAACTGGGTCCTGTGCAACGCCTCGCCGGACATTCGCGCGCAGCTCCAGAACTTCGCCCCGATGCAACCGGGCCGCGCCCTGCGTGACACCGGCATCAGTGCAATCATCCTGATGGACAGCCAGATCGACCACACCACCGGCCTGTTGAGCCTGCGCGAAGGCTGCCCGCATCAGGTCTGGTGCACCGACATGGTCCATGAAGACCTCAGCACCGGCTTCCCGCTGTTCACCATGCTCACCCACTGGAATGGCGGGTTGAACTGGAACCGCATCGAGCTCGACCAGAGCTTCAGCGTCCCGGCCTGCCCGAACCTGCGTTTTACCCCATTGCCACTGCGTAGCGCCGCACCGCCCTACTCGCCGCATCGCTTCGATCCACACCCGGGCGACAACATCGGGTTGATCGTCGAAGACCTGCAAACGGGCGGCAAGTTGTTCTATGCGCCAGGGTTGGGCAAGGTCGATGCGCCATTGCTGGAGATCATGGCGGGCAGCGATTGCTTGCTCGTGGACGGCACGCTGTGGGACGACGATGAAATGCAGCGCCGTGGCGTCGGCACCCGCACCGGCCGGGAGATGGGTCATCTGGCACAGAACGGCCCCGGCGGCATGCTCGAAGTGCTGGAACAACTGCCACAGCAGCGCAAAGTACTTATCCACATCAACAACACCAACCCGATTCTCGATGAGGACTCGGCCGAGCGCGCCGAACTGGTTCGACGCAATGTTGAAGTGGCCTACGATGGCATGAGTATCGAGTTGTAAGAAATGGCCCCTTCGCGAGCAGGCTCGCTCCCACAGGGGTCCGAATCGGACCCGACTTTCTGTGCACAGCAGGTCTACTGTGGGAGCGAGCCTGCTCGCGATGAGGTCGGCAACAACACCCCATATCTACGGTTGTTCCCCCGGAGAACCGAAATGACTGACACACCACTCTCCCCCGCCGAGTTCGAACAGGCGCTTCGGGCGAAGGGCGCCTACTACCACATCCATCACCCGTATCACGTGGCGATGTACGAAGGCCGGGCGACCCGCGAGCAGATCCAGGGCTGGGTCGCCAACCGTTTCTACTATCAGGTGAATATCCCGCTCAAGGACGCTGCGATTCTGGCCAACTGCCCGGACCGTGAAGTCCGTCGCGAGTGGATTCAACGCCTGCTCGACCACGACGGCGCGCCCGGTGAGGACGGTGGTATCGAAGCCTGGTTGCGCCTCGGCCAAGCCGTTGGCCTGGACCCGGACCAACTGCGTTCCCAGGAACTGGTGTTGCCCGGCGTGCGTTTCGCGGTGGATGCCTACGTCAACTTCGCCCGCCGGGCCAATTGGCAGGAAGCCGCCAGCAGCTCGCTGACCGAACTGTTCGCACCGCAAATCCACCAATCGCGCCTGGACAGTTGGCCGCAGCATTACCCGTGGATCGATCCGGCCGGTTATGAGTATTTCCGCACCCGGCTGGGTCAGGCACGGCGCGATGTCGAGCACGGTCTGGCGATCACCCTGCAGCACTACACCACGTATGAAGGCCAGCAGCGCATGCTGGAAATTCTCCAGTTCAAACTGGACATCCTTTGGAGCATGCTTGACGCCATGAGCATGGCTTATGAACTGAACCGCCCGCCTTATCACAGCGTGACCGAGCAACGGGTCTGGCATAAAGGGATCGCCTTATGAGTTTCGACCGCAGCAAGACCCCGCGCTGGCGTCCCGGCTACCGCTTCCAGTACGAACCGGCGCAAAAAGGCCATGTGCTGCTGTACCCGGAAGGCATGATCAAACTCAACGAAAGCGCCGCGCTGATTGGTGGCCTGATCGACGGTGAGCGTGACGTCGCGGCGATCATTGCCGAACTGGACGCCCAGTTCCCCGGCGTACCCGAGCTCGGTGACGACATCGAGCAATTCATGGAGGTCGCCCGTGCAGAGCACTGGATCGAGCTTGCCTGAATCAGAGGCGCTGCCATTGCCGCCCAAACCCGAGATCGGCCTGCCGCTGTGGCTACTCGCCGAGCTGACCTACCGTTGCCCGCTGCAATGCCCCTACTGCTCAAACCCGCTGGACTTCGCCGAACAAGGCAAAGAACTCAGCACCGAGCAGTGGCTCAAGGTGTTTCGCGAGGCACGGGAAATGGGCGCGGCGCAGCTGGGTTTCTCTGGCGGCGAACCGCTGGTGCGCCAGGACCTCGCCGAGCTGATCGCCGAGGCTCGAAAACTGGGCTTCTACACCAACCTGATCACCTCGGGGATTGGTCTCACCGAGCAGAAAATCAGCGACTTCAAGAAGGCCGGTCTCGATCACATCCAGATCAGTTTCCAGGCCAGCGATGAACAGGTGAATAACTTGTTGGCCGGTTCGAAAAAAGCCTTCGCCCAGAAGCTGGAAATGGCCCGTGCAGTGAAAGCCCACGGCTACCCGATGGTGCTGAACTTCGTAACCCATCGGCACAATATCGACAAGATCGACCGCATCATCGAGCTGTGCATTGCCCTTGAGGCCGACTTCGTCGAGCTCGCCACCTGCCAGTTCTACGGCTGGGCCCAGCTCAACCGCGTCGGCTTGCTGCCGACCAGGGAACAGCTGGTGCGCGCCGAGCGCATCACCAACGAATACCGGGCCAAACTCGAAGCCGAAGGTCACCCGTGCAAGCTGATCTTTGTCACCCCGGACTACTACGAGGAGCGCCCCAAGGCCTGCATGAATGGCTGGGGCAGCATTTTCCTGACCGTGACTCCGGACGGCACCGCCCTGCCTTGCCATGGCGCACGACAGATGCCAGTGCAATTCCCGAACGTGCGCGATCACAGCATGCAGCACATCTGGTACGACTCGTTCGGCTTCAACCGCTTTCGCGGTTACGACTGGATGCCCGAGCCGTGCCGATCCTGTGACGAGAAAGAAAAGGACTTCGGCGGCTGCCGTTGCCAGGCCTTCATGCTCACGGGTGACGCGAGCAATGCCGACCCGGTGTGCAGCAAGTCGGAACATCACGGCGTGATCCTCAAGGCCCGCGAAGAAGCCGAGCACGCTACCCAGACCATCGAACAATTGGCCTTTCGCAATGAACGAAACTCACGCCTCATCGTTAAAAGCTGAACCCTTGAGCGCACTCAAAGCCGTAGAGGCCGGTGTCGATTTCACTGATTTGTCCGTTGGCGCTCAAGGTTTGTTCTGGAATGAGTACCGTCCCGAAGATGGCGCTTGCCGAATCTGGCACTGGCGCGACAACACCGCCCATTGCCTGACCCCGCCGGGGTTCAGCGCGCGCAGTCGAGTCTATGAATACGGTGGCGGATCGTTTTGCCTTAGCGATGACGGCGTGGTCTTCGTCAACGAGACGGATCAGCAGTTGTATCGGCAATCGTTGGCCGGTGAAATGCCGCAGGCGTTGACCGTGGGTGAATGCCGTTACGGCGATCTGCAATTTGCCGGCGGGCAGGTACTCGCCGTCGAAGAACAAGGTGATCAGCATCGCCTGGTGGCCATTGATCCGGCAGACGGCAAACGTCAGCTGTTGGCCGAAGGCGCAGACTTCTACTCAGCGCCGACCTTGAGTCCGGATGCCGGGCGGTTGGCCTGGATCGAATGGAGCCGGCCGCATCAACCCTGGACCGCGACACGCTTGATGGTCGCCGAACGCGATGCCAACGGCGCTTTCGGCCGGCCGCGCTGCGTAGCGGGTGACGCGTCTGAAGAGTCCTTGCAACAACCTCGCTTCGATGATGCCGGCCGCCTGTATTGCCTGACCGATCGCGCAGGATTCTGGCAGCCGTGGGTCGAAACCGGATCAGGCTTGCAGCCGTTGCCCAGCAGTGACGCCGATCATGCGCCGGCACCGTGGCAACTTGGCGGTTGCACCTGGTTACCGCTTGGCGAAAAGAACTACCTGGCGAACTGGACCGTGGAGGGTTTCGGGCGCCTGGGGCTGCGCTCTGGTGATTCCATTGAGGATTTCACCGGCGATTACAGTCGCTTCCGAAATCTGGCGCTGGACCAGGAGTCTGTTTACTGCATCGCAGCTTCGCCGGTCAGCCCTTCCGCGGTGATCGCCATCAACCGTAAAAGCCATCAAGTCCGGGTGCTGGCGGGCGGAGTGGCACCGCAGCCCGCCGAGCATATCAGCCAGCCGCAAACACTGCGCTACCCCAGCGGGGCCGGCGAGGCCCATGGTTTCTTTTATCCGGCCATGACCGATGTCGCCAAACCACCGCTGCTGGTGTTTATTCATGGCGGGCCGACATCGGCGTGCTACCCGATGCTCGATCCGCGAATCCAGTACTGGACACAACGCGGCTTCGCGGTTGCCGACCTTAACTATCGCGGCAGTAGCGGTTACGGTCGCGCCTATCGGCAGGCACTGCACCTGAGCTGGGGCGAAGTGGATGTCGAAGACGCCTGCGCCGTGGTCGCCTACCTTGCCGGGAAAGGTTTGATCGACGGCGATCACGCGTTCATTCGTGGTGGCAGTGCCGGCGGTTACACCACGCTCTGCGCGCTGGCATTTCGGGACGTCTTCAGCGCGGGCGCCAGTTTGTACGGCGTCAGCGACCCGGCTGCCCTGAGCCGCACCACCCACAAATTCGAAGGTGACTATCTGGACTGGCTGATCGGCGATCCGCAGCAGGATGCCGAGCGCTACGTCGCCCGCACACCGCTGCTGCACGCGAGTGAAATCCGCGTGCCAGTGATCTTCTTTCAAGGCGAACTCGACGCTGTGGTGGTGCCACAACAGACCCGCGATATGGTCACGGCCCTGCAGGCCAAGGGCATTCCCGCACAGGCCCATTACTACCCGGAGGAACGCCACGGCTTTCGCAAGGCCAATAATCAGGCCCATGTGCTGGAGCAGGAATGGCGTTTTTATCGCGAGGTGATGGAGCAGAAGAACGCCTGACTGCAGGCGGGGGACAGAATGTCTTGAAAAGATCGCAGCCACCGGGCTGCGATCCGGGCTTGCAGTACTTGCCGATCAACTCAGGCCAGTATTTCCAGTCCATGCTTCTGCACGATGCTCAGCAGCTTCAATGCCATCCCGCTGGGGGGCTTGTCACCCGCTTCCCACTGTTTGACGGTAGAAGCACTGGTATTCAAATAGCGGGCGAACACCGGTTGGCTGACATTGTTACGCTCGCGCAGTTGTTTGATCTGTTCGGCGGGAATCGCCTCTGGCACCTGTGCCAGGCATGTCTCATCGAACTGGCGCATGGTGGTCTTGCTGATAGCGCCGATCGACAACAATGCAGTGGCCGAATCGTGAACCGACTCAAGGGCTTCACTCTTGAACTTCTTACTCATGATGTACCTCCACAAACTCCCTCATATCCAGCAGTTGCTGGACCTGTGTGTCACTCAACCTCTCATAGGCTTTGGCCAACTATCGAAAGGCAGCCAACTCCGTTTGGCTGATGTTGCTCTGGTCTTTCTTGGCAAACAGAAACTGGTAAACCCAGTACCGTCCCCCCTTGGCCAAAACAATCGAACGGTGACGGTTTTCGCTCAAGCGCTTTTTCCAGACTCCACCTCCCAGACTGTCTGCCTGCCCTTTAAGCAACTCGCGGAACGCTGACCTGAGCTCGTCATCGCCGATCCAGGCTTTGCCTGCCTGGACGGTAAAACGCCTTGTCTTGAACAGCCTGATCGTCATGGACATCCCTCCCCATCACCATACCACTCAGTGGTATATATTTACAAACCAAGCCATCCGCAAAATCAATGCGTGATGGCATCGGCAGTCCTCGCCGACTCCGCCAAAAAGCCATTGTTCTGGCAATCACTCAAGCACTGAGTAGGGTTTGGAAAATCGCTGAGACAAAAAAACGCCCCATGCCAAAAGAGTCAGGCATGGGGCGACGCGTTATACCGCAAGACGGTTAGGGAATTAGAGAAGTGCTGGTCTGTTCAGACCGCGACGCCTTTGCGGCATTGGAGTTGGGCCGTGCGCACCCGGGAGAAAGCTCGAGCCAGGCGCAGGAGCATTTCGTCGACATTGGCCTTGCTGACTGTCAGCGCCGGCGTAAACCGCAGGCAATCGGGTTTCGGAGCGCTCAACAGCAAACCTTCGTACAGCGCGGCGTTCACCACGGCGTCAGCTGAATCGTCACTCAGTGTCAGGCCCCAGAGCAGCCCTTGGCCACGTAGTTCACCGTGCCCGTAACGGTTGGCCAATCGACTCAAGCCTTCGCGCAGGTGTTGAGCGCTATCGCGAACGTGCTCGAGGAAGCCGTGATCCAGCACGCTGTCCAGAACCGCCAGCGCCGCCGAGGCCATCAACGCGTTGCCGTGATGAGTGCCATCCAGCTCGCCCGACTCGAGGCAGCAGGCTTTGCCGCGCGCCAGAAGCGCCGCCACTGGCACCCCACCGCCCAGCCCTTTGCCCAGCACAACAATGTCGGCGCGCACGCCGTAAAACTGTTCGGCAAGCAGACTGCCGCAACGGCCAATCCCGGTTTGCACTTCGTCGAGAATCAGCAAAATCCCCAACTCACGGCATAGGTGCTCGACACCTTTGAGGTAATGCTCAGTCGCCGGAACGACACCGGCTGAACTCTGAATAGGTTCGAGCATGATGGCGACGGTCTGCGCATCTACCGCCGCATGTAACGCAGGTAAATCATTGAACGGAACGTGGCTGAAACCCGGAAGTTGCGGCTCAAAGCGATTGTTCTGACAATCCGACGCGGACATGGCCGCAAAGCCGTGACCATGGCAGCTACCGCTGGCGGTGATGATTCGCGATGCACCGCCACGATGCAGTTGCCCCCATTTACGCGCCAGCTTGATCGCCGCTTCGCAAGCTTCACTGCCACTGTTGAGCAGATAAACCTTGTCGCTGCCGGTACTGGCGCACAAACGTTCGGCCAGATTGAGTTGGCCACGGTTAAGCAGGCCCGAACCCGGATTGATCAGCGTTTGCGCTTGAGCGGAGATGGCTTTGATCAGCACCGATGGGCTATGGCCGAGGCTGTTGGCCGCGCCACCTTGGGTGAAATCCAGATACGCTCGGTCGTCACTGTCCCAGAGCCAGGAACCCTGACCGCGAACGAAAACTTGCTGGGGTCGCTCGACACTGGGCATCAGGCACTCGCTGGAAAGGTTGTCGTGCCTGGAGGGCCGAAAATGCTTCACCACCAGATCATCCAGGCTCGGCTGTTGGCGACGCAGGCTGAACAGGTTCATGCGCGCATTCCCTCAAGCGGCGAACCCAGCAGACGCGAAGACCAATCCTCGACGCGCCCGGTGCGCAAGCGTTTGAGTGCAATATCACGCCAGCGCGAAGACAGCGCCGGACAGTCGACGAGTTTTTTCAAACCGGCATGCTCAAGCGGCTCTTGATAAAAACAGCGCAACGCCCAGGCCACAGTCAGGCCAGGGTAGCTGCGCTGGATCAGCTCGAACGGCTGATCGGCGCTGACAAAACCAGGCTTGAGAA
Organism: Pseudomonas sp. 05N432; assembly: GCF_056396945.1. Classification (NCBI taxonomy): domain Bacteria; kingdom Pseudomonadati; phylum Pseudomonadota; class Gammaproteobacteria; order Pseudomonadales; family Pseudomonadaceae; genus Pseudomonas; species Pseudomonas sp. 05N432. Next base: position 433,371 of record NZ_JBFTMM010000001.1, on the reverse strand, counting down.
CGCGGTAGAACCAGCCGCAGCGTCCCGTGTCCTGGGCCAGTTGCGGCAAGATCGGCACACCCCAGCGATGGCTCAACCGATAACACGGTGAGCGCGGCTGGCTGATCTGCAACAACGCACCACCCCAGCGAAACATATCGCCGAGGCACACCTGCTCTTCGGTCAGGCCGCGGGTTGAAAGGTTTTCACCGAAGGCCGGCGCGTTCCAGTCGATCTGTGGATAACGTTTGCGCCAGTAAGCGTAGTGTTCGGACGGGTAATGATGCAGGGCGCGTTCGGGGCCAGTATGAAAACGCGGATCGCCGTGTTCATCGCTGCCCAGGCCTTGAGGCCACAACCAGAGTCGATTGGCAATCCGCTGTTTGTCGGTATCGCAGATCAAACCCTGTCCGAGATTTTTTGCCTTGCCTATGTAAACACCATCAACGTAAACGGTATTCATCGCGCTTTCTGGCCCTGTAAGCCTTGTGAATGCGGTTAGACTAGGCTTCTGTCAGGCGCTGAGCCATTTCGATTTTCCAGCTTTTTCGATAAGAATTACTTATGGATTTTAAGCAACTGCGTTATTTCGTCGCGGTGTATGAAGAAGGCCATGTCGGACGGGCTGCCGAACGCCTGTCGATCTCCCAGCCGGCGCTGTCGCAGCAGATCCGCCAACTGGAACAAAACCTCGACGTGGGCCTGTTCGAACGCAGCAGTAAACGCCTGCTGCCTACCCTGGCCGCGCATACCTTGTACAACCACGCCCTGCCCTTGCTCGACGGCCTGCAGCGTGCGTGCGAGGCCTTGGGCAACTTCAAGGGTCAGGCGTTACGCACCTTGGCCATCGGCGTGCTGCAAACCGTTCACACCAGCCTGGTGCCCAAAATGCTGGAGCGTGTACGCAAGGCGCAACCACACCTGGTGGTACAGATCTACGAACTCACGGGGCTGGAAATTGAACGTCGACTGCTCAATGGCTCACTCGACATCGGTATCAGCTATCTGCCGCCGCGCCAGCCAGGGCTGCATGGCGTTTTGCTGTATGAAGACGAACTGACCCTGGTCATCCCTGCCGATCATCCGTTGCGTGAATTCAAGAAAGTCTCCATGAGTCAGGCAGCGGAGTTGCCGATGCTGTTGCTGGGGGAAGAGTTTCAGGTCCGGCAGATCTGGCAGGGACAACTGGCCAATCTCGGACGCCGCCCGCAAGTACAGGCGGAACTGAACAACATGGCGGGGATCCTCGACAGTTTGCCCCACACCAGACTGGCCACTGTCCTACCCGGACGCTCGCAGCAGGAACATGGAAACAAGGCACTCTTGTGGAAACCCTTGAGTGAGCCGCGGGTCCCACTGAAAGTTGGATTGGTCTGTCGCGACGTTCAACGTCAGCAAGCGACGCTGGAGTTGCTGCGCAACCTGCTGGAAGACGTGATGAACGGCCCGGCCGGGCGGATGACGAGCCCGACGGTACTGGATGTTCAAGGCTGAACGGTAAAAACACAAATCGCAGGCAAAAGAAAACCCCGCCGAAGCGGGGCTTTGCAGACTGTTTCCCTGACATCCATTTCACTCCGCCGTCCTGGCAGAATCCTACGTGTCCGTGTTATTGCTTTGCGCTTCCTGCGCGACGTCCATGTGAAGTAGATTAGCTCTGGATCCAATTTTGGAACAGGGGGAAAACAGCAGCACGTCACGTAAGCAAATGCTTACATGACGTTACACTTCTCAGAATTGCGCCGCATCCAACAGAAACAGCGACTCACTACCGGCCTTGACCGAAGCGCTCAGCGAATGAATCCGTGGCAGCAGGCGAGCGAAGTAGAAGCGTGCAGTGCCCAGTTTGCTGGCGTAGAAGTCGTCCTGCGCCTCTTTGCCAAAGGCTGCCTTGGCCATCAGTGCCCACATGTAGGCGTAGGACACATAGCCAAACACTTGCAGATACTCGACCGAGGCTGCGCCGATTTCGTTCGGGTTATTTTTCACGCGGTCCAACAACCAGGCGGTCAGCTCGTCCAGCGTGTCGACAGCGTCGTTCAATGGTTTGGTGAACTCGGCCAGATCAGCGCTCGCGGTGGCGGTGAAATGGCGAATCTCATCAGCAAACAACTTGTAGTACGCCCCGCCGCTGCCGACGATCTTGCGCCCGACCAGGTCCAGCGCCTGAATGCCGTTGGTACCTTCGTAGATCTGGGTGATCCGCACGTCACGCACCAGTTGTTCCTGGCCCCACTCGCGAATGTAGCCGTGGCCGCCGAAGACCTGCTGGCCGTGAACGGTGGTTTCCAGGCCCAGATCCGTGAGGAATGCCTTGGCGACCGGCGTCAGCAAGGCCACCAGGTCTTCAGCGCGTTTGCGGGTGGTCGCGTCTTCGCTGAACTTGGCGGTGTCCAGCTGCATGGCCACGTAGGTCGAGAATGCCCGGCCGCCTTCATTCGAGGCCTTCATGGTCAACAGCATGCGACGCACGTCCGGGTGAACGATGATCGGGTCGGCGACCTTGTCTTTGTTCTGCGCCCCGGTCGGCGAACGGCTTTGCAGGCGATCACGGGCGTATTCAACCGCGTTCTGGTAAGAGCGCTCGCCACTGGCCAGGCCCTGGATACCAACGCCCAGACGCTCGTAGTTCATCATGGTGAACATGGCCGCCAGGCCTTTGTTCGGCTCACCCACGAGGTAACCCACGGCTTCGTCGAAGTTCATCACGCAGGTAGCGGATGCCTGGATGCCCATTTTGTGTTCGATCGAACCGCAGTTAGCCGGGTTACGCGCGCCGAGACTGCCGTCGGCGTTGACCATGAACTTCGGAACCAGGAACAGCGAAATACCTTTCGGACCCGCAGGGGCATCCGGCAGTTTGGCCAGCACCAGGTGAATGATGTTTTCGGTCAGGTCATGTTCACCGCCGGTGATGAAGATCTTGGTTCCGCTGACCTTGTAGGAACCGTCTGCTTGCGGTTCGGCCTTGGTACGGATAATCCCCAAGTCAGTCCCCGCGTGCGGCTCGGTCAGGCACATGGAGCCTGCCCAGACACCGGCGTACATGTTTGGCAGGTAAGCGGCTTTAAGTTCTTCACTGGCGTGAGCGTTGATCGACAGGCAAGCCCCGGCAGTCAGCATCGGGTACAGACCGAATGACAGGCTGGCAGAGTTGACCATTTCTTCGACCTGAGCCGAAACCGCTTTCGGCATGCCCATGCCACCGTAGGACGGATCACCACCGACACCGACCCAACCGCCTTCAGCATAAGTCTGATATGCCTGTGGGAAACCTGCTGGTGTGGTAACGGCACCGTTGCTCCAGTGACAACCTTCTTCGTCGGCAGCACGGCTCAGCGGCGCAATACTTTTGCTGGTGACTTTGCCGGCCTCCTCAAGGATCGCCTCGACGGTCTCGGCATCGACGGTGTCGGCCAGGGCGGGCAGTTCAGCCCACAGTTTGGCAACCTCGAAAACTTCATTGAGGACGAAGCGCATATCGCGCAAGGGCGCTTTGTAGTCAGCCATGGCAAACCTCGTGAGAACTTGAAAAGTGATTCGTAGGATCGGATTTCAGCAAGGTCTTGAGTGTACCCGAACAACTTTTACGATACATAGGGTCAGCTAGTGACCTATTTGTAATTTTTGGTCACTGAAAAAAAAGATCGCAGCCTGCGGCAACTCCTACAGGCCCATCTGTATTGTAGGAGTTGCCGCAGGCTGCGATCTTTCAGAGGCAGCGCTGTCGCGCAGGGAGAGGCTTGTACTCGGGCTGGTCGTTTCTCCGTCAGCAGATCATTCAAACCTGCCGCCGCGAATGGCCTCGAACAATCACAGCCCAGACGCTGAATGTACGTTCACCACTAACCCGCAGCGCCGTCCATACGCACCGCACCACGGCGGCTTTGCCCGAATGCCATCACGCAGTTTCGCCCTGCACCCTTGGCGCTGTAGAGCGCCTGGTCTGCGGATTTCAGGACTTCTTCCGGGGTCCGCTGCTCCAGTCGCTCGGCGACACCGATGCTCACCGTGACCGAAACGCTTGAGGCACCAGAGCCCGCACGGCGTTGCCGACCTTGCTGATCGTCTTGCGGACGGCTGTCCTGATTGCGCAACTGAATGTTGTAGGTGGCAATCGACTCACGGATAACTTCCAGATGCGGCATGCACTCTTCGAGCGTTTTGGCGGCGAACACCAAGGCGAACTCCTCGCCCCCGTAACGATACGCCCGGCCACCGCCGCCGATCTTCGACAACTTGCTGGCCACCAACCGCAACACCTGGTCGCCGACATCGTGCCCGTGGGTGTCGTTGAATTTCTTGAAATGGTCAACGTCGCTCATGGCCAACACATAGTTGCGGCCCAGACGCTGCATGCGCTCGTTCAAGGCGCGACGCCCCGGCAGGCCGGTCAGCTCATCACGAAAAGCCATTTGATAGGCTTCGTGGGCAACCGCCGCAGCAATCATCAACATCACCTGGCTGCACATGATGTTCAGGGTAAACGGCAGGATGAAGGTCTTGGGCAACATCCAGAACAGTCCGAGCAAACCCACCAATTGCGCCGCATGCAACGGCCGCGGGTTGCGCCAGTATTGATACGCCAACAGCAGAAAGGACGCGAGGAACACCGGATAGGACAACTGGATCAAACTCATCCAGGCACCATGCAATGCCGGCCAGCGTATTTCCGACAGCCACATCAACAACGCCTGTGGGTAACTCTGCTCTAACCCCAGTGCAACACTGCCGAATGCCACCAACACCGCGAAACGCGCGACCATGTCCTGAAACAGGTGGGTACGTTCCTGCCAGGCAGCAAACAGCCCGTACAGCAAAGGCAGCAGCAAACAGCAGAGATGGAAAACCACCGCCGCGTCGTCACGCACCTTGCCGTAATCACGGTAGTAATCGGTTTGGGTGTCGAGCAGGTAGTAGGCGATGTACACCGTGACCATCAGAAACAGTTCACGTTGACGTCGGTAAACCGCGCAGTACGAACCGCCGAGCAATAGCACCAGGGTTGGCAGCACGTTGAACAGCGAGGTGAAAAAGACGTTGAGGTCCTTGACGTAGGCAGCCGCAAGCCCCGCAAGCAACAACAGTAATGAGGGCAAAAAGTGACTGAGACGTACAGCGGAAGAACGCGGCAAGGGTAGAGCTCCGGCCCGGCAAATCAATAGATGGCATTGTGCCTGCATTCCTGACAATTAAGCACATGCAATGTGACGTACATCACACCGCACACTCTTTAACGGCAGCAAAAGCGTTCTACTTAGCGTTTTAGTCGGGAATATTTGCAGCCGTTTTCAGCGGGCAGAAAAAAGCCGCTGCTCCCGAAGAAGCAGCGGCTGTTTGAAGCACTCCGCGGGACTTAGTAGCCCAGTGCGAAGTCTTCTTCTTTCATGTCCATCAGGTTGTTGGCACCCGACAGCATGGTTGCAACGTGAGTGCGGGTACGCGGCAGGATGCGCTGGAAGTAGAAGCGCGCGGTCTGCAGCTTGGCGGTGTAGAACGCCTCTTCGGTGGTGCCGGCAGCCAGTTTCTCGGCAGCCAGGCGCGCCATGTCAGCCCAGAAATAGGCCAGGCAGGCGTAACCGGAGTACATCAGGTAGTCCACCGACGCGGCGCCGACTTCCTCGCGATCTTTCATCGCGGCCATACCGACCTTCATGGTCAGCTCGCCCCATTCCTTGTTCAGTGCTGCCAACGGCTCGACAAACTCTTTGACCGCTTCGTTGCCTTCGTTGGTCTGGCAGAACTTGTGGACGATCTTGGTGAAGCCTTTCAGAGCCTCGCCTTGAGTCATCAGCACTTTACGGCCCAGCAGGTCGAGCGCCTGGATACCGGTGGTGCCTTCGTACAGCATCGAAATACGGCTGTCGCGAACGTTCTGCTCCATGCCCCACTCGGCGATGAAGCCGTGGCCGCCGTAGATCTGCACACCGTGGTTAGCGGATTCAAAGCCGACTTCAGTCATGAAGGCTTTGGCGATCGGCGTCATGAACGCCAGCAGTGCGTCGGCTTTCTTCTTCGCCTCGAAATCCACGCCGTACTTGACGATGTCGACCTGCTTGGCAGTGAAGTAAACCATCGCACGGTTGCCTTCGGCGAAGGCCTTCATGGTCAACAGCATACGACGCACATCAGGGTGAACGATGATTGGGTCAGCGGCTTTGTCCGGCGCTTTCGGGCCAGTCAGGGAGCGCATTTGCAAACGATCGCGAGCGTATTTCAGACCGCCCTGGAAGCCGATCTCGGCGTGAGCCAGACCTTGCAGGGCCGTACCCAGACGTGCGGTGTTCATAAAGGTGAACATGCAGTTCAGGCCTTTGTTTGCCGGGCCGATCAGGAAACCGGTGGCCGCGTCGAAGTTCATCACGCAGGTGGCGTTACCGTGGATGCCCATTTTGTGTTCCAGGGACCCACAGCTCACGGCGTTGCGTGCACCGATGCTGCCGTCAGCGTTCGGCAGGAACTTTGGAACGATGAACAGCGAAATACCTTTGGTGCCAGCAGGCGCATCCGGCAGGCGAGCCAGAACGATGTGGACGATGTTGTCGGCCATGTCGTGTTCACCGGCCGAGATGAAGATCTTGGTACCGGAAACCTTGTAGGAACCATCAGCCTGAGGCTCGGCCTTGGTGCGCAGCATGCCCAGGTCCGTGCCGCAATGTGGTTCGGTCAGGCACATGGTGCCGGTCCATTCGCCGGACACCAGTTTGGTCAGGTAAGCCTCTTGCTGCTCTGGCGTACCGTGTTCGGAAATGGTGTTCATCGCGCCATGAGACAGGCCTGGGTACATGCCCCACGACCAGTTGGCTTCACCGACCATCTCACTCACAGCCAGACCCAGAGACTCCGGCAGGCCTTGGCCACCGTGCTCTACGTCGTGGGCCAGACTTGGCCAGCCGCCTTCGACGAATTGTTTGTAGGCTTCTTTGAAGCCAGTCGGGGTCTTAACGCCGGACTCGCTCCAGGTGCAGCCTTCGGTGTCACCCACGCGGTTCAGCGGAGCCAGCACCTGCTCACAAAACTTGGCGCCTTCCTCGAGAATGGCGTCAACCATGTCCGGGGTAGCGTCCTGGCAAGCCGGAAGGCTCTGATAGTGCGCTTCGTAGCCGAGCAGTTCGTCACGAACGAAGCGAATATCACGCAAGGGGGCCTTGTAGTCAGGCATAGCGATAAACCTCTGCTGATGTAACCGGGAATGAACGACCGCAATGAATTGTTGTGACGGTCAAACAGTTGTTTGAAACATACGTTTACGCCGAAATCTTGTCAAGCGTCGATCTTTTGCCGTTCGTCATGACCCATATGAATAGCGCACACGCAAAGGCCCACAGCCGGTGCGCAAAGCAACAAACCGTGTAGGAAAGATTAGTTGAACGAGAAGGACGTGCCCGACAGAACACCGAGCCAGGGGCGGTGTTCAGGTAAACAGGTTCAGCGAGGGATCAAGCGAAAGTATCGATCAATGTACCGAGCATTTCGTCAGAAGCCTTGGCGACTTTGACGCCAAGCTCTGCCTGGATCTTGCCTTGGGACATATCGACCATATTACTGGCCAGATTCGATTGCTGGCTGCGATCGACCGAGCGCAAGCGGTCGATCTGAGCGTCGGAGGACTGGCTGGAGGCTGAACGATCGACAGTGGTGCCGGCGATCTGGCTCGCCGCCTGATCGACACGGTTCTGCCCAGCCTGAATGGAACTCAGACCTGCATAAAACGCGGTGCTTCCCGAAATGTCCATGGCGCAACTCCATCCTGCAAAGGATAAACAGCGCTCATTGAACCAGAGACACCGTCAAAAGGCCCGACAAAAACACTAATGGCACAGTGCCTTGTCATAGGCAAAACCTAGTCCAGCAAATCCAGCTGAAGATGTTCTGCCACCGCTTCTGCCGTGACCAGTTTGAGTTTCGGCACCCGCCCCAGACACGGTGCCGGCAGCCGTTCTGCCAACGTGGCGAGGTTCTCTTCCAGCCGCGACGTCTTGGGGTCAATGATGTTGGCCACCCAACCCGCCAGTTGCAAACCGTCCCGGGCAATTGCCTCGGCTGTCAGCAACGCATGATTGATACAGCCCAGACGCACGCCAACCACCAGAATCACCGGCAACCCCAGCGCCATTGCCAGATCCGAGAGATTGTCCTGATCAGCCAATGGCACCCGCCAGCCACCCGCGCCTTCGATCAAGGTGAAATCGGCCTGCATGTCCACTATGTGCCGCATCGGCACCAGCAACGACTGGACCGTCAGCGCGAACCCCGCCTCACGTGCAGCCAGATGCGGTGCGATGGCCGGCTCGAAGGCCACCGGATTGACCTCGGCATAGGTCAGCGGCAACGAACATTGCGCCAACAGCGCCAACGCGTCGGCATTGCGCAATCCTTTGGGTGTCACCTCGCAGCCGGACGCCACAGGCTTCCCGGCTGCCGTGCTCAACCCCGCCAGCCGCGCGGCGTGCAGCAGGCCAGCGGCGATGGTGGTCTTGCCGACATCGGTATCGGTACCGGTGATGAAATAGGCTGCGCTCATAGTGGCTTCTCCAACACGGCGTAAACCACCTGATAAGTCGCGGGCAGCCCTTGCGCCTGACGAAATTGCTCATAGGCGTCGATCAAACCCATGATCCGCGCCCGACCTGTCAGCCCGCCCGGCCGACCAGGATTAAGATTATGCGCGCCCAAGGCCTTGAGTTCGTGAGTCAGGCTACGCACATCCGGGTAATGCAGTACGTGCGGGCAACTTTGCAGACTGATCACGTTCATGCCGCTGGCCGCACACAGCTGTTGATACGTGCTGAACTCGCGGAAGCGGTTGACGTGCACCAAGCCATCGACCTGGCGCCAACTGTCGCGCAATTCATACAGCGTCCCCACACAGAGACTGGCAAACGCCAACACACCGCCAGGTTTCAGAACCCGCTTGGCCTCGCTCAGCACCGCCCTGAAATCGGCGCACCACTGCACCGCCAGGCTGGAAAACACCAGGTCGCAGCTCACGTCCTGCAACGGCAAGCGCTCAGCATCGCCAGCAATAAAATGTGTCGCACCGCCCAAGGGCTGTGCGTGCTTGAGCATGCCTTGCGCGATATCCAGCGCCAGCCCTTCGCTGGCGTTGAATCGCTCACCCAGCACACGGCTGAAATACCCTGTGCCACAGCCCAGATCCAGCCAGCGAGCGGGCGTTCGATCAGTCGGCAAACGCCCCAGCAATTCACTACCGACAGCCCGCTGTAATTCGGCAACACTGTCATAGCTGGCCGCTGCACGGGAAAAGGATGCCGCGACCTGACGCTTGTCAGGCAAGCCTCCGGGCAGGTTGGGAAGGGCTAAATCAGTCATCACCGGACTCATGCAAAAAGGCCTGGATAGCCCCCGCCACACCGTGGGGATCTTCCAGAAGAAACGCGTGACTGGCCTGTTCAATCAGACCAATTTCAACATCGGGGAGTAACACCAGTAGCTCACTGGCGGCTTCGGCAGGAACCAACCCGTCGAGCCCGGCGAACAGATGCAATTGCGGACCTCGAAAAGCCTGCAAGGCTTGCCGATTGTCCAGTTGAGCGAGCACTTCCAACCCGCTCATCAACTGCGCCTGCGGGGTATTCGGCGCACCCGCCAGCAACAGGCGCGACAACCCGCGCGGGTCTTCGGCACCTTGGGCGCAGAGCAGGCTAAAGCGCTTGAGGGTCATGCGAGGGTCCGCGCTGCACCCAGCCAGAAACGCATCGAAGGTCTCACCCGGCATGGCGCTCGACCACTCGGCATGCGCCACAAAAGAGGGGTTACTCGCCAACGTCAGCAAACCGCAGCAACGCTCGCCACGTCGAGCCGCGAGCTCTGAGGCGAGCATCCCGCCGAGCGACCAGCCACCGAGCCAGGCATCTTTGGGCAAAGTCGAATCCAGTTCGTCTAGCCATTCATCGAGGTCGCTCGACTCCAGTTCCGGCAGTGGTTCGATCTCGACGCGCAGGTGTTCGTCCAACCCCTGCAAGGCCGCTGCCAAAGGCTCCAGCGGCGAAATGCCGAGTCCCCAACCGGGCAACAGAATCAGACGATCACGCATGGTTCGGCTCCGCTCCCAGTTGCTGAAGACAATCGGCCAGACCTTCTAACAATAGCTGCACCTGCGCTTCGCTGTGCGCCGCTGTCAGGGTCACGCGCAAACGTGCACTGCCGGCCGGCACGGTGGGTGGGCGGATCGCGGTCACCATCAGCCCGCGCTGACGCAGCATCTGCGAAAAAAGCATGGCGCGCCCGGCGTCGCCGATCATGATCGGCTGGATCGGCGTAGCGCTGTCCATCAACTCCAGACCCATCTGCTCGGCACCTTTTCGGAATTGGCGGATCAGCACGTTCAAGTGCTCGCGTCGCCAATGTTCGCTACGCAGCAACTCAAGACTTTTCAGGGTCGCGCACGCCAGGGCCGGTGGCTGACTGGTGGTGTAAATGTACGGTCGGGCGAACTGGATCAGGCTTTCGATCAGGTCATCGCTGCCCGCAACAAACGCGCCCGCGGTGCCGAATGCTTTGCCCAAGGTAYCGACCAATACCGGCACATCCTCCAGACTCAAACCAAAGTGCTCGACGGTCCCGCCGCCATTGGCGCCCAAGGGACCAAAGCCGTGGGCATCATCGACCATCAGCCACGCGCCTTTAGCCTTGGCCTCGCGAGCCAGCGCCGGCAGGTCGGCAATATCGCCATCCATGCTGAACACCCCGTCGGTCACCACCAGCGTATTGCCGGTGGCCTTCTCCAGACGTTTGGCAAGGCTGACCGCGTCGTTGTGCAAATAACGATTGAAGCGCGCCCCCGACAACAGCCCGGCATCAAGCAATGACGCATGATTGAGTCGGTCTTCAAGCACCGTGTCGCCCTGCCCGACCAACGCCGTGACCGCGCCCAGGTTAGCCATGTAGCCGGTGGTAAACAGCAACGCGCGCGGGCGCCCTGTCAGGTCGGCCAAGGCTTCTTCGAGTGCTTGATGCGGACTGCTATGGCCGATCACCAGGTGCGAAGCACCGCCACCGACACCCCAGCGGGCGGCGCCGTCACGCCAGGCTTCGATCACTTGCGGATGATTGGCCAGACCCAGGTAGTCGTTATTACAGAACGCCAGCAATGGCTGGCCGTCGACCACCACTTGCGGACCTTGTGGGGTCTCCAGCAAGGGACGCTGGCGATAGAGGTTTTCGGCACGACGGGCAGCAAGGCGTGCGGCGAGATCGAAAGACATGCAGGCCTCGCGGGGTCAGAATTCAGAAGCAATGTCGCATTACCTTGTGGGAGCGAGCCGGCTCCGGGCGGCGATCCGACGATGAGGTCATAACATTCAACATTGATGCTGGCTGTTACATCTCAATCGCGAGCAGGCTCGCTCCCACAGTGTTTTGCATTCCTTCAGAAGGATCAGTGGAGACGTCAAACAGCGGCGTTGTAGAACTGCTCGCTGCTTTTCTGTTCGACCAGCGCTTGCTCGATAGCCGCCTGATGCACTTCATCGGCGTGCTCTTCGCGCGCTTCCGGCAGGATGCCGAGGCGCGAGAACAGTTGCATGTCCTTGTCAGCCTGCGGGTTGGCGGTGGTCAGCAATTTCTCACCGTAGAAAATCGAGTTGGCACCGGCAAAGAACGCCAGGGCCTGCATCTGCTCGTTCATCGCTTCGCGGCCGGCGGACAGGCGCACGTGGGATTTCGGCATCAGGATACGGGCGACGGCGAGCATGCGGATGAAGTCGAACGGGTCGATGTCGTCGGCATTTTCCAGCGGCGTACCGGCAACTTTCACCAGCATGTTGATCGGCACCGACTCCGGGTGCTCCGGTAGGTTGGCCAGCTGGATCAGCAGGTTGGCGCGGTCGTCGAGGGACTCGCCCATGCCGAGAATACCGCCCGAGCAGATCTTCATCCCCGAATCACGAACATACGCCAGGGTTTGCAGGCGCTCGCTGTAGGTGCGGGTAGTGATGATGCTGCCGTAGAACTCCGGCGAGGTATCAAGGTTGTGGTTGTAGTAATCGAGGCCGGCTTCGGCCAGGGCTACGGTCTGATCCTGATCGAGGCGGCCGAGGGTCATGCAGGTTTCCAGGCCCATGGCCTTCACGCCCTTGACCATCTCCAGCACATACGGCATGTCTTTGGCCGATGGATGCTTCCAGGCGGCGCCCATGCAGAAACGGGTCGAACCGATAGCCTTGGCGCGAGCAGCCTCTTCAAGAACCTTCTGCACTTCCATCAGCTTTTCTTTTTCCAGGCCGGTGTTGTAGTGACCGGACTGCGGACAATATTTGCAATCTTCCGGGCAAGCGCCGGTTTTGATCGACAGCAGGGTCGACACCTGGACGCGATTGGCGTCGAAGTGCGCGCGGTGCACCGTCTGCGCCTGGAACAACAGGTCGTTGAATGGCTGAACGAAGAGTGCTTTGACTTCGGCCAAAGACCAGTCATGACGCAGGTTTGCAGTGGTGCTGGCGCTCATGGGCGTTTCCTTGTTTATGCTTGGCAAGCGGCTGTGGAACGGAATATCCACAGACGCGACACGGATGTTCGGCATATTTAAGGAAGAGCTATGCGCTGTCAACCACGATACGTAGGACCGGTCTACATCTGGTTAAACAATAAACAACTTTGTTTGCTTTGTTCAGAGCCGGCCGATGGCACCACACCMATCTGCACGCCCTGCGAAACCGAGCTGCCCTGGCTCGGCGACCATTGCCAGGTCTGCGCCCTGCCTTTGCCCGTGGCCGGCCTCACGTGCGGCCAGTGTTTGAAGGAGCCACCGGCCTTCGAGCAGGTGATCGCGCCCTGGACCTATAGCTTCCCGCTCGACAGTTTGATCACCCGCTTCAAGCATGGGGCAAAGTGGCCATATGGCCGCTTACTTGCAGAACTTCTTGCTCAATCGCTGCAACACCACTTCGATGAAGGCCTTGAACGACCTGACGCTTTAGTGCCGGTGCCCTTGGCCCGCAAACGGCTGCGCGAGCGAGGTTACAACCAGGCCGCGATGCTCGCCCACTGGCTCAGCGACAGCCTGCAGATCAGTTGCGATGAGAACCTGCTATTACGTACCCAGGACACCACCGCGCAACAGGATCTGGACGCCAAGGCGCGCAAACAGAACTTGCTCAGGGCGTTCGCGCTGACACCGAACGCGCAGATCAAGGGCCGCCACCTGGCGTTGGTCGACGACGTGCTGACCACCGGCGCCACCGCGCAAAGCCTGGCACGCTTGTTGATCGGGGCTGGTGCAGCGCGGGTCGACGTTTATTGCCTGGCGCGCACGCCAAAACCCGGGGAGCTGACTTGACTCTCACGCGCCAAGCCGCCAACGTCCAAATCCATCACTACCCGCTCGCAGCCCCTTGCCATGTCCTTGCCTACTTTGTTGTCCCAACACATCGTCCGTCGTCCGCAGCGCATCGCCTTGCTGCAACACATCGCCGAACAAGGCTCGATCACCCGCGCCGCAAAAAGCGCCGGGCTGAGCTACAAAGCCGCGTGGGATGCGATCGATGAGTTGAACAATCTGGCGCAGAAACCGCTGGTGGAACGCAGCGTCGGCGGCAAGGGCGGTGGTGGCGCAAAACTGTCCAGTGAAGGTGAACGGGTGCTGCGACTTTATCAGCGCCTGCAAGCCTTGCAGGCACAGGTGCTGGAAGCTGCCGAAGACGCCAGTGACCTCGACTTGCTCGGACGCCTGATGCTCAGGACCAGCGCGCGCAATCAACTGCATGGCACCGTCGCGGCCATCGACACTCACGGCCATAACGATCTGATCAGCCTGGAACTGGCTGAGGGACTGATCATTCAGGCGCAAATAACCCACGACAGCACCCTGCGCCTGGAACTGGAAACGGGCACTGAGGTGGTGGCGCTGATCAAGGCCGGCTGGCTCGATTTGCTCGGCACAGGACAACTTGCAACACCTGGACACAATTGTCTGAAGGGCACTGTCGAGGAGATTCTCGACGCCGAAGATGGCCCCAGTGAAGTCCGAATCGCCCTGCCCAATGGCCAGACGCTATGCGCGCTGGCCGAGCCTCAGCACCTGAAAACCCTGGATTTGAGCGCCAAAAAAACCGTCCAGGTACAGTTCTCGCCCTCCAATGTTTTGCTCGGCACACCGCTCTAGCCCAAGCCTGGCGCGCTTTCTGTAACAGCTGCCGAAAGCTGCGTTCGGCTGCGAAGCAGTCACAATCCTCTCGACTCAAATAAAGACTCAAAATCGCGGTGTCAGGTTTTTGCGGCGGCGTCGCCACCGAACGCAGCCTTCGGCAGCTGCTACAGGTCTATGCTCACCCCGATCAAAACTGCAACATTTGTGTCATAGACGCTCCTTAAGGTGGCTGCAAAAACCAGCAGGGAGCCTGATGTGAGCCTATTAGAAGAAAACCAAGCCACCGACCTCGAAAAAATCGTCGGCCTCAGTCGTCGTGGTTTTATCAGCGCCGGCGCCCTTTGCGGTGCGGCGATGTTCCTCGGTGGCAACCTGCTGAGCCGTAGCGCACTGGCCACCAGTGTCAGCGCAGCTTCGAGCAAATTGCTGGGCTTCGACAGCATTGCCGCCGCCACCAGCGACACCATCACCCTGCCGCCGGGTTACAAGTCCTCGGTGCTGATCAGTTGGGGCCAGCCGCTGCACAAGGACGGTCCGGCCTTTGACCCGAGTGGTAATGGCAGCGCCCAGGCCCAGGAAGTCCAGTTCGGTGACAACAACGATGGCATGAGCCTGTTCGCCTTCCCCGGCGACGACAATCGCGCGCTGATGGCGATCAACAACGAATACACCAACTATCGCTACCTCTACGCCCATGGCGGCATGCCGCAGTCGGCCGAAGAAGTGCGCAAAGCGCTGGCCTGCGAAGGTGTGTCGGTGATCGAAGTGCAGCGCAAGAATGGCCAATGGCAATTCGTTCAGGGCTCGCGCTACAACCGCCGAATCCACGGCAATGCACCGCTGCAGTTGAGCGGCCCGGCCGCTGGCCATGAGCTGATGAAAACCGCCGCTGACAAGACCGGCAAAAAAGTGTTCGGGACTTTTCAGAACTGCGCCAATGGCAAGACGCCTTGGGGTACTTATCTGACCTGTGAAGAGAACTTCACCGACTGCTTTGGCAGCAGCAATCCCGAGCACAAATTCGACGCCGCACAAAAGCGCTATGGCGCATCGGTCGCCAGCAAAGAGATCAACTGGCATCAACACGACCCGCGTTTTGACCTGGCAAAAAACCCCAATGAACTCAACCGTCACGGCTGGGTAGTGGAAATCGACCCGTTCGACCCGCAATCGACCCCGATCAAGCGCACCGCCCTTGGCCGTTTCAAACACGAAAACGCGGCCCTGGCCGAGACCCACGACGGTCGTGCGGTGGTGTACATGGGCGACGATGAGCGCGGCGAGTTCATCTACAAATTCGTCAGCCGCGACAAAATCAATCACGCAACTCCCAAAGCCAACCATGACCTGCTGGACCACGGCACGTTGTACGTCGCTCGTTTCGATGCCGGCGACAGCAACCCCGACCATCCAAAAGGCCAGGGCCAGTGGATCGAGCTGACTCACGGCAAGAACGGCATCGACGCTGGCAGCGGTTTTGCCGATCAGGCCGAGGTGCTGATTCACGCGCGCCTGGCCGCCAGCGTCGTCGGCGCTACGCGTATGGACCGCCCGGAGTGGATCGTGGTCAGCCCACAAGATGGCCAGGTCTATTGCACCCTGACCAACAACGCCAAGCGTGGCGAAGACGGGCAACCAGTGGGCGGACCCAACCCACGGGAGAAAAACGTCTACGGGCAAATCCTGCGCTGGCGCACCGATCGCGACGACCACGCATCGCTGACGTTCGACTGGGATCTGTTCGTGGTGGCGGGCAACCCGACCGTGCACGCCGGGACAGCGAAAGCCGGCTCGTCGAACATCACGCCACACAACATGTTCAACAGCCCGGATGGCTTGGGCTTCGACAAGGCCGGTCGGCTGTGGATTCTCAGCGACGGGGACTACAGCAACGCCGGCGACTTCGCGGGCATGGGCAATAATCAGATGCTCTGCGCTGACCCTGCGACCGGTGAAATCCGCCGCTTCATGGTCGGCCCGGTCGGTTGCGAAGTGACCGGCATCAGTTTTTCACCGGACCAGAAGACCTTGTTTGTCGGCATTCAGCATCCGGGGGAAAACGGCGGGTCGACCTTCCCCGAGCATTTGCCTAACGGCAAGCCGCGCTCCTCGGTGATGGCGATTACCCGGGAAGACGGCGGGATCGTCGGCGCCTGACCTGGCCCCCATCGCGAGCAGGCTCGCTCCCACATTGGATCTGTGAACACGTAACCCTGTGGGAGCGAGCCTGCTCGCGATGGCGTCAGTAAAATCAGCACTCATCTCAAGCCCAACCACTAAAGTCGCCTCGTCTGCGCTACCATGTTTGGCCGGACGCGGCAGCCTGCTGCGCGCAGGAGTCAGCATGTCTCACCCGTTTGAAACACTTACCCCCGATCTGGTGCTCGACGCCGTAGAAAGCATCGGCTTTCTCAGCGACGCCCGCGTCCTTGCGCTCAACAGTTATGAAAACCGTGTTTATCAGGTTGGCATCGAAGATGGCGAACCGCTGATTGCCAAGTTCTACCGTCCGCAACGCTGGACCAACGCCGCCATTCTCGAAGAGCACCGCTTCACCTTCGAACTCGCCGAGTGCGAGGTGCCTGTCGTTGCGCCGTTGATTCACAACGGTGAAAGCCTGCACGAACACGCCGGTTTCCGCTTCACCCTGTTCCCGCGCCGCGGCGGTCGCGCGCCAGAGCCAGGCAATCTTGATCAGCTCTACCGTTTGGGACAATTGCTTGGCCGCTTGCACGCAGTAGGCGCCACCCGCCCCTTCGAACACCGCGAAGTGCTGGGCGTCAAAAACTTCGGCCATGATTCGCTGACCACCTTGCTTGAAGGCAACTTCATACCGCGCAGTTTGCTGCCAGCCTACGAGTCAGTCGCCCGCGACCTGCTTAAGCGCGTGGAAGAAGTCTACAAAGACACGCCGCACCAGAACATTCGCATACACGGTGATTGCCACCCCGGCAACATGATGTGCCGTGACGAGATGTTCCACATCGTCGACCTCGACGACTGTCGCATGGGGCCGGCGGTGCAGGACCTGTGGATGATGCTCGCCGGTGATCGTCAGGAATGTCTCGGTCAGTTGTCGGAACTGATGGACGGCTACAGCGAGTTCCACGACTTCAACCCGCGTGAACTGGCGTTGATCGAACCTCTGCGTGCCTTGCGCCTGATGCACTACAGCGCGTGGCTGGCCCGGCGTTGGGATGACCCGGCGTTCCCCCATAGTTTTCCGTGGTTTGGCACCGAACGTTATTGGGGCGACCAGGTGCTGGCATTGCGCGAGCAACTGGCAGCGCTAAACGAAGAACCGTTGAAGCTCTTTTGATTCACCACTATCCCCTTGTGGGAGCGAGCCGGCTCGCTCCCACTGGATTTGGTGTTCACAAATGCCTTACCAATTCAGATACGACATCCGCTGACAAATCTCCTTACAATCCCCCCTTTGTTAGCTGCCTAAGCAAGGATTCTGCATGCAAGCCGCCAACCTGCGTCGCGGGTACATATTGGGCCTGAGTGCCTACATCATCTGGGGATTATTCCCGCTCTACTTCAAAGCCATCGCCGACGTACCTGCCGTAGAAATCATCATCCACCGGGTACTTTGGTCAGCGCTGTTCGGCGCCTTGCTGCTGATGGTCTGGAAGCATCCGGGCTGGTGGCGTGAACTGCGTGAGAACCCACGGCGGCTGGCAGTCCTTGCGCTGAGCGGCACATTGATTGCCGCCAACTGGCTGACCTACGTCTGGGCGGTGAATAACGGACGCATGCTTGAGGCCAGTCTCGGTTACTACATCAACCCGCTGGTGAACGTGCTGCTGGGAATGCTGATCCTTGGCGAACGCTTGAGACGTCTGCAATGGGTCGCCGTCGGGCTGGCCGCCGTTGGCGTCGCGCAGCAAGTCTGGCAACTCGGCAGCCTGCCGTGGGTGTCGCTGGTGTTGGCGCTGACCTTCGGCTTCTACGGATTGATCCGCAAACAGGCTCCGGTCAAAGCATTGCCCGGGCTGGTAGTGGAAACCTGGATGCTGGTACCGATTGCCCTTGCCTGGCTGCTCTTCAATCCAACCGCTACCAGCGCGCAAGCAGCGTTCTGGACTACGTCCGAAGCGTGGTGGCTGGTCGCTGCCGGCCCGGTAACGCTGGTGCCGCTGGTCTGTTTCAACGCTGCTGCTCGGCATCTGCCCTACACCACCCTCGGCTTCCTGCAATACCTGGCGCCAACGCTGGTGCTGCTGCAAGCCGTACTGCTGTTCGGCGAGCATCTGTCGTCCACCACGCTGGTGGCCTTCATGTTTATCTGGGCAGGTCTGGCGGTTTACAGCATCGACGCCTGGATGAGTTTGCGTCGTCGCCGCTGATCAAAAAACGCACAAAGCCTTGCAGGCCACGACCGACGTGGCCTGCAAGCATCCTTCCCAAGGTTATCCACAGCGTGATCCCCGCCGTTTGTGCACAAGCCCTTGAAACTGCTGGTTTTTTGAACAACTCCTGAAGAGCCTTGGCCGGCGTGGGCTGGCGTCGAGTCTCTACAGGTTATCCACAGGCAGGTGCACGCTTTACTTGGATAACCTTTCCTCCCGCTTTACGGCTCGCTACGCAGTACCAACTCCACCATCAAATCATCAGCCAAGGTCTCCAGCCGCGACTGCAGCACCTCGAGGGAAAGGGTCAGCGGTACCGCAAGAATCGCTTCGGCGTGGAACAGCGGCTCGCTGCTCATCGGCGCCGGGCGTACGTCGGTTACCAAGCGTTCAAGGTTGACCCCCTGCTCACTCAGCAAACGCGTGATGTCACGGACGATTCCTGGTCGGTCATTACCGACCAGCTCCATGGCAATCGGCTTCCAGGTGCAGGATTGTTCGATACCGCTTTCGGCGATCAACACCCGAATCCCTTGAGCGGACAACGCCTGAAGTGCATCGACCAGTTCGTCATAACCCTCGGCTGGCACGCCCACCCGAAGGATCCCGGCAAACTGCCCGGCCATCCGTGACATGCGGCTCTCTAGCCAGTTACCACCATGCTCGGCAATGCATTGGGCGATGCGCTCGACCTGGCCGGGCTTGTCCGGGGCGAATACGGTGAGTACGAGGTGGTCCATGGCGCAGCCCTCTTGTCATGACTTTTGTTATAGAAAGGCAAGTATAGGCAAGGGACCCAATTCAGCGCGGCAGCAAAAAAATCAAAGCCCCATAGCAGTGAATTCAATATTATGTGTACAAGTTTTTAGATTTATCTGGAACAATCCAATAGTTTTTTGAGAACATCCTGTCCCCCGGCGTGACCGGACAGCCTGGCCGGGTCGCTAAACGACGTAATTAGTCTAATTTTCACAACCGCAATTCATCATGTAGTATGCCGCAGCGCGCACTACATAACGTTGGATCGATGTCTGCCCAGGCGCCATCGCAACCCTCAAAGCCCCGTCAGCAAGACTTTACGCCGTTGATTGGAACCACCCAGCCGCCAGCAATGGCATGTACTGGTAGAGGGGTTTGTGGTTTAAATGGCCAGAGGCTTCATTGTCAAATTGAAGAGCTGAAAAGCGAAATAGCTGAGCAGAGTGAGGCAAGCAATGACTGAACACGTTCAAGTCGGTGGCCTGCAGGTCGCCAAAGTCCTGTTCGACTTCGTGAACAACGAAGCCATTCCCGGTTCCGGCCTCACCGCCGACAAGTTCTGGGCCGGTGCCGACAAGGTCATTCACGACCTGGCGCCGAAGAACAAAGCCCTACTCGCCAAACGCGACGACCTCCAGGCGAAAATCGATGCCTGGCACCAGTCCCGTGCTGGTCTTGCGCATGACGCTGTGGCCTACAAAGCCTTCTTGCAAGACATCGGTTATCTGCTGCCAGAAGCGGCCGATTTCCAGGCAACGACGCAAAACGTCGACGACGAAATCGCCTGTATGGCCGGCCCACAGCTGGTGGTTCCGGTCATGAACGCCCGCTTCGCCCTCAACGCTTCGAACGCCCGCTGGGGTTCGTTGTACGACGCGCTGTATGGCACTGATGCCATCAGCGAGGCCGACGGCGCGGAAAAAGGCAAAGGTTACAACAAGGTTCGCGGCGACAAGGTCATCGCCTTCGCCCGCGCCTTCCTCGACGAAGCCGCGCCCTTGGCTGCCGGCTCTCACGTTGATTCCACCGGCTACAAGATCGTTGACGGCAAACTGGTTGTCAGCCTCAAGGGTGGCAGCAACAGCGGCCTGCGCAACGACGCACAGCTGATCGGCTTCCACGGCGATGCGGCGGCGCCGACCGCGATCCTGCTGAAAAACAACGGCCTGCATTTCGAAATCCAGATCGACGCCAGCACACCGGTCGGCCAGACCGACGCCGCCGGCGTAAAAGACCTGCTGATGGAAGCCGCACTGACCACCATCATGGACTGCGAAGACTCCGTGGCCGCCGTCGATG
The DNA here is from genome assembly GCF_056396945.1 of Pseudomonas sp. 05N432. Classification (NCBI taxonomy): domain Bacteria; kingdom Pseudomonadati; phylum Pseudomonadota; class Gammaproteobacteria; order Pseudomonadales; family Pseudomonadaceae; genus Pseudomonas; species Pseudomonas sp. 05N432. The sequence continues at coordinate 412,869 of NZ_JBFTMM010000001.1, read as the reverse complement.
CCGATGACAAAGTGGTGATCTACCGCAACTGGCTCGGCCTGATGAAAGGCGATCTGTCGGAAGAAGTCGCCAAGGGTGGCAAGACCTTCACCCGCACCATGAACGCCGACCGCACCTACACCGCCCCGGACGGTAGCGAACTGAGCCTGCACGGCCGCTCGCTGTTGTTCGTGCGCAATGTGGGCCACTTGATGACCATCGACGCGATCCTCGACAAGAATGGCAACGAAGTGCCGGAAGGTATCCTCGACGGCCTGGTCACCAACCTCGCAGCGCTGCACAGCCTTAACGGCAACACCACCCGCAAGAACAGCCGTACCGGTTCGGTCTACATCGTTAAACCGAAAATGCACGGTCCGGAAGAAGCGGCGTTCACCAACGAACTGTTCGGGCGCATCGAAGACGTGCTCGAGTTGCCGCGCAATACCCTCAAAGTCGGCATCATGGACGAAGAGCGGCGTACCACGGTCAACCTCAAGGCCTGTATCAAGGCTGCCAGCGAGCGCGTGGTCTTCATCAACACCGGCTTCCTCGACCGTACCGGTGATGAAATCCACACGTCCATGGAAGCCGGCGCGATGGTGCGCAAGGCTGACATGAAGGCTGAAAAGTGGATCAGCGCCTACGAAAACTGGAACGTCGACATCGGTTTGAGCACTGGCCTGCAAGGTCGCGCGCAAATCGGTAAAGGCATGTGGGCCATGCCCGACCTCATGGCCGCCATGCTCGAGCAGAAAATCGCTCACCCGCTGGCCGGCGCCAACACCGCCTGGGTGCCTTCGCCGACCGCCGCTGCGCTGCACGCGCTGCATTACCACAAGGTTGATGTGTTCGCCCGTCAGGCCGAACTGGCCAAGCGCGCTCGCGCATCGCTGGACGACATCCTGACCATCCCGCTGGCAAACAACCCCAACTGGACGGCGGAACAGATCCAGAATGAACTGGACAACAACGCCCAGGGCAYCCTCGGTTATGTGGTGCGCTGGATCGACCAGGGCGTGGGCTGTTCGAAAGTACCGGACATCAACGACGTCGGCCTGATGGAAGACCGTGCAACGTTGCGCATCTCCAGCCAGCACATCGCCAACTGGCTGCGTCATGGCATCGTCAGCGAAGCCCAGGTGCTGGAAACCCTCAAGCGCATGGCCCCGGTGGTTGACCGCCAGAACGCCAACGACCCGCTGTACCGTCCGCTGGCACCGAACTTCGACAGCAACATCGCCTTCCAGGCGGCGGTCGAACTGGTGATCGAAGGCACCAAGCAGCCAAACGGCTACACCGAGCCGGTCCTGCACCGTCGCCGTCGCGAGTTCAAGGCTGCCAATGGCCTGTGAATAAGCGTTAGCGACATGAAAAAGCCCTGATCGAGAGATCAGGGCTTTTTTATTTGAAACAGACTCACACGTTCATCCCCAACTGATGCTTGACCAGCGCCAACAGCTCTTTGCTGTCGATGGGCTTGAGCAGAAAATCCACCACGCTCAAGTGCATGGCATCAATGACATCCCGGGCTTTGGCGTCACCGGAAACGATGATGATCGGCAACGCCGCCCGTTCCGACTCACGCACTTCACGGACCAGTTCCAGACCATCGATGTGACGCATTCGCAGATCAGTGATGAGCAACCCGATCGACTTGTTCGAGTCCAACAGTTTGAGTGCGCTTTCGCCACTGGCTGCCGTCATGCAGCGGATGCCATCAAGCGCAAGAATTTCCGAAAGCAGCTCACGTGTGTCCTTGTCGTCGTCGACGATCAGCACACGTTGTGCCGGCAAATCCGGTTCGTGCATGACTGCACTCAACGCTTCACGCTCGGCATCGCTCAAAATATCGTGGTCGGACATAAATCTCTCTACATATTCGGATTAATCCCCTAGCACCATGGTCGGACATCGCTAAGCAGAACTTAAATGTGCGCTTTGCCGAATAGTTTTCCAAGTAGGCTAACCAGCGGTTTTGCGCATTAATAGCGTAGGGTATTTCCGAAATTTCGCTTCCTGCACCGTTACCTAGACTTACGTCCAATGGGCACTCTTCGCACAGGGGCCGACCATAGCAGTGACTCCGACAACAACAAATCGAAAAAGACTGCGGTAATGGTTATGAGTAAAGCGGATGCCTTCACCCAGGCAGGGAAAACAGCGGTGCTGCAGAACATCCAGGGCACCTTGCAGTTCCTTCAGCGTTTCCCGCCGTTCAACCAGATGGAACACGCGCACCTGGCCTATCTGGTCGAACAATGCCAATTGCGCTTCTACGGTCCGGGCGAGAGCATCATCAAGCCTGCGGACGGACCGGTTGAGCATTTTTACATCGTCAAACAGGGCCGGGTGGTCGGCGAACGTCCGCACACGGCCAAGGGCGGCACCGAAACCACCTTTGAAATCACCACCGGTGAGTGTTTCCCCCTCGCCGCACTGCTGGGCGAGCGCGCAACCCGCACCGAGCACCTGGCCGCTGAAGACACCTTTTGCCTACAACTGAACAAGCAGGCCTTCATCAAGCTGTTCGCCCTTTCCAGCACGTTTCGCGACTTTGCCCTACGCGGCGTCAGCAGCCTGCTGGATCAGGTCAACCAGCAAGTCCAGCAAAAAGCCGTGGAAACCCTCGGCACCCAGTACTCGCTCAATACCCGCCTCGGCGAATTGGCCATGCGCCATCCCGTGACCTGTAGCCCTGCGACCCCGCTGCGTGAAGCCGTGACCCTGATGCACGAGCAACAGGTCGGCAGCATTGTGGTGGTCAATGAACAGAAAGCCCCGCTGGGGATTTTCACCCTGCGCGATTTGCGTCAGGTGGTCGCCGATGGCACCAGTGACTTCAATCAGCCCATCGACCGGCACATGATCCACGCGCCGTTCTTCCTGACGCCGGACCACAGCGCGTTCGATGCGGCCATTGCCATGACCGAACGGCACATCGCCCACGTCTGCCTGGTGAAAGACCAACGGTTGTGCGGCGTGGTCTCGGAACGCGACCTGTTTTCCCTGCAACGCGTCGATCTGGTGCATTTGGCACGCACCATTCGCAGTGCGCCCCGGGTGGAAAACCTGGTGGCGCTGCGCGGTGAAATCGGCCAACTGGTCGAACGCATGCTCGCCCATGGCGCATCCTCGACCCAAATCACCCACATCATCACCTTGCTCAACGATCACACCGTGTGCCGGGTCATCGAGCTGACGCTGGCCGATAAAGGCGACCCCGGCATACCGTTCAGTTGGCTGTGCTTCGGCAGCGAAGGCCGCCGCGAGCAGACGCTGTACACCGATCAGGACAACGGCATTCTCTTCGAGGCGCGCGATGCGGTGCAGGCGGCCGAGATTCGCAGCAAGCTGTTGCCGATCGCCCAGCAGATCAATCAGAGCCTGGCGCTCTGCGGCTTTACCCTGTGCAAGGGCAATATCATGGCTGGCAACCCGCAGCTGTGTTTGTCCCGTGCAGAATGGGCGCGGCGATTCGCGGCGTTTATCCGCGAAGCAACGCCGGAGAATTTGCTCGGGTCGAGTATCTACTTCGACCTGCGGGTGGTCTGGGGCGATGAGCAAGGCTGCGAACAATTGCGCCGCGCGATTCTCGATCAGGTGGCAGACAATCGGCTGTTCCAGCGCATGCTGGCCATGAACGCCCTGCGCCAACGCCCGCCGGTTGGGCGCTTCCGCGAGTTCGTGCTGGAGAAAAAGAACGGTGAAAAAGCCACCCTCGACCTGAAAGTCCAAGGGCTGACCCCGTTTGTCGACGGTGCCCGGCTATTGGCGCTGGCCCATGGTATCGGGGTCAACAATACCCTGGAGCGCTTTCGTCAACTGGTGGCCAAAGAAGTCATCGACCCGCTGGACGGTGCGGCCTATGAAGAGGCCTATCACTTCATCCAGCAAACCCGCATGCAGCAGCATCAGCGACAGACCCGTGAGAACTTGCCCTATTCCAATCGGGTCGATCCGGACAGCCTGAATCATCTGGACCGGCGCATCCTGCGTGAGTCCCTGCGCCAGGCTCAACGCCTGCAAAGCAGCCTGACCCTGCGGTATCAGCTATGAAGCTGTTTTCATGGCTGCGCCCCGCCGGGCCGACATTGACCGCCGCGCAGCAACAGCGCCTGGACCAACTGCCAAGCGCTCCGACGCTGGGCGAATGCAGCCTGCGCGAGCAACGTTGGGTGGTCGTCGATCTGGAAACCACCGGGCTGAACCTGAACAAGGACGTGGTGCTGTCGATCGGAGCCGTGGTGATCGAAGACGGCGCGATCGATTTCAGTCAGCAGTTCGAGCGAACCTTGCAGCGCAACGACCATAAACTCGGGCCTAGCGTGTTGCTTCATGGTTTGGGGCCCAGCGCAATTGCCGCTGGCAGCGATCCGCGGGACGCCTTGCTGGATTTCATGGAGTTTGTCGGTGACAGTCCATTGCTGGCGTTTCATGCGCCGTTCGACCAGCACATGCTCGGTCGCGCCTTGAAGGACAGCCTGGGTTATCGCTTGCAGCATCCTTTCCTTGATGTAGCCGACATGGCGCCACTGCTGTGCCCACAGGCGAACATCCGCGAAGCCGGGCTGGACGACTGGATCAACTGGTTCAAGCTGCAAGTCTTCGAACGCCATAACGCCAGCGCCGACGCCATGGCCACCGCTGAGTTAGTGTTGATCCTGTTCAACCGCGCGCGAACGCAGCAGATTCACAGCCCGCTGAATCTGCAACAGCGCTTGAGCCAGTGGAAACGCCGGCAGCAAAGCCATTCCTTCTAGGTGTTCAGCGCCTGTTGCAACGCCATCGCGAGCAGGCTCGCTCCCACAAGAGCACCTATATACCTGTGGGAGCGAGCCTGCTCGCGATGGCGATCTTGTCAGCACCACTAAACCCTCGCCAGCCGCGCCGGAACTTACTAGGCTAGACCTCTGCCCCATGATCCCTGAATACAGCCGAGGAATGTCCATGTCCGCCCCCAGCATGACCTTGTTCCACAACCCTGCTTCGCCTTACGTGCGTAAAGTGATGGTGCTGCTGCATGAAACCGGTCAACTGGACCGCGTGGCGCTGCAACACAGCCAATTGACCCCGGTCAGCCCTGATGCCGCGTTGAACCAGGACAACCCGCTGGGCAAGATTCCGGCGCTGCGCCTGGACGACGGTAACGTGTTATACGACAGCCGGGTGATCCTCGAATACCTCGATCAGCAACATGTCGGTAATCCGCTGATCCCTCGTGAAGGCACGGCGCGCTGGCGGCGCCTGACCCTGGCCGCGCTGGCCGACGGGATCATGGACGCCGCGGTGCTGATCCGTTATGAACTCGCCCTGCGCGCCCCGGAGAAACACTGGGACCAATGGCTCGACGCCCAGCGCGACAAGATCCGCCGGGCCTTGGCGGTGCTGGAAGCCGACGCCATCGCCGAGCTGACCAGCCATTTCGACGTCGCGGCCATCAGCGTTGCCTGCGCCTTGGGTTATCTGGATTTGCGTCACCCGGACCTGGAATGGCGCAAGAGCAATCCGCAACTCAGCGCCTGGTATGCCGAAGTAAGCCAGCGGCCGTCGATGCTGGCGACCGTGCCGAAGGTTTAGCAGCACCGGCTGACCTGAGGGAGCGGGGCTTGCCGATGAGGGCATCACCCTGCTCCGCCGTAAACAACCCGGCAATCTGCACCGCCAGCCATTCACCCTGCAACTGATCCTCGCGCAACCCCAGCGACCTACTCATACACCACCTCTGGCTTGGCAATCCTGCCCTGGCCAATCCCGTACCAGTCGAGTTTACGGGTCAGCACCATAAACACGCCCAGCAAGCCGAACAACAGCAGCGAGCCCATCAACAGCGCGTAATCCTCGGCACTCAACAAGCCGTAAAGCAAACCGTAGAGCGCCGCCAACCCCGCCGAAAAACTCAACCCGTGGCGTGCACTGCGCAGCACATGGCAAACATAGAAACCGATCAACAACACGCAGGCAGCGGCCGACAGCAGATACGCCAGGGCAAAGCCGATGTGCTCGGAGAGCGACAACAGCAGCAGATAGAAGAACGCCAGCGCCACACCCACCAAGGCGTATTGAACCGGGTGTACCGCGAGGCTTTTCAGCACTTCGAAAAGAAAGAACCCGGCAAAGGTCAGCACGATAAACAGCAGCGCGTATTTGATCGCCCGATCGCTTTTGAGGTACTGATCCACCGGGTCGATGAAGCTGACGCCGAAACTGCGGCTTTTGAACTCTTCACAGCTGGAATGGGACAAGCAGCTATTGAGTGCCTCTTCCAGATTGGTGGAAAAGAACGAGGTCTGCCAATTGGCGCTGAAACCTTCAGCACTTATCTCACGCTGGGCCGGCAGGTAGTTGCCGATAAAGCTCGGATGCGGCCAGTTGGCTTTCAAACTGACTTTGCTGGTTTTACCCACCGGGGTGATCTGCAACTGACCGGTGCCTTGCAGACGCAGGTCAAAACCGAAGGCCAGCTCTGTGGCTTTGTTCGCATCCAGCATCGGCAACCTGGCGTGCACGCCCTCGCCCAGCCAGTCCACTTGCGTACCTGGAACAAAGTCCAGGCTTTGGTCATCGAGCTCAAGCTTCAAGGCGTTTTCGATGCCACGAATATCGCTGATGCCCACGGTCAGGAACGGCTGGTCGAACTGGTAGTCGGAAAAGTCCTCCTTGATGCCCAAGTGCTCCGGGATAGAGAAGTGCCCGCTGATCCGGTTATCCGCGTGAAACAGCCGCGCCTCGTAAATGCCACGGGCGCGCAGTTCGGTTTGAACCTGGCCATCGAGTTCGAAACGTTCAGGAAGGAAATACAGTCGCCCCCGTTCCTGAGTCGTTTCCTGATAACGCTCACTGGTTTTTTCGTTGGTTTTCCAGGTCCGGACCACCTTGCGATACGGCACCACCATCAGCGGCCCGCTCAATTGCTGGCTGTAGCTGGAACTACGGGCGATGTCCTCAAGGACACCGTTGCGCAGTTGCTGACGGTCAAAAATCACCCCGCTGATCATCAGCAACGGGATCATCAACAGCACTATCAGAAGGGCAATTGCCCCAAGTTTTATGGCCAAGCTGCGGTTCATGGGTTCTCTCCCTGTTCGAATGAGGGAGAGTCTGGAAGATGGGTGTGAGGGTTTTATGGGGGGAATGTGGAGAGTGTGTGGAGAAGCTAATAATCGTTCCCGCTCCGCGTGGGAACGATTATCTGGGCAGACGCAACGTCACCTCGACGCCGCCCGGCACATTGCCGACATGCAATTCACCCCCATGCAACTTGACTACTTCTTCAACGAAGTTAAGCCCAAGGCCGGTACTTTTACGTCCACTGTCCGGGCGTGGCAGTGAATAGAAGCGTTCGCTCAAACGCCCCAGAGCGTAATCCGGAATCGGTTCGGCCTGATTGAACAGTTTGAATTCGACCTGCCCGGCATGCCGTTCGGCGGTGAAGCTCAAGACGCCGTGGGACGGGGAGAAATCCAGAGCGTTCTCCAGCAGATTGCCCAGCGCCTGACGCAGCAAGAACGGCTCGCCCAGCACATCCAGATCGGTTGAAATCTGTTTTTCGATCTTCAACTGCTTGCGCTCGATACGCGCATGCTGACCGCTGAGCAACTCATCGACCAATGCTGCCAACGTCACCGGTACACGCTCTTCCAGCCCTTGGCGCTGCTCGACCTGCGCCAGGTTCAGCAAGCGCTCGATCAACTGCTGCATCCGTGCACTTTCGCTGTCGATATTGCGGACAAAGCGCTGTTGTTGTGTTGCCGGCATCTCGCCTTGCAGCAACTCGGCGGCACCGCGAATCGCCGCCAACGGGCTCTTCAGTTCGTGGGTCAGGGTATGCACGTATCGCTCGACGTAAGCCTTGCCTTCCAGTTGCGTGCGCATGCGCTCCACCGCCGTGGCCAGTTGCTCCAGCTCTGCGCCGCGATAGTGCGGCAGCTCGGCCCGTCGACCTTCGCTGACCGCCTGGGCGTAAGCGGTCAACTGCCGTAATGCGACACTCAGCCACCAGGACAACGCCGCACCGAACAACAAGCCGAGGCCGATCAACCCGGCGCCGTACCAAAGCAATCGACGTTCGGTGCGGTCGACGTAAGGCTGCAATGAGCTGTTGGGCTTGGCCACGGTGACCACGCCGATGATCTGCCCGTTATCGCGGATCGGCGCGCCAACGTGCATCACCGAAGAAGTGGCATCGTCAGCGATACTGCGGGTCGAACGTGCGCCGTATTCGCCGCGCAAGGTCAGGTACACATCGTTCCAGCGCGAATAGTCCTGGCCCACTGCTACGCCGCTGGAGTCCAGCACCACGATGCCTTTGGCATCCGTGACGTAGATACGGTGGTTGACCGAATTTTTCGGCAACCCCCAGATTGTCGCCGCCGGCTGCCGCTCGCCGTAAGCCTTGAGCAACTCGGGCCAGCGATTCTGGTTGAGGGTGCCAGCCTTGAAGTCGTCACGCAGGATTTCGGCCATCAGATTGGCGGTGTCCACCAGGGTTTCTTCGGTGGACTGTCGAACGCCGGGGCGGATTTCTTCCATCACCGTGTTGAGCACGAAGTAACCGGTCAGGCCGATGAACAATACATAGACCAGGAAAATCCGGATTCCCAACGGCATCAGCTATTCCCCGGGCTATAGCTGTAACCGAGGCCACGGTGAGTCTGGATCGGCTCCGCACTGGCAGCCACCAGACGCAACTTGGCGCGCAGGCTTTTGATGTGGCTGTCGATGCTGCGCTCGTAACCCGCATCGGCGGCGACTCCCAGCGCATCGAGCAACTGCTCGCGGCTGAAGACTCGCTCGGGTTGCTCCAGTAAACACTGCAGCAGACGGAATTCGTGGCGGGTCAAGCCCAGGGGTTGACCGCGATAGCTGATCAGCACGCGGTCGGTGTCGATCTGGAACACGGCGCTGGACGACTCGTTCACCGCGCGCGGCGCCATGCGTTTGAGAATCGCCCGGACGCGCGCCGCGACTTCCCGAGGGCTGAATGGCTTGACTACATAATCGTCGGCGCCGATCTCCAGCCCCACGACCCGATCGATCTCGCCGTCGCGGGCACTGAGGAACATCACCGGCACTTCGCTGAAGCGCCGCAACTGTTTACAGGTCTCGAAGCCGCTGATATCCGGAAGCCCGATATCCAGAATGATCAAGTCTGCAGGTGTCATGCGCTGATGCTCGAGCGCCGCCGCGCCGAGGCTCAACCACGTGGTGGTGAAGCCTTCGCCCTGCAAGGCAAAAATCAGCGTATCGGCAATTGCCGCTTCGTCTTCGACAATCAGGATATGAGGCATGGCATCCAAGCCCGGCAATTAAGTGGGCGAACGGTGCCCCAAGGCTGATTCGGCGTCAATCAGCAGTCAGGCTTATCCGCGACAAAGCGTCTGGCCGGGTTCACCGCCGCACCAAACTCACGTAATGCCTTGGCACCGATCAGCAGCGGATAATTGAAACTGCTGCGGTCGGTCAGATTAACCTCGACCGTGCGCTTGATGCTGCCAAGGCACAGTTCCAGTTCGACGACCGGACGCTTGGCGACGTCCGCCGTGTCCTTGTCATCTTCCTCGTCAGCGCGGCTTTTGATTTTGCTGATGCGCAAGACTTTGTGTTCGAAGACCTTGTTGCTCGCATCCTTGGTGCCCAGACGGAAGCGCACCCAGTCTTCGCCATTGCGGGTGAAGGTTTCGATGTCCTTGGCCGACAGGGACGCCGTCAGCGCGCCGGTGTCCATCTTGGCCTTGAGGACCTGACCACCGATTTCCGGCAACTTGATGTATTCGTAACGACCATAAAGGGTCGGCTCAGCTGCCATGACCGGCAGGGCCACAAGGGCTAACAATGCGAGGATGGATTTCACGTAATGGTTTTCCTTCGAAAGAGGGACAGCGGGATTTTAGACCGTCAGTCTGGGATTCGTTCTCCAAATCGCATCGCGAGCAGGCTCGCTCCTACAAGTAATCTCATGTGTGTCGCAGATCTTATGCACACCGAAAACCCCCATGTGGGAGCGAGCCTGCTCGCGATGAGGCCGTTACCAACACCATGATTATCTGATCAGTTGAATTCTGATCGAGCTTATCGCTCGCGAAGTGAAACATTTGTCATCTGTCGGTTTGGCCTCCAGGCCGAAGCTGCTTATCATTGCGCGCCCAAACGCTTACAAGAGTTATTTATGCGCCGCCTGCTCACCGGCTGTTTCGTCACCTTGCTGCTGTTGCTCAACACCCTGGTCCTGTTCGGCCCGTTGATGCTGTTTGCCCTGCTGAAACTGCTCTTGCCGGGGCGCTTTCGTGATGATGCCAGCGCGGCGGTGATGTGGATCGCCGAGACCTGGGCCGAAATCGACAAACTGATTTTCGCCCTGTGCATCCCCACGCAATGGGACATTCGCGGCGGCGAAGGCCTGCGGGTCGACACCTCTTACCTGGTGATCAGCAATCACCGGTCCTGGGTCGACATCCCGGCGCTGATCCAGACCCTCAACCGGCGCACGCCGTTCTTCAAATTCTTCCTGAAGAAAGAGCTGATCTGGGTGCCGTTTCTGGGCCTGGCCTGGTGGGCGCTGGATTACCCGTTCATGAAGCGCTACAGCAAAGCTTTTCTCGCCCGGTATCCGGAACTGCACGGCAAGGACCTGGAGATCACCAAAGCCGCCTGCGAGTTGTTCAAGCGCCAGCCGGTAAGTGTGGTCAATTACCTGGAAGGCACTCGCTTCACACCAGCCAAACGCACCGAACAGCAATCGCCGTTCAAGCACTTGCTCAAGCCCAAGGCCGGCGGCGTGGCGTTTGTATTGGCGGCGCTGGGTGAACAGCTGGATGCGGTGCTCGATGTGACCGTGGTGTATCCACAGGCGAAGATTCCGGGTTTCTGGGATCTGATCAGCGGTGCAGTGCCAAGGGTGATCATCGACATCAAGACCCGCGAGCTGGATCCGACGTTGTGGCAGGGTGATTACGAAAACGATCCGGCGTTTCGCCAGAGCGTCCAGAACTGGGTCAACCAGCTCTGGACCGAGAAGGACTCACGCATCGACGCCTTGCGCGCCGAGCGGGCTGAATCAGCCGTCGGCGCCCCAGATCCCGCCAAGGCTATTGAGTAGCGAACCGCCCACCCCCTGCTGACCGAGGAATTGCAGCAGGATCGGGGTGAACTGGCCGATCATGCCGCCGTCCATGCCCAGCGCGCTGAAGGCGCTGTTCAGGTCATTGGTGTTCTTCACGCCGTCCAGGTTGCCCAAAACGCTGTCCAGGGGCGACGACTTGCCGGACGAGCCACCGAGCAGTCCGCCAAGCATGCCCAGGCCACCGCCAGCCGACAACATGCCCAGCCCCGGCGCGTCTTTGGTCAACTGCGAATAATCGGTCGAGCTCAACTGGTTCTTCGCCAGACCCAGCATGGCGCTCGTGCCTCCGATGGCCTGTTCCGGGGTCACGTTCAGCACACTCAGCGCGCTCAACAGGCCTGTTGCCTGCGTGGTCGGTGCAGCGGCAGCCGTCTCATCGCCGTCCTGCATGCCGGACACTACACCCGCCACATCGTTCAGGCTGAAGCCGGCAGCGAAGACCGGGCTGGTCGCCAGGGTCATGAGCGAAGCCAAAGCAAAACCGCGTGAAATCTTCATCGAAACCAACTCCTGAACCCTGAAAGCCACCCGAATGCGGGCGGAAAACTGCTGGTTTGACCGGAATGGGTCAGGCATTGTTCCGTGGTCACGCCACCCTTTTTAGCACTGCAACGATCAGGCGTTTCGCCAGAGCGTCCAGAACCGGGCCATCCAGTTCTGGACCGAGAAGGAGTCACGCATCGACGCCTTGCGCGCCGAGCGGGTTGAATCAGCCGCCGACGCCCCAGATCCCGCCGAGGCTGTTGAGTAGCGAACCGCCAACGCCCTGCTGACCGAGGTATTGCAGCAGGATCGGGGCAAACTGGCCGATCATGCCGCTGTCCATGCCCAGCGCGGTGAAGGCGTTGTTCAGGTCACTGGTGTTCTTGACGTTGTCCAAGGTGCTGTCCAGGCCTGTCGACTTACCCGGCGAACCACTGAGCAGACCGCTCAAGCCACCCAGGCTGCCCAATGCATTGCTGCCCGATAGCTGATCAAGACCCGGCACTTTATTGGTCAACTGGGAATAATCGGCCGCGCCCAACTGATTCTTCGCCAGCCCCAACATGGCTCCCGTACCACCAATCGCCTGCTCCGGTGTGACGTTCAGCGAACTCAGTGCACTCAACAAGCCTGCTGCCTGCGGGGTCGGTGCGGCGGCAGCCGTCTTGTCGCTGCCCTGCATACCGGACACGGCACCGGCCACATCGTTCAGGCTGAAGCCTGCAGCGAAGACCGGGCTGGTCGCCAGCGTCATGAGCGAAGCCAAAGCAAAACCGCGTGAAATCTTCATCGAAACCAACTCCTGAACCCTGAAAACCACCTGCAATCAGGTGGTGGAAACCAGCCGTTAAACTGGTCGCGACATTAATTGTTCCCGGCCATTGTGCGCCGCACCGGCTTGCGTGAAATCTAGCCGATAAATATTTTTCCTGCGCTGCATCCGATCTCTGACCCTCTGCGTATATCAAGCACGGACAGACATTCCTGGCCGATTCCCCTACTAGGACAATCACCATGAAGCGCACTACGATTAAAACCCCGTTGATCGCCAGCCTGCTGAGCCTGGTCGTGACCTGCGGTTTGCCCCTCAACAGCGTGCATGCGGCAGACATGAGCCACGACCCTGTGATGGTTGGCGGACAAGCCATGATGCCAAGCAAGGACATCATCGATAACGCCGTAAACTCGGCGGATCACACCACTCTGGTCGCCGCGGTAAAAGCCGCCGGTCTGGTCGATACCCTCAAGGGTAAAGGCCCGTTCACCGTGTTCGCACCGGTCAACGCGGCGTTCGCCGCCCTGCCCGCCGGCACCGTCGATACCCTGCTCAAACCTGCCAACAAAGCCACGCTGAGCCACATCCTTACCTACCACGTGGTCGCCGGCAAACTCGACATGGCGGCGCTGGCCCAGCAGATCAAGGCCGGCGGCGGTAAAGCCGAACTCACCACCGTCAGCGGCGGCAAGCTGTGGGTGACGATGAACGGCCCGCACAACATCACCCTCAAGGACGAAAAAGGCGCCACCGCCGACATCACGACCTATGACGTGTACCAATCCAACGGCGTGATTCAAGTCATCGACAAAGTGCTGATGCCGAAAAGCTAAGCGCTGACGCCGGCCCTGGGGATCAGGGCCGGCGTGCCTTGAGGGCTGTCGCCGTGAATGGAACAACAACGTGCCGTGAACTAACCTCAGCCTGCAACCGACAGCGCATACCAACCGGGATTACTTGGAGAACGGTCATTTCCACCGCCGACGCCGAACCGCTCAGACAGCTGCTCGCCCAATGTTCACTGGGTGACCGCCGTGCGTTCGAGACGCTCTACCGCAGCGTTGCACCGCGCCTGCATGGTGTGGCGCTGCACTTCATGGGGCGCAGCGACCTGGCCGAAGAAGTGCTGCAGGAAAGTTTCGTGCGCATCTGGAACAACGCCTCGCGCTACCAGGCGCATTTGTCGGCGCCGATGACCTGGATGATCAACATCACCCGCAACCAGGCCATCGACCAGTTACGCAAACACCGCGACCGCCGCCTCAGCGAACGGGAAGAACAGGCATTGGTCGACGAAGCGCCCTCGGCCCAGGAGCTACTCAGCAGCGACCGTGAAGCCCGCGCACTGAAGCGCTGCCTGGAGACCCTTGAAGGCATGCAGCGTCAATCGATCACCGTGGCMTACTTTCAGGGTTTGTCCTGCGCTGAACTGGCCGATCATCTGGCGGCACCATTGGGCTCGGTCAAGTCCTGGATTCGCCGTGGCATGGAGCGCCTGCGCAGGTGCCTTGAATCATGAACTATCAAACCCAGCGCTTGCGCCGCGCCCTCGCCGCCGACTACGCGATTGGCCTGATGCCCACCGCCGCGCGCCGTCGCTTCGAACAGCTGCTGCTCGACGACGCCGAGTTGCGCGTTGAACTGGCCAAGTGGCAAGAGAGCCTGACCAGCCTCAACGAACCCTTGGTGGAAGTGCCCGTGCCCGACCGGGTATGGACAGCCATCAATGCGCGGATCGAGCCGCAAGAACTGCACGTGCCGGCCAAGCGTCCGTTCTGGAACTGGTTGCGCATAACGGTGGCCGTCTGCTCGCTGCTGGTGGCCGTGACGCTGGGCATTCTCTACAACCGCGACAGCAGCCAGTACAGCGCCACCTTACTCAGCGCCAGCGCGCAGCCTGCCTTGCGAATCAAGGCTCACAACGACTATCTGCAAGTCGAACCGCTGGCCCTGGCCACCGTCGCCACCGGACACAGCCTCGAGTTGTGGGCGGTTCCAGCGGATGGCAAACCGATTTCCCTGGGCGTGATCCCGGCGGGCGGTAAAGGACGGGTCGCATTGAGCGAAAAACAGCATGCGCTGCTGGGTAAACCGATAGCGCTGGCAGTCAGCCTTGAACCTGAAGGCGGTTCGCCGACCGGACAACCGACGGGGCCGGTTTTGTATCAAGGGGCGTTGGCGGGACTCTGAATCAAGGCACAAAACCTGTGGGAGCGAGCCGGCTCCGGGCGGCGTTCCGACGATGGCGATAGCTCATTCCATATGAGCGTTGACTGACCCACTGCTATCGCGAGCGGGCTCGCTCCCACAGGGGATGCGCTGTCATGAATGCAAAAAAGGGCGACATCACTGTCGCCCTTTTTTCCGTCTTGCCCTAAGCCTTACGCCGCACTAAACAACTTGTGCGGATCGATCACAAACTTCTTCGGTACGCCAGCATCGAATTCGCCGTAACCACGTGGTGCGTCATCAAGGCTGATAACCTCGACACCCACGATGTCGGCAATCTTGATGCGGTCCCACATGATCGCCTGCATCAACTGGCGGTTGTACTTCATCACCGGGGTCTGGCCGGTGTGGAAGCTGTGGGATTTGGCCCAGCCCAGACCGAAGCGGATGCTCAGGCTGCCCATTTTCGCGGCGGCGTCGACGGCACCCGGATCTTCTGTCACGTACAGGCCAGGGATACCGATTTTGCCGGCAACCCGAACCACGCCCATCAGCGAGTTGAGTACGGTGGCCGGTGCTTCGTGTTTCACCCCGGCATGGCCGTGACCGCGAGCTTCGAAGCCTACGGCATCGACGGCGCAGTCCACCTCCGGTTCGCCCAACAGTGCAGCGATTTGTTCGTGCAGTGGGGTGTCTGTCGACAGGTCGGCGATTTCGAAACCCTGAGCCTTGGCATGGGCCAGGCGGATCGGGTTGACGTCACCGATGATCACCACCGCAGCACCCAGCAGGCGAGCGGAAGCGGCAGCTGCCAGGCCAACCGGGCCGGCGCCGGCGACGTACACGGTGCTGCCAGGGCCAACGCCGGCAGTCACTGCGCCGTGGTAACCGGTGGGCAGGATGTCGGAGAGGCAGGTCAGGTCACGGATTTTTTCCATGGCCCGGTCGCGATCCGGCAGTTTCAGCAGGTTGAAGTCGGCATACGGCACAAACGCGTATTCGGCTTGGCCACCGGTCCAGTCACCCATGTCGACATAACCATAGGCACCACCCGGACGCGCCGGGTTAACGCTCAGGCAGACGCCAGTATGTTGCTCTTTGCACGAACGGCAACGGCCACAGGCAACGTTGAAAGGTACCGACACCAAGTCGCCGATCTGCAGGTTCTCGACACCGCTGCCCTTCTCGATCACTTCACCCGTGATCTCGTGACCCAGTACCAGACCGGTTTGGGCCGTGGTGCGACCACGCACCATGTGCTGGTCGGAACCACAGATATTGGTGGATACCACGCGCAGGATGACGCCGTGCTCGATCTTCCTGCCGCGCGGGTCCTGCATTTTTGGATAGTCGATTTTCTGTACTTCGACCTTGCCAGCGCCGAGATACACCACACCACGATTACCAGACATGCTTTCACCTCGCTGTTGTTTTTATGTAGCGGTCGCGTCGCCAAAAACCGGCGGCGCGTTAATTGCTCGGGTTTATTGCCTGTGTGTTTCGTATTGCCTGTTATGACGCCATCGCGAGCAGGCTCGCTCCCACAGTGGATCTTTGGTGTGACTAAGATCCGAGTGTTGAAACAAACTCCTGTGGGAGCGAGCCTGCTCGCGATGACGATTTAAAGAACGACGGTGCGATTGGCGTTCAAAAACACCCGCCGTTCAATGTGATAACCCACCGCCCGGGCCAACGTCAGCCCTTCGATATCCCGACCCTTGGCAATCAGGTCTTCGGGGTAATGGCTGTGATCCACCGCTTCCACGCCTTGGGCAATGATCGGGCCTTCGTCGAGGTCGTTGTTGATGTAGTGCGCCGTGGCGCCCACCAGTTTCACACCCTTGTTGTACGCCTGGTGATACGGCTTGGCGCCTTTGAAACCGGGCAGCAACGAGTGGTGAATGTTGATCGCCTTACCGTCGAGCTTGCGGCACAGCTCTGGCGACAGCACTTGCATGTAGCGCGCAAGCACCACCAGCTCTGCACCGGACTCTTCGATCACCTGCCAGACCTGCCGCTCTTGCGAGGGCTTGTCGTTGGGGTCGAGCGGGAAGTGGTAATAGGGAATTCCATGCCAGTCGGCCAGCGGCTTGAGGTCCGGGTGGTTGGACACCACCGCGACCACATCCATCGCCAGTTGGCCGATGCGCTGGCGATAGAGCAAATCGTTGAGGCAGTGATCAGCCTTGGAGACCATGATCACCACTTTCGGCCGATGGTGCGGCGGGGTCAGTTCGAACACCATGCTGAAGGCATCGGTCCGTTCGGCCAGGCCTGTGCGGAACGTCTGTTCGTCGAAGGCGTCGGGCTGACGGAACTCCACGCGAATGAAGAAGCGGCCGGAAAGCCGATCATCGAAAGAGTGGTGCTCGGTGACGTAGCAACCCTGTTCGAACAGAAAGCGGGTCACCGCATCCACCGTACCCAGGACGCTTGGGCAATGGGCAGTCAAAATCCATGTGTCTGGGGCGCGGCTCATAGTGCGGTGACTCCTTTGTGGCGAGGGAGCTTGCTCCCGTCGGCTGCGTAGCAGTCGTAAATCTACGGATTCGGTCTCACTGGCGGAATGCTATAGATGGCATTGGGGCTGCTGCGCAGCCCAGCGGGAGCAAGCTCCCTCGCCACAGATCAGGCCTGAACGCTAAGGCCATACTCGGCAGCCGCATCCTGCAACCACAGCCACCAGTAATCCGAGAAACTGCGACGGATCAGCAGTTCCCAGGTGTCTACAGCGGTATGGCGGATCACCAGTTGCGACTTGGCGAACACCGTGCCCACGGCTTTGCCTACCGGGAAGTTGTTCGGGTGCACGTCGTAGCTGGTGGACTTCATCAGCACTTCGCGGACTTTCGGGCCGCTCAGTTCAAGAATCTGTTGGCCACCGCTGACGTTGACGATGGCGATATGCAGATCGCCCAGTGCTTCGCGCAGTTTTTTCTCGGCGGCGAATTCTTCACCGCTCGGCACGATCAGCAGCCACTCGTCCGGGCCCATCCATTGCAGGCTGGTTTCGCCTTTGGCGACCACGGTCAGCGCGACCGGCAGCTCAAGGCCCAGGGCCTTGTGCACGCCAGCGGCGAATGCCGGATTGTGGCCATCGCCACGAATGGTCAGGTGACCCAGGAGTTTTTTCTCACGCACGGTGACACCGGCGTTTTTACGGCCCTTGCCCACCAGGCTTTGCAGGCCCGCGTGGTGCAGCGACGACTCGGCCTTTGCCCCAGTGGTTGGGCGCTGTTGGTAAACGTTGGCTGTGGTCATAAAGCACCTGTCTTGAATTCTGTTGGTTCCGGCCCTGGTGGTGGCAACTCTGCCGCCATCGCGAGCAGGCTCGCTCCCACAAGGGTTACGCGATCTCCTGTGGGAGCGAGCCTGCTCGCGATGCAGTCAACGCGGTGCAGCTGCCACCCCACAGGATTCGAGGCCACTAGATGTTCTGGCGATCGCCTTTCGGATCGAAGAACACCGAAGAAACGATTTCCGCTTCGATCACGCTGCCGTCGGCCAACGGCGCGAACACGCGCTCGCCGATGCGCTTCAAGCCGCCTTTGACCACACCCATGGCAAACGAGTAGCCAAGGGAGTTGTGGGCGTAGCTGGAGGTCACGTGACCGACCATGCTCATCGGGATCGTTTGCTTGGTGTTGAACACCAGTTGCGCACCTTCCGGCAGCCATTTGGTCGGGTCGATCGGCTTGAGGCCGACCAACTGTTTGCGCTGATCACGCACACAGTCTTCACGGTTCATGCCACGCCAGCCGATCCACGAGAACGGTTTGGTGCGACCGACGCACCAGCCCATGTTCAGGTCGTCCGGGGTCATCGAGCTGTCAGTGTCCTGGCCGACGATGATGAAACCCTTCTCGGCCCGCAGGACGTGCATGGTTTCAGTGCCGTACGGCGTCAGGTTGTACTTCTTGCCAGCCTCGACGATTTTTTCCAGGACGCCCATCGCGTAGTCGGCCTGCACGTTGACTTCGTACGACAGCTCACCGGTAAACGAAATCCGGAACACCCGCGCCGGAACGCCACCGACCAAACCTTCTTTCCAGGTCATGAACGGGAAGCCGTCCCGGTCCAGATCGATGTCGGTCACTTCGCTGAGCAGCTTGCGGCTGTTCGGCCCGGACAGGGTCATGGTCGCCCAGTGGTCGGTAACCGAGGTGAAGTACACCTTCAGGTCTGGCCATTCGGTCTGGTGGTAGATTTCCAGCCATTGCAGCACGCGTGCAGCGCCGCCGGTGGTGGTGGTCATCACGAAATGGTTGTCGGCGAGGCATGCAGTAACGCCGTCGTCGAAGACCATCCCGTCTTCTTTACACATCAGGCCGTAGCGAGCCTTGCCCACGTCGAGCTTGGTCCAGGCGTTGGTGTAGACGCGGTTGAGGAACTCACGCGCATCCGGGCCTTGAATGTCGATCTTGCCGAGTGTCGAGGCATCCAGCAGGCCAACGCTTTCACGCACGGCCAAGCATTCGCGCTTGACGGCGGCATGCAGGTCTTCACCGTTTTTCGGGAAGTACCAAGGACGTTTCCACTGACCGACGTCTTCAAACTCGGCACCGTTCTTCACGTGCCAGGCGTGCAGTGCGGTGTAACGCACTGGCTCGAAGATGTGCCCACAGTGACGACCGGCTACCGCACCGAAAGTCACCGGCGTGTAGTTCGGGCGGAACATGGTGGTGCCCATCTGCGGGATGGTCACGTTCAGCGAACGGGCGGCGATGGCCAGACCGTTGACGTTGCCAAGCTTGCCCTGGTCAGTACCGAAGCCCAGTGCGGTGTAACGTTTTACGTGCTCGACCGACTCGAAGCCCTCGCGGGTCGCCAGCTCGATGGCGGCCGCGGTGACGTCGTTCTGCAGGTCGACGAATTGCTTCGGCGCACGTGCGGTAGCCTTTTCATGCGGCACCTGGAACAGCGCCAGAGTCGGTTCTTCCACACGGCTCAGGGCTTTTGGCAGGACGCCTTCGACCGCTTTGAAGCCGGCTTCGCTGGCCGCGCGCACGCCGCCTTCAAAACCGTCGGCCAGGGAATCGCCGAGGCTGTAGACGCCATTGATGCCGCCCACGCAGACGCGTTTTTGCGGTGCTTCACCCGGGATGAAACCGAGGATGTCTTCACGCCAGATCGGTTTGCCACCCAAGTGCGACGCCAGGTGAACCACCGGGCTGTAGCCGCCGGAACTGGCAACCAGATCGCATTCAAGCCACTCGCCAGGGCTGGTGACGGTGTGCGCCTTGACGTCGATCGCGGCAACACGAGCAGCGGTGACGCGCTTGCTGCCGCGTGCTTCGATGACGGCACTGCCGGTCAGGATACGGATGCCTTTGGCGCGCGCTTCTTCTACCAGCGCACCGCGAGGATTGCTCCGTGCATCAGCGATGGCCACCACTTGCAGGCTGGCGTCGAGCCAGTCCAGCGCCACGCGGTAGGCGTGATCGTTGTTGGTCGACAGCACCAGTTTTTTGCCTGGAGCTACGCCGTAACGGCGCACATAAGTCGAGACGGCACCGGCGAGCATGTTGCCCGGCACATCGTTGTTGCCATAGACCAGCGGACGCTCGTGAGCACCGGTCGCCAGCACCACGCGCTTGGCGCGAACCCGGTGGATACGCTGACGAACCTGGCCAATCGGTGCGCGGTCGCCGAGGTGATCGGTGAGGCGCTCGTGGATGGTCAGGAAGTTGTGGTCGTGGTAACCGTTGACAGTCGCACGAGGCAACACCAACACGTCAGGGGTGTTTTTGAGCTCGGCAATGACACTGGCGACCCACTCGGTGGCGGGTTTGCCGTCGAGGCTTTCACGGGAGTCGAGCAGGCTGCCGCCAAACTCTTCCTGCTCATCGGCCAGAATCACTCGGGCGCCGCTGCGCGCAGCCGCCAGGGCAGCCGCCAGGCCGGCCGGGCCACCGCCAACGATCAGCACGTCGCAGTGCTGGTTCATGTAGTCGTAGGTGTCCGGATCGTTTTCGGTCGGCGAACGCCCCAAACCTGCGGCCTTACGAATGTACTTCTCGTAGGTCATCCAGAACGATTGCGGGTACATGAAGGTTTTGTAGTAGAAGCCCGGTGGCATCAGCTTGCCGCCGACCTTGCCGAGAATCCCCATCATGTCGTTGTTCACGCTCGGCCAGCCGTTGGTGCTGGTGGCGACGAGCCCCTGGTACAGCGCCTGTTGAGTGGCGCGCACGTTAGGAATTTGCGTGGCTTCGGTAGCACCGATCTGCAGCACCGCGTTCGGCTCTTCAGCGCCTGCGGCGAAGATCCCGCGAGGACGCGAATACTTGAAGCTGCGACCGATGATGTCGACGCCGTTGGCCAGCAATGCAGCGGCCAGGGAGTCGCCTTCAAAGCCCTTGTAAACCTGACCGTTGAAGGTGAAGCTCAGGACTTTGTTGCGGTCGATCCGTCCACCGTTGGACAGGCGATTGATCTGGCTCATACCTTCGCTCCCAGAGCCTGCGCGGCCGCTTTCGGACTTTCAGTCTTGTCGGTGAACTGCGGCTTGGTGCCGATCTTGTAGGTTTCGAGAATCTCGTAGGTCACGGTGTCACGGGTGACGTTGAAATACTGACGGCAACCGGCAACGTGATCCCACAGCTCGTGGTGCAACCCGCGAGGGTTGTCACGGAAGAACATGTAGTCGCCCCACTCCTCGTCGGTGCAGGCGTTCGGGTCCAGTGGGCGCGGGATGTGCGCCTGGCCGGATGCATGGAATTCCTCTTCGGAGCGCAGTTCGCCGCAGTGAGGACAGAAGATGTGCAACATAGGGATTTCTCCTGTTAGTGGGCGACCGCAGCAGCGCCGTGTTCATCGATCAACGCACCGCTGTGGAAGCGGTCGATGGAGAAAGGTGCAGCCAATGGGTGCATTTCACCCTTGGCAAGGCTGGCGGCAAACACGTTGCCCGAGCCTGGAGTCGCTTTGAAACCACCGGTGCCCCAACCGCAGTTGAAGAACATGTTCGGTACCGGCGTTTTCGAGATGATCGGGCAGGCGTCCGGCGTGGTGTCGACGATGCCGCCCCACTGGCGGTTCATGCGTACGCGGGACAATACCGGGAACATCTCGACGATGGCCTGGATGGTGTGCTCGATCACCGGGTACGAACCGCGCTGGCCGTAGCCGTTGTAGCCGTCGATACCGGCACCGATTACCAGGTCGCCCTTGTCGGACTGGCTGATGTAACCGTGTACGGCGTTGGACATGATCACGCTGTCGATAATCGGCTTGATCGGCTCGGACACCAGCGCTTGCAGCGGGTGGGATTCGATCGGCAGACGGAAACCGGCCAGTTTGGCCATGTGCCCGGAGTTACCCGCGGTGACGACACCGACGCGCTTGGCGCCGATGAAGCCCTTGTTGGTTTCAACACCGATGCACACACCGTTTTCCTTGCGGAAACCGATCACTTCGGTCTGCTGGATCAGGTCCACGCCCAAGGCATCGGCCGCACGGGCAAAGCCCCAGGCCACGGCATCGTGACGGGCCACGCCGCCGCGACGCTGGACGGTAGCGCCCATCACCGGGTAGCGAGTGTTTTTCGAGCAGTCGAGGTACGGAATCTCGTCAGCCACTTGCTGAGCGGTGAGCAGTTCGCCATCGACGCCGTTGAGGCGGTTGGCGCTGACCCGACGCTCGGAATCACGAATGTCCTGCAGGGTGTGGCACAGGTTGTAGACGCCACGCTGGGAGAACATCACGTTGTAGTTCAGGTCCTGGGACAGACCTTCCCAGAGTTTCATCGCGTGTTCGTACAGGTGGGCCGACTCGTCCCACAGGTAGTTGGAACGCACGATGGTGGTGTTGCGCGCGGTGTTACCGCCGCCCAGCCAGCCCTTCTCKACCACGGCCACGTTAGTGATGCCGTGTTCTTTGGCCAGGTAGTAGGCGGTCGCCAGACCATGCCCGCCGCCGCCGACGATAACCACGTCGTAGACTTTTTTCGGAGTCGGCGTGCGCCACATCCGCTGCCAGTTTTCGTGGTGGCTGAGGGAGTGTTTGAAGAGGCCGAAGCCTGAGTAGCGTTGCATAGTCATTTGCTCCAAAACCGCGCTCAGCGATAAACCGGGAAGTCCGCGCACACAGCTGCCACATGCTTGGCAACATTGGCCTCGACATCGGCGTCGCCGAGGTTGTCGAGGATGTCGCAGATCCAGCCGGCCAGTTCAACGCACTGGGTAACTTTAAAGCCGCGAGTGGTGACCGCCGGGGTGCCGATACGCAGGCCCGAGGTGACGAACGGCGATTGTGGATCGTTCGGTACGGCGTTCTTGTTCACGGTGATGTGGGCACGACCCAAAGCGGCGTCGGCTTCCTTACCGGTCAGGCCCTGACGGATCAGGCTCACCAGGAACAGGTGGTTATCAGTACCGCCGGACACTACATCGTAGCCACGTTTGATGAAAACGCTGGCCATTGCCTGTGCGTTGTCGATCACTTGTTGCTGGTAAGCCTTGAAACCAGGCTCCAACGCTTCCTTGAAGCACACCGCCTTACCGGCGATCACGTGCATCAGCGGGCCGCCCTGGGCACCGGGGAAGACAGCCGCGTTGAGCTTTTTCTCGATTTCTTCGTTGGCCTTGGCCAGGATCAGGCCGCCACGCGGACCGCGCAGGGTCTTGTGGGTGGTGGTGGTCACCACGTCGGCATACGGCAGCGGGTTCGGGTACAGGCCGGCAGCGACCAGACCGGCAACGTGCGCCATGTCGACGAACAGCAGCGCACCCACCTTGTCGGCGATCTGACGGAAACGTGGGAAGTCCAGAGTCTTGGAGTAAGCCGAGAAGCCGGCGACGATCATCTTCGGCTTGCATTCGACGGCCAGACGCTCGACTTCGTCGTAGTCGATCAGGCCGGTTTTGGTGTCGATGCCGTACTGCACGGCGTTGTACAGCTTACCCGAGGACGACACCTTGGCGCCGTGGGTCAGGTGACCGCCATGCGCCAGGCTCATGCCGAGAATGGTGTCGCCGGCTTGCAGCAGGGCCAGGTAAACGGCGCTGTTGGCCGACGAGCCGGAGTGCGGCTGGACGTTGGCGTAATCAGCACCGAACAGCAGCTTGGCGCGTTCGATGGCCAGCGCTTCGACCTTGTCGACGTGCTCGCAGCCGCCGTAGTAGCGCTTGCCCGGATAACCTTCGGCGTATTTGTTGGTCAGGCCACTGCCTTGCGCTTCCATGACGCGTTTGCTGGTGTAGTTCTCTGACGCGATCAGCTCGATGTGATCTTCCTGGCGCAGCTCTTCGGCATTCATCGCCGCCAGCAGTGCATCGTCGTAACCCTTGATCTGGTCTTGCTTGCTGAACATCGCGTCTCTCCCAGCGGCGGCTTGTGCGCCTTTCGTCTCGGTGAGGCACGTACCTTGCGGCAGTGCCCTTTGGAAGCGATGGTATGACCGGCGCAGACAGGTCAAATGCCTATGGACGCCACGCAAAGGTGCGTTTACGACATGACCCGGGATCAAGGGGAAAATGCTGAAGGATCATGCGGCGAGCAGGTGTTTCAAGGTTTGCAGTAGACACGCGCATAATCTCCCAAGCTGTTTGCATTTTTCCTACAGAAACAGGGCGTGTGCTCCCCTGCCAATCTTGGGTACAGTGCGCACCATCATCGACCACGGAGCCGGCCATGACCGACAAGAGCCAACAATTCGCCAGCGACAACTATTCCGGTATCTGCCCGGAAGCCTGGGCCGCCATGGAACAGGCCAATCAAGGCCACCAACGCGCTTATGGCGACGATGAGTGGACGGCACGCGCCTCGGACGATTTCCGCAAATTGTTCGAAACCGACTGCGAAGTGTTCTTCGCCTTCAACGGCACCGCTGCCAACTCCCTGGCGCTGTCGTCGCTGTGCCAGAGCTACCATAGCGTGATCTGCTCGGAAACCGCCCACGTCGAAACCGACGAATGCGGCGCGCCGGAATTCTTCTCCAACGGATCCAAGCTGCTGATCGCACGTACTGAAAACGGCAAGCTGACCCCGGAATCGATCCGCGAAATCGCCCTCAAGCGCCAGGACATCCACTACCCGAAACCGCGTGTCGTAACCCTGACCCAGGCCACCGAAGTCGGCAGCATCTACACCCCGGAAGAAATCCGCGCCATCAGCGCCACCTGCAAGGAACTGGGCCTGAACCTGCACATGGACGGTGCGCGCTTCTCCAACGCCTGCGCGTTCCTCGGTTGCACGCCTGCGGACCTGACCTGGAAAGCCGGCGTTGACGTGTTGTGCTTCGGCGGGACGAAAAACGGCATGGCGGTGGGTGAGGCGATTCTGTTCTTCAACCACAAGCTGGCCGAAGACTTCGACTACCGCTGCAAACAGGCCGGGCAACTGGCGTCGAAAATGCGTTTCCTCTCGGCACCATGGGTCGGCCTGCTGGAAAACGACGCCTGGCTCAAACACGCTCGTCACGCCAACTACTGCGCGCAGTTGCTGGCCGAGCTGGTAAGCGACATTCCGGGCGTTGAACTGATGTTCCCGGTGCAAGCCAACGGCGTGTTTCTGCAACTCTCGGAATCGGCCGTTGCAGCACTGACCGCCAGGAGCTGGCGTTTCTACACCTTCATCGGCAAGGGCGGCGCACGCTTCATGTGCTCGTGGGATACCGAGGTAGAACGCGTACGGGAATTGGCGGCGGATATTCGGGAAGTGATGAGCGCCTGACTGGACTGAGGCGCTTGATAGGGTTGTGGAGTATCAGCTGAATCCCCCCCTCACCCTAGCCCTCTCCCCAGGGGGTAGAGGGAACTGATCGGGCTGTGCACTTTCGAGATACTGCGACCTGAGATGTCGAGTCGAACTCAGGTTTGAAAAGCGTGAAGATCTGCTCCCTTTCCCCTCTCCCCACTGGGGCGGTCCGACGTTTCGGGAGGGCTGGGGCGAGGGGGGGCTCTTGAAGTTGCCCCCCCCGTCTAACTTCACATCAGAACTCGATCCGCACATCCCCTTTCGGCACGCTGCAGCACGACAGGATGTAACCCTCGGCTTCGTCTTCTTCGGTGATCCCGCCGTTGTGCTCCATCTCGACCTCCCCGCCCAGCTTCATCACCTTGCACGTTCCGCAGATCCCCATCCCGCAGGCTTTCGGAATCAGCAGGCCAAGTTTGGCGGCGGCGGCGTGTACGGTTTCACCTGGCGCCACGCGGATGCTTTTGCCGGACGCGGTAAATTCAACCTGATGCAGGTCAGCGGCGTCGATTGCCGGCGCGTCAGCAGCTTGTTCGGCATGTTCCACGGCATCGGCGCGGGCTTCGGGCGGCGTGGCACCGAAGGACTCCTCGTGATAGCGCTTCATGTCGAAGCCAGCGGCCTCCAGCAGGCGCTTGACCGCGTTCATGTACGGCGTCGGGCCGCAGCAGAACACTTCGCGATCAAGGAAGTCCGGCGCCATCAGCTCGAGCATTTTGTGGTTCAGGTAACCGCGATAACCAGCCCACGGCTCACCCATGCCATGCTTCTCGCAGATCAGGTGCAGGCTGAAGTTGTCGATCCGCGACGCCATGTGCTCCAGCTCGCGGTGATAGATGATGTCTTTTGGTGAGCGGGCACTGTGGATAAACACCATATCGACATTGCCGTTGGTGTCGTAGAACCAGCGAGCC
Organism: Pseudomonas sp. 05N432; assembly: GCF_056396945.1. NCBI lineage: Bacteria > Pseudomonadati > Pseudomonadota > Gammaproteobacteria > Pseudomonadales > Pseudomonadaceae > Pseudomonas > Pseudomonas sp. 05N432. Next base: position 386,729 of record NZ_JBFTMM010000001.1, on the reverse strand, counting down.
ATGGACATTACCGGGGTGATCCCGACGCCGCCGCTGAGATAGAGCACTTTCGGTGCGGTGAAATCCATCGCGTTGAACAGCCCGACCGGCCCGTGCACCGCCAGCTCCTGGCCTTCGTGCAGAGTGTCGTGCAGCCAGTTGGAAACCTTGCCGCCCGGTACGCGCTTGATGGTTACCGAAAAGCTGTAAGGCACCGACGGCGAACTGGAAATGGTGTACGAGCGCATGATCGGTACGCCCTCGATCTCCAGTTCCAGGGTGACGAACTGCCCCGGTTTGAAGAAGAACATGATCGGCTGGTCGGCCATGAAGCAGAAGGTCCGCACGTCCCAGGTTTCCTGGATGACTTTGACGCAACGGACAATGTGCCGGCCATTGGCCCAGGTCTGGGTGGTTACCGGGTTCAGGAAACTATTGGACATGCTGATCTCCACGGTCGACTGTCGACCTCATGTTGCCGATTCTGCTCAAGGTGTGCAGTGGCCACTTACCTATCTACGACATTCACGTACTTATCGCGACCAGCCCACAACCACCGGGGGTTGAGCGTCGGGAACAGATTGGGCCATGTCGCCCATGGATAAGGTTCCAGCCTGCGCCGGCCCCACACTCGCTTCAACAGATAAACGCTGTTTTCTGCCTTGCGTTGCACAAACCGTAGCCACTATTCGCCGGCCACACAGATGGCCATGAGGACTTAAACGATGGACGTCACCACTACCTTGAGCTTGGGCGATCCACTGGAACCCGCACGCAAGGCCACCGCGCAGATGCTGCATGAGCGCGAGCGTACATTTTCGCTGCCACAGCCGTTCTACTCTGATGAGCGGTTGTTCGATATCGACATGCAGGAGATCTTCCAGAAAGAGTGGTTGATCGCCGGCATGACCTGCGAAATCCCGACCAAGGGCAACTTCCTGACCCTGCAGATCGGCAAGAACCCGATCATTGTGATTCGCGGCGCAGAAGGCGTGGTCCATGCCTTCCATAACGTCTGCCGTCACCGTGGCTCGCGTCTGTGCACCAGCGAAAAAGGCAAAGTCGCCAAGCTGGTCTGCCATTACCACCAGTGGACCTACGAACTCGACGGGCGCCTGCTGTTCGCCGGCTCCGAGATGGGCGACGACTTCGACATGAAGCAGTACGGCCTGAAACCGGTCAACGTGAAGACCGCTGGCGGCTACATCTTCGTCAGCCTCGCGGAAAACCCGCCGGCCATCGATGACTTCCTGTCGACACTGAGCCATTACATGGAACCGTACGACATGGAAAACACCAAGGTGGCGGTGCAAACCACCCTGGTAGAACAGGCCAACTGGAAACTGGTGCTGGAAAACAACCGCGAGTGCTACCACTGCAACGCGTCGCACCCGGCACTGCTGAAAACCCTGCTGGAATGGGACGACGTCACCGACCCGCGTGCCGACCAGGCGTTCAAGGACCACGTAGCCGCTTCTGCCGCTGCCTGGGAAGCCGAGAAGATTCCTTACGCACACGCCAGCTTCGGCCTGCGTAACCGCATCGTGCGTATGCCGCTGCTCAAGGGCACCGTGTCGATGACCCTCGACGGTAAGCAAGCCTGCAAGAAACTCATGGGCCGGATCCAGAACCCGGACCTGGGCTCCATGCGCATCCTGCACCTGCCGCACTCGTGGAACCACTGCATGGGCGATCACATCATTGTGTTCACCGTGTGGCCGATCAGCGCGCAGGAAACCATGGTCACCACCAAATGGCTGGTGCACAAGGACGCTGTCGAAGGCGTGGATTACGACGTCGAGCGCATGCGTGAAGTCTGGGATGCGACCAACAACGAAGACCGTCGCCTGGCCGAAGAGAACCAACGCGGGATCAACTCCACGGCGTACCAGCCAGGCCCGTACTCCAAGACTTACGAGTTCGGCGTGGTGAACTTCGTGGATTGGTACAGCGAGCGCCTGTTGAACAACCTGGGTGCAGAACCTGCGCCTTACCTCAAAGGCGTGCCGGTTCACGGTTAAGATCCAAAAGCATCGCGAGCAGGCTCGCTCCCACAGGGGATTGGTGGTGTTCACAAATGCTGCGAACACCATCATTCAATGTGGGAGCGAGCCTGCTCGCGATAGCGTCCTACCTGTCACTACATCCCGCCCCTGAATACACACCCCCTGGTCTTTAGAACTGTACGAAATATGATCTATCGCGTTCCAGCCTATATGGAACGTGGCGTACAGCCTTCCGCGAACAAGTTATCCACACCTCCACCCACAGCTAATGGGGACAACTGTGGAAAGGCCGGAAGTTTTCTCCACAGAAACTGAAGAAAATCCGTGACTTATTCAATTGATCGGTTTTCGACAGCCACTGCCTATTTTTTGATCAAAACCCTGTAAGCCACGTTTTTCATGGCCCACAGAGGATCGCAAACACCTTATCCACAGAAGCGCCAACAGACTTTGGGGGCAACTGTGCAAACTATTCAGTGCGCTGTGGAAAACCACGTCCAGGCTGCATATTTCGTGGGTTTGAACAGTCAGCGGAGGGTAAAACCCAGCATTTGGTCATTTATTAACCAGAAGCTTGAAAGCCACGACCTGTATGGCTTACAGCGGACAGCAAACATCTTATCCACAGAAGCGCCAACAGAGATTGGGGGCAAGTCGTGAGCTACACACGCCCTTATCCACTGAAAAAAGCTCGAAAAAACGCGGGGTTAGGCTGGTTGTTTTTCGTACAAGGGCTTGCAGGGCTTGAGATGCGTGGGGTGCAGCGAGGGGTGAACATGTTATCCACAGAAGCGCTAACAGGGATTGTGGGTAAATACATCACCCCTGTGGGAGCAGGTTTGCTCCCACAGGAACTTGGTTGATGCCTTAAGGCCGATACATCAAATAGGCTTCACCCGTGACCCGAATCATCGGATGGGGTGTGATCTGGCAGGTATCGACGACACGGAAGCCATGTCGCTCGTAAAACCGACGGGCACCGGTGTTCGACGCATAATCGATCAGGCTCAAGCCGTTGAGCCCCAACTGGTTGGCACGGTCGTAAGCGTAGGCGAGGAATTGTTGGCCCAAGCCCTGATTGCGCCAGCCCTCGTGAAGCGCCAAGCTCGATATATAGAGGGTGTCGGGGATTTCCAGATTGGCATATGGCGCCAGGACTGGATCAGTGACGGGAGCGGCCAGCGGATCGTGACGCATCACATAGCTGTGCAGCATGCCAATGACCTTGCCCTCTGCCTGCGCGATCAGGCAGTTCTGATAGGAGAAATCCACATCTTCGCGGGCGTAGCGACTGGCACCGACATCCAGCAGGTCCTGGCCGGGCTCCGCCAGCTGGCTCCAGATGTAATCCGCGGCGCCTTCCGATGAAATCTGAAACAGGCGAGCAATCTCCCGCGCATCCGTGCGCAGGGCCGAACGAAATTCAACTGCCATTTACCGGGCTCCACAGGACCGTTAGCGAACCACGCCTTCTTCAATCAGCAACTTGAGAATTGCCTCAGCCCCAGCCTCGGCACTCAAGCCCTTGAGCACTTGCCCACCGCCGCCGCTGGCCTTGGCCGTTGCGGCTTTCATCCGGTCGGCGCCGCTCTTGGCCTTGATCACTTTCAGGCGTTTTGGCCGTGGCTTGGCCGGTTGCAACGTTGCAACCGCGAGCAATTCATCGTTGATAATTTCAACGTCTTCGGCGTGCAACACCCCACGTCGAGCCGGGCCGAAGGCACTTTGCCGGGGCTTGGGCGCGGCGTTATCCACCGTGGCGAGAAACGGCAGGCGCACCTTCAAGCGTCGACGCTGGCCACGGGGCAAGGCTTGCAGCACCAGGGCCGAACTGCCGTCGATGGATTCGACCTGCGCCAGCCCGACCACCAGCGGCCAGCCCAGGCTTTCCGCCAGCAGGAACGGCAACATGCCCGAGCCTTCACCGGTTTCCGCCTGACTGCCGGTCAGCACGACCTGCGCCCCGGCATCGCGCAAATAAGCGCTCAACGCTGGCAGCGCATCGGCGCCTTGGGGCTGCTCGAGCACCAGCAGTTGTTCCAGGCCCATGCCCAGGTAAGCCCGCAGCGCAGGTTCCTCGACATCACCAGCGTGCAGCACTTGCAGGTTATCCCCAGCCAACTGCAGACCGAGTTCAACCGCCCGCGCATCCTGCTCGGCGCGGCGTGGCCGGCCCGAGGTCGGGTGGGCGCCGATCGACACCAGGCTGATTACATGAGTACTCATAACCCTTTCCTTCTCTTAAGCCGCATCGCGCTTGGCGTCGTTGCGGTAAGCCTCTACCGCCGCGATCAAGGCCTGAAGAATTTCTGCGCTTTCACCTATCACCGACAGGTCGGCACGTTTGATCATGTCGCAGCCAGGATCGAGGTTGATCGCCACCACCTTGTCGCAGGCACCGATGCCTTGCAGGTGCTGGATCGCCCCGGAAATCCCCACCGCCACGTAGACCCGCGCCGTGACCCAGGTGCCGCTGGCGCCGACCTGACGGTCGCGGGCCATGAAACCGTCGTCCACGGCCACCCGCGATGCGCCTTCGGTCGCGCCCAACGCCGCCGCCGTCCTGTGGAAAAGATTCCAGTCCTTGACCCCGTTGCCGCCCGAGAAGATGAACTCGGCTTCGGCCATGGGGATGGCGGCCGGGTCGACCGCTACCGCGCCCAGGTCCTCGATCCGCGACAGACTGCGCGCAACCGTTGTGGATAACTCCACCGGCAACGCTTCATGACGGGTTTCGCTGACCGGCTCGGCACATTCCACCGCCGCCAGAATCAACCGTGCGACAGGGCGCGCCAAGTCTTGCAGACCGGCACCGGCGCGGCCGATGCACTCCTGATCCTTGACCTGCCAGACCCGCGTGGCCGGGCGTTCACCGAGTGCCGCGGCAAAGCGCCGCCCCAGCTCACCGCCACCGGTGCGGCTGTCCGGCAGTAACCAGTGACGAGGACTGAACTGGTTATCCACAGCCCGCAGGCCCTGGACCCGCTGTTCCGGTGCATAACCCTCGAATTCTTCGCCATCGAGCACCAACAGGCGGTCGACGCCCGCGGTGGCGAAGGCGCTTTCCTTGTGTTCGCCAAAGACCACCGCCAACACGGCACCGTCCTTGCCGGCCAATTGATGGGCCAGGCCCAGCAGGTCGCGGTCGTGGCTGCTCAAACGGCCGCCGACCATGTCCGGCACCACGCTGATATAGAACGCAGGCGTCGCCACCTGATGCAGCGGCAATTGCACTTCAACGGCGGCCGTACGCTTGGTCGCCCCGCCTTGCTGGGCACCACTGCGGTCGATCCGCTTGATGCCATTGGGGCCGATGAAACCAATGCCGTGAGGATTCTTGCGAATGATCCCGTTGGGGCCCATCCAGCTGTGTTCCACCGGTTGCATGGCGGCATGCAGCGGATGCAGACGGTTGCGGGCGATCCATTCAGCACGCGGATCGCGGCGGATAATGTCGCTCATCAGTGGGCCTCCGCGGGTTGACGTTTAATCGGTGCCGGTGACTTGCTGGGCGCCGCATCTTCAAGCAGCGCGTCGGCCACCAGTTCGGCAATGTCCTTGATCAGCGGTCGTGGTTCGACCACGCCTTCGAGCATCGCCGTGCACTGTGGGCAACCCACGGCCACCAGCTCGGCACCGGTTTCGCGAATGTCGTCCATGCGCATGTCGGGGATCCGTTGCTTGCCCGGGATGTCAGTGATCGGCGCACCGCCGCCACCGCCACAGCAGCGCGAACGGAAACCGGAACGTTGCATTTCCTTGACCTCGATCCCCAGCGCACGCAGTACCTGGCGCGGTGCCTCGTATTCGCCGTTGTAGCGGCCGAGGTAGCACGGGTCGTGGTAGGTCACGCTGTCGCCTTTGTGCTGACCCAGATTGAGCGCGCCAGCGTCGATGATTTCCGCCATGTAGGTGCTGTGGTGCTGCACCAGGTAGTTGCCATCAAAGGCGCCGTATTCATTCTTCAGCACGTGGAAGCTGTGCGGATCGCAGGTAACGATGCGATTGAAGCTGTATTTGGCCAGGGTCTGGATGTTGCGTTTGGCCAACAGCTGGAAGGTCGCTTCGTCGCCCAGACGGCGAGCCACGTCGCCGCTGTCACGCTCTTCAAGACCGAGCACGGCAAAGTCGACTTTCGCGGCTTTCAGCACTTTGACGAAGGCGCGCAAGGTGCGCTGGTTGCGCATATCGAATGCACCGTCGCCAACCCAGAACAGCACGTCGGTGGATTTCTTCTCGCTGAGCAGTGTCAGGTTCAGGTCCGCCGCCCAGTTCATCCGCCCACCCGGCGCGAAACCGCCTGGGTTGTCGGTGGCAATCAGGTTTTCCAGGACTTCGGCACCCTTGTTCGGGGTCGCGCCTTTTTCCAGGGTCAGATGGCGACGCATGTCGACGATGGCGTCAACGTGCTCGATCATCATCGGGCATTCTTCAACGCAGGCACGGCAAGTGGTGCAAGACCACAGGGTTTCAGCGTCCACCAGACCGTTGACGATCGGTTGATGCGGATTACCGGCGTGCTCGCCAATCGGCTTGCCTGGGTACGGACTGCCAGCGAACTTGGCGTCAGTGCCGCCGGCCAGGCCGACGACCATGTCCTGAATCAGTTTTTTCGGGTTCAGCGGCTGGCCAGCGGCAAACGCCGGGCACGCCGCTTCGCATTTACCGCACTGCACGCAGGCGTCGAAGCCGAGCAGTTGGTTCCAGGTAAAATCCTTGGGCTTTTCCACGCCCAAGGGGGCTTGCGGATCGTTCAGGTCAAGCGGTTTAAGACCTGTAGAACGACCACCACCAAAACGTTCGGCGCGACGGTGCCAGGCCAGGTGCAAGGCACCGGCGAAGGCGTGCTTCATCGGCCCGCCCCAGGTCATGCCGAAGAACAACTCGGACACGCCCCACAGCACGCCGACACCGAGGATCGCCGCCAACAGCCAACCGCCGAAGTTTTCCGGAAGGATGCCCGCCACCGGCAGGGTCACCAGGAAGAACGACGCCGAGAATGCCAGCAAACTTTTCGGCAAGCGCATCCACGGACCTTTGGATAAACGCGCCGGCGGGTTGCGCCGACGCAGGTAAACAAAGATCGCCCCGACGAACATCACTGCCGTCATCAACAACAGTGCATAACCGAGGAAACGGTTATGCAGGCCAAAACCGTGAACCAGGATCGCCAGCACGATGGACGCCACCGCACCACCCGCCGTGGCGACGTGGGTGTTGGCGATGTATTTGTCCCGCGCCACCACGTGGTGCAGATCGACCATGTAGCGTTTGGGCATGGCCAGCAGGCCGCCGATCAGATCGACCTTGGACGCACGGCCCCGGCGCCACATGGCCACCCGCCGCAACGCGCCCAGGACAGCCAGGCCCAGGGCAGCAAACAGCAGGATGGGAAGAAGGGTGTTTAACATGGTGGAGCTCCCAAAGACCTCGGGGTCATGTGCGTGCCGATGAGAGCGACGCACCTACTTGTGGCGAGGGAGCTTGCTCCCGCTGGAGTGCGAAGCGCTCCCAAAACAGTCTCAGGTGTACACCTGATACACCTCGACTGCAGGTTTTGGGGCTGCTTCGCAGCCCAGCGGGAGCAAGCTCCCTCGCCACAGGTGATGGTGGTAAATCCGTTAGAAATCCTTGCACAACCGCAACGCGTCGTAGATCGCCGCGTGCGTGTTGCGCTGGGCCACGCAGTCACCGATGCGGAACAGCAAGTAGCCGTCACCCGACTGGCTCAACGATGGCTGAGGCTTGATCGCGAACAAGGCTTCGATATCCATCTGGCCTTTGTTGCGCGAGCCTTCCTTCAGCGCGTAGTAGATTTCTTCGTCCGGCCGCACGCCGTTCTCGACCACGACCTGGTCGACCACCCGCTCCTCTTTGGCGCCGGTGTATTCGTTTTCCAGTACCGCCACCAGCTTGTCGCCTTCGCGGTAGACCTTATCGAGCATCATGTCGCCGGTCATGATCACTTCTTTCGGGTACATGCTGCGGTAGTACGTCGGGAACGACGTGCCGCCGATGGCCACGCCCGGCTTGATGTCGTCGGTGACGATCTCGACCTGGCTGCCCTTGTCGGCGAGGTAGTCGGCAACCGACATCCCGGTGAACTCGCAAATGGTGTCGTAGACCAGCACGTTCTTGCCCGGCGCAACCTTGCCGTCGAGCACGTCCCAACTGCTGACCACCAGGCCTTCAGCCGCGCCCCAGTGTTCGTTCTGCTCCAGGAACGGATGACCGCCAACGGCGAGCACCACGATGTCCGGACGCAGGTCGAGAATGGTCGCCGCGTCGGCGGCCACGCCCAGGCGCAGGTCGACCTTCAAACGCGCCAGTTCCAGCTGGAACCAACGGGTGATACCGGCGATCTGGTCCCGTTGCGGGGCTTTCGAGGCGGTAGTGATCTGTCCGCCGATGAATTCTTTCTTCTCGAACAGGGTCACGTCGTGGCCACGTTCGGCGGCTACACGTGCCGCTTCCATCCCCGCAGGGCCAGCACCGACCACCACGACTTTGCGTTTCACACCGGTCGATTTCTCGATGATGTGCGGTACGCCCATGTATTCACGGGAGGTCGCGGCGTTCTGGATGCACAGCACGTCCAGACCCTGGTACTGACGGTCGATGCAGTAGTTGGCACCCACGCATTGTTTGATCTGGTCGATCTGGCCCATCTTGATCTTGGCGATCAGGTGCGGGTCGGCGATGTGCGCACGGGTCATGCCGACCATGTCGACGTAACCGCCTTCCAGAATACGGGTTGCCTGGTTCGGGTCCTTGATGTTCTGCGCGTGCAGCACCGGGGCCTTGACCACTTCCTTGATACCGGCCGCCAAGTGCAGGAACGGCTCCGGTGGATAACTCATGTTGGGGATAACGTTGGCCAGGGTGTTGTGGGTATCGCACCCCGAACCCACGACGCCGATGAAGTCGATCATGCCGGTGTCGTCGTAGTACTTGGCGATCTGCTTCATGTCCTCATGGCTCAGGCCATCAGGGTGGAATTCGTCACCGCAGATACGGATGCCGACGCAGAAGTCCGGACCGACTTCCTTACGCACAGCCTTGATTACTTCCAGGCCGAAACGCATGCGGTTCTCGAAACTGCCGCCCCATTCGTCGGTACGTTTGTTGACGCGCGGGCTCCAGAACTGGTCGATCATGTGCTGGTGCACTGCCGACAGTTCTACGCCGTCCAGGCCACCGGCCTTGGCACGCGCAGCAGCACTGGCGTAGTTGCCGATCACCCGCCAGATTTCTTCCGGCTCGATGGTTTTGCAGGTCGCGCGGTGCACCGGTTCACGGATGCCCGACGGCGACAGCAGGGTCGGCCAATGCTCGCCATCCCAACGCGAACGACGGCCCATGTGGGTAATCTGGATCATGATCTTGGCGCCATGCTTGTGCATGGCATCAGCCAGGTTCTGGAAGTGCGGAATAATCCGGTCGTCGGCCAGGTTGACCGACTTCCACCAGCCTTGCGGGCTGTCGATGGCGACGCTGGAAGAACCGCCGCAAATCGCCAGGCCGATCCCGCCCTTGGCTTTCTCTTCGTAGTACTTCACGTACCGATCGGTGGTCATACCGCCGTCGGTGGCGTAAACCTCGGCGTGCGCGGTGCTGAGCACGCGGTTGCGGATGGTCAGTTTGCCGATTTGAATCGGCTGGAACATTGCTTCGAAAGCCATGGCAGGATCCTCGACTTACAACGGCTTGACGGTGAACAAGCCGTCGTCGTGGCCTTCTTCAGAGCCACCGTAAACCTGTTCGGCGACGGTGCGAATCTTGCTGCCGCGCGCTTGCAGGATCTGGTCCATGGCACCGGCAAACCAGCCAGTGAACATGTAGTCGACCTTGCGTCCGACCTTGCCGTAGACGTAGACGAATGCCGAGTGCTCGAGCTTGACGCTGGCAGTGCCTTTGTCGAGGTCGATGTCCTGGATCTTGAACAGGCCCCAGCCACGTTGCGACAGGCGCTTCATGTAGTGCTCGAACACCGCAACGCCTTCCAGGCCGTGGCATTCAGCTTCTTTTTCACACCAGTGCCAGGCGGACTTGTAGCCAGCCTTGTAGAGGATCTCGGCATAGGCGTCAGCGCCCAGCACTTCCTCGATGCCCATGTGGTTGTTGACGAAGAAGTGACGCGGTACATACAGCATCGGCAGGGCGTCAGAGGTCCAGACACCGGTTTCGCTGTCGACTTCGATTGGCAGTTGTGGGGCGATCTTGGCCATGCGTAAAACTCCAGAATTCGTTGTATTGAGGCGATATGTAGCAGCTGCCGAGGCACGAGGCTGCGTTGGGCTGCGAAGCGGCCCCCCGAGGGCGGTCCTGCGGACCGCAACGCAGCCTCGTACCTCGGCAGCTGCTACAGGGATAGTTGGTTGAAAATGGTGTTATTCACCCCAAACGTCTTTCAGGACGTTGACCCAGTTTTCGCCCATGATCTTGCGCACGACGCGCTCGGAATGGCCGCGCTTGAGCAGCGTTTCGGTCAGGTTCGGGAACTCGCCCACGGTGCGGATGCCCAGCGGGTTGATGATCTTGCCGAAGCTGGTCAGACGGCGGGCGTAGCCCTTGTCATGGGTCAGGTATTCGAAGAAGTCCTGGCCATGGCCCTGGGTGAAGTCGGTGCCGATGCCGATGGCGTCTTCGCCAACGATGTTCATGGTGTATTCGATGGCTTCGGCGTAATCGTCGATGGTCGAATCGATACCCTTGGCCAGGAACGGCGCGAACATGGTCACGCCGACGAAACCGCCGTGATCGGCGATGAACTTCAATTCTTCATCGGACTTGTTGCGCGGGTGCACTTTCAGACCCGACGGCAGGCAATGGGAGTAGCACACCGGCTTCTTGGATTCGAGGATGACTTCTTCGGAAGTCTTCGAGCCGACGTGGGACAGGTCGCACATGACGCCGACGCGGTTCATCTCGGCAACGATTTCACGACCGAAACCCGACAGGCCGCCATCGCGCTCGTAGCAACCGGTACCGACCAGGTTCTGGGTGTTGTAGCACATCTGCACAATACCGACGCCCAGCTGCTTGAAGACCTCGACATAGCCGATCTGGTCTTCGAAGGCGTGAGCGTTCTGGAAGCCGAACAGGATGCCGGTCTTGCCCTGCTCCTTGGCTTTGCGGATGTCGGCGGTGGTGCGCACCGGAATCACCAGGTCGCTGTTCTCACGGATCAGCTTCTGGCTGGCGGCGATGTTGTTGACGGTTGCCTGGAACCCCTCCCACACCGACACGGTGCAGTTGGCCGCGGTCAAGCCGCCTTTGCGCATATCTTCAAACAGCTCGCGGTTCCACTTGGCAATAATCAGCCCGTCGATAACGATGCTGTCGGCGTGCAATTCGGCTGGGCTCATCAGGCAGTCCCCTATTAGCGATTCATGCGCCGAATCGTCTGCCGGCGCTTTGGGTCAGCATATGCTTGAGGGACGGGGCAGCCGGGTGCAAAAACGACAGGGGAATTGCCGAAAGCGTCAATACGCGACAAAGGGTCTCACCGCAGGCCCTTTGCCCTCCTGTTCTTTCCCGAATAGTTGGGCCAGAATTCGCCGCATCACTGGATGCATTACTGGAACAAGGGGCGGCAACGCAATGAAATCGATCTTCCTGGCTTTGGCACTGATAGCGACCGGCGTACAGGCGGCAGAAGAAGCCGACAAAAACCCGTGCGATGCGGTCGAAAACGACGTCCAGACCCTGGAATGTTCGACCTATAGCAAAAACACCGCCGAACAACTGCTCAAGGACAATTTCCAGGGGTTGCTGGATCGGATGAAAACCCAATATGCGAACAACAAGGCGCAGTTGGCAGACATCACCGGCAAACTCCAGACTGCCGAGCAGCTCTGGATGAAATCGCGGGATGCCGATTGCGCGATTGCAGCGTTCCCCGCAGCGGTGGGCAGCAAGACCTACACCATGGACCTGAACGATTGCCTGGCGAGCAAGAGCGACGAACGGTCGGAGTTTCTGGAATCGATCGGCCAGCAGTAAGCGCGGTTCTACGGCCCGGCTACAGCCCCATCATCTCAAGGCGTGTCCATGAAAATCTGCGGTATCGAAATCAAAGGCAGCGAAGCGATCATCGCCGTTGCCTCCCTCGACAATCAGGTGCTGACTCATGTCGCACTGAGCACCAAAAAGATCGCCCTCGACGACGATGACGAAGCCGCCAACGTCAAAGCCTTCGCCGCGCAGGTCGGCGCCTTTGTTCGTGACAACGGCATTCAGCGCATCGCAATCAAGAAGCGCAGCAAAAAAGGCGAATTCGCCGGAGGCCCGACCACCTTCAAGATCGAAGGGGTTTTCCAGTTGCTGGACAACTGCGACGTCACCCTGCTCTCACCGCAGACCATCAATGCACAGAACAAGAAGTTCGACTTTGCCCTGCCGACGACGCTGAACAAGTATCAGCATGAGGCATACAAGGCGGCATGTTCCGGGTTGATGAAGAAGTAGGCTTACTGAGCCTTCTGGGCGCGATAGTGCTTGAGCCAGTCGGCAAACGACTTGTCCTCAAGCGCGTAAGCGCCGCGATTCGATTTCCAGACCAGTTCCTTTTCACGCAAGGCATCGATGCACGCCTGGATGGTCTGTGTGCCCGGCACCACCTCACTGCCCATCGCTTCCAGTGCTTTTGTCACCGCAACCAACGTCGCGTCGGTGAAGGGTGCAAAAGGTTCGTTGCTCTGCGAACGCTCGACCATGACTTGCAATACTGCACGCTGTGCAACGGTCAGGGCGTTCCAGGCGCTTTCAAACTCAGTCCACACGCCGGCACGCAACAATTCGGCGCTGCTTCGTAGCAATTGGCTCAGATTGCTTGCTTCGCCCAGTTCCAGGGCTACCTCACCAATAATGGTCCGGAGCATTTCAGGACGGCGCCCCACTAATTCGAAAGCCTCGTCGATGTCTTCAGCGACAAACTGGTTGGTCTGCGCCAAATGGGCATTCAAATGAACGGTGTAGGCTTGGGTGAACGCTTTGCTCAATAGAGGGAACGGAGTAATGCTGGAACCGTAGAAAGGCTGGTTTCGGCTCAGCACAAGGTGAGCCAGTTTGTCGCGATTGGAGCCGGTGAACACCAGACGCAAACCACTGGAATCGCCTTCACGCCCTTGATTCAGCTGGTCCCGAGCGGCCTTGAGCCCAAACATGGCGTTGACTCCCGCGTCAGTGCTCAACGCATGCTGTGCTTCGTCGATCACCAGCACAACAGTCTTGCCAGCAGCGTTGTGCAGCAGTTCCAGGGCTTGAGTCAGCGTCGCGCCTTCGGGCAATTGTGGCTTGCTGAAATCCCAGGACAGCGTACGCAGAAAACTGAGTTTTTCGACGCCCATCGACTTGGCCAGTTTTCGAATGCCCTTCTCATACGGCACCAATGCCCCCGCAATTGCGGTGGCAATCAGGTCAGCAGGATCTTTTTCCCTGTTAGCCCAGAGATCAACGTAGACCGTCAACCAACCTCGGGATTCACATTCCGGTATCAGGTCTTCGCGCAGGAAGGTGCTTTTCCCTGTACGCCGTGGCGCGGCCAGGAACAGGCCAGAGGTGTAGTCCTGGATTCCGGTCCCCATCAAGCCATCGGCAATATTTTGAGCCAGGCTGGGGCGACGAAATACAAAACCGGTGTTTTTCGACATGGCTTTATACTCAATTATTGAAACTACTATAATTTATAGTGTCGAGTATAAATCACTGTAAATGCCTGTCAAACCACCTCCCGCCCATCCCCCAATCGCCGTCGATCCTCGCGCGGGCAGCGGGCAAACCGGGTCCGATAACTGCGGGTGAAATACGACGGCGATTCAAACCCGCAGGCGATGCTCACTTCCAGCACGCTCATGTCGGTCTGGCGCAGCAGTTGCCGGGCTTTTTCCAGTCTTAGCCCCAGGTAGAAATTGCTCGGCGTGTCGTTGAGGTGCAAGCGGAACAGCCGCTCAAGCTGACGTCGCGTCACCTTGATCGAGTCCGCCAGTTCCAGCGTGCTGAGCGGCGGCTCGCTGTGTTGTTCCATCTCGCCAATGACGTGCACCAGTTTCTTGTTGCTGATGCCATAGCGCGTGGCGATCTGCATGCGTTGGTGGTCTTTGCGCGGGCGGATGCGCCCGAGCACGAACTGCTCGCTGACCTGGATCGCCAACTCGGGGCCGTGAGCCTGGGCGATCAGGTCAAGCATCAGGTCGATAGAGGCTGTGCCACCGGCGGAGGTGATGCGGCGCCGGTCGATCTCGAACAGCTCCTGGGTCACGCTGAGCTGTGGATAAGACTCCTTGAACGCATCGATGGCTTCCCAGTGCAGGGTCACGCGGTGGCCGTCGAGCAGCCCCGCTTCGGCGAGGACAAAACTGCCGGTGTCGATGCCACCCAAGGTCACGCCATCGTGATCCAGGCGACGCAGCCAGTGCTCCAGTGTCGGGTTGACGAACTTCAATGGCTCGAACCCCGCGACCACCAGCAAGGTCGCGCCCTTTTTCAGTGGTTCCAGCGCCGCATCGGCGTTGAGCGACATGCCGTTGCTGGCCAATACCGGACCGCCGTCGGCGCTCAGCACATGCCAGCGGTACAACTCGCCGCGAAAGCGGTTGGCCACCCGCAACGGTTCGATCGCCGAGATGAAACCGATGGCCGAGAAACCCGGCATCAACAGAAAGTAGAAATCCTGGGACATGGAACGCACTCGGATGGCGGGCAGCGTGTGGACGTTGATACGCCACTTGCAAGCGACAGACAAGAGCACAGGTCGCTGCAGTGCAAGAGCTGGTCGCCGCTGTGCGTTTTCTGCAGGGTTCAGCTGCGTAACGTGACATCACCGGCGCACAGAGACGCCGGACCCCACAATAACGACCTGCCGAGGATCCCACCATGAAACGACTGATCAGCAGCTGCGTTCTCGCACTCAGTGGTACCGCTTTCTTGAGTTCCGGCGCAATGGCTGCCGACCCCGCCGCCTGCCAGAACGTGCGCATGGGCGTGGTGAACTGGACCGACGTGATCGCCACCAGCGCCATGACCCAGGTCCTGCTCGATGGCCTCGGCTACAAGACCAAACAAACCAGTGCTTCCCAGCAAATCATCTTTGCCGGCATCCGCGACCAGCGCCTGGACATGTTCCTCGGCTACTGGAATCCGCTGATGACCCAGACCATCACTCCGTTTGTCGCCGGCAAGCAGGTGACCGTCCTGAGCGAACCGAGCCTCAAGGATGCCCGTGCCACCCTGGCCGTGCCGACCTACCTCGCCGACAAGGGCCTGAAAACCTTCGCCGATATCGCCAAGTTCGAAAAAGAACTGGGCGGCAAGATCTACGGCATCGAGCCGGGTTCGGGCGCCAACACCCAGATCAAGGAAATGATCGCCAAGAACCAGTTCGGCCTGGGCAAATTCCAGCTGGTCGAATCCAGTGAGGCCGGCATGCTCGCGGCAGTCGATCGCGCCGTACGACGCAACGAAGCCGTGGTGTTCTTCGGCTGGGCGCCGCACCCGATGAACGTCAACGTGAAAATGACCTACCTCACCGGCAGCCAGGACGCCCTGGGCCCGAATGAAGGCTCGGCCACCGTCTGGACCGTGACCGCCCCGAACTACGCCAGCCAGTGCCCGAACGTCAGCCGCTTGCTGAGCAACCTGACGTTCACCGCCGAAGACGAGAGCCGGATGATGCAACCGCTGCTCGATCACAAGGACGCGTTCGAATCAGCCAAGCAATGGCTCAAGGATCACCCGCAAGACAAGCAGCGCTGGCTTGAAGGCGTGACCACCTTCGACGGCAAACCGGCTGCCGAGAACCTGCAACTGAGCAGTCAATAAACCCGAATGAATCCCCTCTTCGCAGCCGGTTTCGGCTGCGAGCGGGCCCGCTACGCCCAAAAATCATGTCTGAAGGAAACCGCACCATGAACCACGACGTCATCATCACCTGCGCACTCACCGGTGCTGGCGACACGACCGCCAAGAGCCCACACGTGCCGGTCACCCCAAAACAGATCGCGGCCGCGGCCGTGGAAGCCGCCAAAGCCGGCGCCACCGTGGTCCACTGCCACGTGCGCAACCCTGAAACCGGCAAGTTCAGCCGCGATGTGGCGCTGTACCGTGAAGTGATGGAGCGCATCCGCGAAGCGGACGTCGACATCATCGTCAACCTGACGGCTGGCATGGGCGGCGACCTGGAAATCGGCGCTGGCGAGAACCCGATGGAGTTCGGCCCGAACACCGACCTGGTTGGCCCGCTGACCCGTCTGGCTCACGTCGAAGAGCTGCTGCCGGAAATCTGCACACTCGACTGCGGCACCCTGAACTTCGGCGACGGCGACACCATTTACGTCTCCACCCCGGCCCAGCTACGCGCTGGCGCCAAACGCATTCAAGAGCTGGGCGTAAAAGCCGAGCTGGAAATCTTCGACACCGGTCACCTGTGGTTTGCCAAACAGTTGATCAAGGAAGGCCTGCTCGACGACCCGCTGTTCCAGCTGTGCCTGGGCATCCCATGGGGCGCACCGGCTGACACCACCACCATGAAAGCCATGGTCGACAACCTGCCGGCCAATGCGGTCTGGGCCGGGTTTGGCATCGGTCGCATGCAAATGCCGATGGCGGCTCAAGCGGTGCTGCTGGGCGGCAACGTGCGGGTCGGGCTGGAAGACAACATCTGGCTGGATCGCGGCGTACTGGCGACCAACGGCCAACTGGTCGAACGTGCCAGCGAAATCCTCAGCCGCCTCGGCGCCCGCGTTCTGACCCCAGCCGAAGGCCGGGCGAAGATGGGCCTGACCAAGCGCGGTTAAACCACACCACACCTATTTCCCCCCGTGGGAGTGAGCCTGCTCGCGATGGCGTCAGTACATCCAACGCATATCTGCGGCAGGAATACCGCCATCGCGAGCAGGCTCGCTCCCACACAGGATCACCAAATCTTCCAGGAATTCACCATGAGCTTTATCACCGAAATCAAAACATTCGCCGCACTGGGCAGTGGTGTCATCGGCAGCGGCTGGGTATCCCGCGCCCTCGCCCATGGTCTTGATGTGGTGGCCTGGGACCCGGCGCCTGGCGCCGAAGCCGCGCTGCGCAAACGTGTCGCCAATGCCTGGGGTGCGCTGGAAAAACAAGGCCTGGCACCCGGCGCATCACAGGATCGCCTGCGCTTTGTCGCAACCATCGAAGAATGCGTGCGCGATGCCGACTTCATCCAGGAAAGCGCCCCGGAACGCTTTGAACTGAAGCTCGAACTGCACAGCAAAATCAGTGCAGCGGCCAAGCCCAATGCACTGATCGGCTCCAGCACTTCAGGGCTGTTGCCGAGCGAGTTCTACGAGGGCTCGACCCACCCGGAACGTTGCGTGGTCGGCCATCCGTTCAACCCGGTTTATCTGTTGCCACTGGTGGAAGTGGTCGGCGGCAAGAACACGGCACCGGAAGCGGTGCAGGCAGCCATGAAGGTGTACGAATCGCTGGGCATGCGCCCGCTGCATGTGCGCAAGGAAGTACCAGGCTTTATCGCTGACCGTCTGCTCGAAGCACTGTGGCGCGAGGCACTGCACCTGGTCAACGACGGCGTGGCAACCACCGGCGAAATCGACGATGCAATCCGTTTTGGCGCGGGGTTGCGCTGGTCGTTCATGGGTACGTTCCTGACCTACACCCTGGCCGGTGGCGATGCTGGTATGCGGCACTTCATGGCACAGTTCGGTCCGGCGCTGCAACTGCCGTGGACTTACCTGCCCGCACCGGAACTGACCGACAAGCTGATCGACGACGTGGTCGACGGCACCAGCGATCAACTGGGCAAACACAGCATTTCGGCGCTGGAGCGCTATCGTGATGACTGTTTGTTGGCGGTGCTGGAGGCAGTGAAAACCACCAAGGCCAAACATGGCATGACCTTCAGCGAATAACCCGCCAGCAGGTCCGCCCCCATCGCGAGCAGGCTCGCTCCCACAAAGACAGCGTAAACCCTGTGGGAGCGAGCCTGCTCGCGATAGCGTCAGTCCTGTCACCACCAACGTCGGAACCTGAACAATGCCAACCCTCACCACCTACACAACCACCATCGCCCCCGACTGGGTCGACTACAACGGCCATCTGCGCGATGCGTTTTACCTGCTGATCTTCAGCTACGCCACCGATGCGCTGATGGATCAATTGGGCATGGACAGCAACAACCGCGAAGCCAGCGGCAACTCGCTGTTCACCCTCGAACTGCACCTCAATTACCTGCACGAAGTGAAGCTCGGCGCCGAGGTCGAGGTGCACACCCAGATCATTGGTCACGACCGTAAACGCCTGCACCTCTATCACAGCCTGCATCTGGTCGGCGACGAAAAGGAATTGGCGGGCAACGAACAAATGCTGCTGCACGTCGACCTCGCGGGGCCACGCTCGGCACCGTTCAGCGAGCCGGTACTGAACAAACTGCTGGCCATGACCGCATTGCAATCGGACCTGCCCACCCCTGCCTACATTGGCCGCGTGATCGCCCTACCGCCTGAAAAATAACAATCAAGACAAGGAGCTCGCATGAACACCGCCGCCGCTGTTGCCGACTTCCGCAGTTACCCTTTGATCAGTGCGTTGACCACCGTGCAAACCCTGGCGGATCACGTGCTGGTGAAGTGGGCCGATGGTCGGGTCAGCCCCTTTCATCATCAATGGTTGCGCGACAACTGTCCGTGCCCGGTTTGCGTGTATGCCGTGACCCGCGAACAGGTGCTGGAAATCGTCGATGTCGCTGAAGATCTGTCCCCCTCCGTAGCCCAAGTGGATGCGCAGGGCTGTCTGTCTATCGACTGGCTCGACGGCCATACCAGCCGCTTCGATCCCGGCTGGTTGCGTGCTCACGCCTATGACGATGAATCCCGCGCCGAACGTTGTGCCGGCAAACCGAAAAGCCAACTGTGGAACAGCCAACTGAAGCTGCCGGTGTTCGAGTACCAGGCGGTGATGGACGATCCCAAGGCACTGCTGCAATGGCTTCTGGCACTGCGCGATATCGGCCTGTCCCAAGTACGCGGCATCCCTACCGAACCCGGCTCGCTGACACACATCGCCAAGCGGATTTCGTTTATCCGCGAGAGCAATTTCGGCGTTTTGTTCAACGTGCAATCCAAGGCCGACGCCGACAGCAACGCTTACACCGCGTTCAACCTGCCACTGCACAGCGATCTGCCGACACGAGAGTTGCAACCGGGGCTGCAATTTCTGCATTGCCTGGTCAATGACGCGAACGGTGGCGAGAGCATTTTTGTCGACGGGTTTGCCATTGCCGACGCCTTGCGTCAGGAAGACCCCGAGGCCTTCCGGGCGCTGTGCGAGATCCCCGTGGAGTTTCGCAACAAGGACCGCCACAGCGACTACCGCTGCCTGGCACCGATCATCGCCCTCGATRCGCTGGGGCACGTGTCGGAAATCCGCATGGCGAATTTCCTGCGGGGGCCGTTCGATGCATCGGTCGAGCAAATGCCCAGGTTGTACCGGGCCTATCGACGGTTTATCGCCATGACCCGCGAAGCGCGTTTCAGGCTTATCACCCGACTCAATCCTGGTGAAATGTGGTGCTTCGACAACCGCCGAACCCTGCATGCCCGTAACGCTTTCGACCCCAGCAGCGGCGCCCGGCATTTCCAGGGCTGCTACATCGATCGCGATGAATTGTTGTCGCGCATTTTGGTGTTGCAACGTTAGACCGCGTCATCGTTCATCGTCGGAACGCCGCCCGGAGCAGGCTCGCTCCCACAGGGGTATGCGATCCCATGTGGGAGCGAGCCTGCTCGCGATGGCGGTAGACCGGACACCCATAACGACCTGATTCACAGACAAAAAAAAGCCCCGATCAAGCCGTGACAGGATCGAGGCAGAAGTTACTGTTGAGGAGCTGTTGCGCGAGGGTGACCAAACCTTCGTGAAGCCAGCTGAGTCCAGTGTGCCGACTCCCCACTCACGCAAGTTAGTCGAAAACGACCTGTTCATAGGTATAGCGGCCATTGCGACAAATCGTCCTTGCCCCGTCCCATCACCCCTACCAGAATCGAACCACGACACCGTTCCCTGAAGAAGGATTGCGTCATGATGCACGCTGATTTGATTGACCAGGAAGACCTGTTGGGCCAGCTCAAGGCACGCGGATTTGAAGTCCCGATGGGGGCCACTGCAGAGCAGGCCTGTGAATGCGCGGTACGTGGCCTGGATGACATGCGAGCCTATGAGCTGCGCAAAATGGTCAAGGACATGTACACCAGCAGCGCAACGATTCTGCCCGCCGTGCGCCAGGCGATCGACAAGCAACTGCTGCCGGCATTGGCGCTGTACCAGCAAAGCCGTAGCGCCTGATAGATCACCATCGCGAGCAGGCTCGCTCCCACATTGGTTTTGTGTCGTTCACAGATCCAGTGTGGGAGCGAGCAGGCTCGCGATGAAGGCGCTGCGGTTTAGAGCCTTACACTAGCGAAAGTCGACTCGTTACGCGCCTGACTCAACGCCGACATCGGCCCGGACAACGGTGCCAGCACCAGTGCCTGCGGAATCGGCATCATCGCCACCTGTTGGGTGGTGTTGGAACCGACGCGCTCGTCACGCGGTGGAATGCCGAAGTATTCGCGGTAGCACTTGGAGAAGTGCGGTGTGGACACAAAGCCGCAGACCGAGGCCACTTCGATGATCGACATCGGCGTTTGCTTGAGCAATTGCCGGGCGCGGATCAGCCGCAGCTTGAGGTAGTAGCGCGACGGCGAGCAGTGCAGGTATTTCTGGAACAGCCGCTCCAGCTGACGACGTGAAACGGCGACATACACCGCCAGTTCATCGAGGTCGATCGGCTCTTCAAGGTTGGCCTCCATCAGCGCGACGATTTCCTGCAACTTCGGCTGATTGGTGCCGAGCATGTGCTTGAGCGGCACGCGCTGGTGATCCTGTTCATTGCGGATGCGCTCGTAGACGAACATTTCCGAGATTGCTGCCGACAGTTCACGGCCATGGTCGCGACTGATCAGGTGCAGCATCATGTCCAGTGGCGCGGTGCCGCCGGAGCTGGTGAACCGGTTACGGTCGAGGGTGAACAAGCGAGTGCTCATGGCCACCCGCGGGAAAGCTTCCTGCATCGACGCCAGACATTCCCAGTGCACGCTGCAATCGAAACCATCCAGCAGACCGGCACACGCCAGGGCCCAGCTACCGGTGCAGACCGCACCGAGACGGCGCGACTGACGGGCCTGGCTTTGCAGCCACGACACGTGTTCACGGGTTACGGTGCGTTGAATGCCGATGCCGCCACAGACAATCACGGTGTCCAGGGCCGGGGCTTTGTGCATGGAGGCGTCAGGAGTGATTTGCAGGCCGTCACTGGCCCAGACCTGACCGCCATCAACGGTGAGGGTGCTCCAGCGATACAGCTCGCGACCGGACAATTGGTTGGCCATGCGCAGGGGTTCTACGGCAGAAGCCAGGGAAATCAGCGTGAAATTGTCCAGCAGCAAAAAGCCGATGGATTGAGGCGCACGGTTCTGGGGTTGGGCCCCTGAGTTGAACGACGTCATCGCGGTATCTCCTCACACAAAGCGGGTGATGGCCTCAGGCGGAGGCTCTTGTTATGGCCATCGTTCTCTTGCGTGAGACGGGGCTTTGTTATGACAGAGCAATTGCCATGCCTAAAGTTGAATGCGCATTCAATAACTCCTGAAAACGACGTCGCGATGTGTCTATATGTGTCTATAGAGCTCAGTCGACGCGTAAGGGTTATCAGGCTGGCAGATGCCCTACCCCGCGGGGTGTGAGCAAATCGGTAGCACTTTTTGGAAGCGCATCAACAGTGCCGGGGAAGAGTGTCACCCAAGGCACAGGTGACGAGCGGTCAGAGCCCGGAATGACGTCTGACCGTTGGGGTATTTGTTGCCTGATTGCGACGCGCTAAAAGGTGGCGCTCAGTTGGATCAGTGTTCACTTAACGCGCAGTTTTGACTGGTTCGCCCTCTTCGCGAGCAGGCTCGCTCCCACAGGATTTGCGCTGCCAATGTGGGAGCGAGCCTGCTCGCGATAGGGTCAATTGGGTCTCAGCACTCTACCGCGCTGACCGCCAACCCACCGCGCGATGTCTCTTTGTATTTATCGTGCATGTCGGCGCCGGTATCGCGCATAGTGCGGATCACCCGGTCCAGCGAGATGAAGTGTTGACCGTCACCGCGCAGGGCCATTTGTGCAGCGTTGATAGCCTTCACCGCGGCAATCGCGTTGCGCTCGATGCACGGCACCTGCACCAGTCCGCCGACCGGGTCGCACGTCAGGCCAAGGTTGTGCTCCAGGCCGATTTCCGCCGCGTTGCAGAGTTGCTCCGGCGTCGCACCAAGAATCTCCGCCAGCCCTGCCGCCGCCATCGCGCAGGCCGAACCGACTTCACCCTGGCAACCGACTTCAGCACCGGAAATCGAGGCGTTCTTTTTACACAGGATCCCGACCGCCGCCGCACCGAGGAAATAGTCGACGACGTTAGCGTCCGTCACCGCCTCGCTGAACTTCATGAAGTAGTGCAACACCGCCGGGATGATCCCGGCCGCGCCGTTAGTCGGTGCCGTGACCATCCGCCCGCCTGCCGCATTTTCTTCGTTGACCGCGAGGGCGAACAGGTTGACCCACTCCATGGCGCTCAAGGTCGAGCCGATCACGTTGGGCTTGTTCAACTCTTGCAGGCTGCGATGCAGCTTAGCGGCACGGCGGCGTACATTCAGACCGCCAGGCAGGATGCCTTCGTGCTTGAGACCCTGCTCGACGCAGTCCTGCATGGCGCGCCAGAGTTTCATCAGGCCGCTGCGGATTTCCTCTTCCGAACGCCAGACCTTTTCGTTCGCCATCATCAATTCGGCGACGCGCAAATTGTGT
Source organism: Pseudomonas sp. 05N432 (assembly GCF_056396945.1). Taxonomy (NCBI): domain Bacteria; kingdom Pseudomonadati; phylum Pseudomonadota; class Gammaproteobacteria; order Pseudomonadales; family Pseudomonadaceae; genus Pseudomonas; species Pseudomonas sp. 05N432. Next base: position 363,870 of record NZ_JBFTMM010000001.1, on the reverse strand, counting down.
TTCTTGCACAGGGCAAGCAGCTCCGCTGCGCTGGAAAAATCGTAAGGCAACACGGTGCTGTCCAGATCGACCACGCCGCTTGAAGCCTGCGCCTCATCAACGACAAAACCACCGCCGACTGAATAGTAGGTGTCGCGGTGCAACTCACCGTTTTCACCTTCAGCCACCAGGGTCATCGCATTGGGATGGAATGGCAGGTTCTCATCGATCAGGCGCATGTCCCGGGCCCAGATGAAGGGCACCGGCAAGCGACCGTCGAGCAACAGTGTGTGGGTTTCACGCAGGGTTTCGATGCGAATGCCGATTTGCGACGGGTCAATCGCGTCCGGCCATTCGCCCATCAAACCCATGATCACCGCATTGTCGCTGCCGTGACCGATGCCGGTGGCCGACAACGAACCGAACAGCTGGACCTCGATCCGGTGCACCTGCTCCAGCAGCCCCTTCTCGCGCAGCGACTCGACGAATAACGCCGCAGCGCGCATAGGCCCCACCGTGTGGGAACTAGAGGGGCCAATACCGATTTTGAACAGGTCGAAAACACTGATAGCCATGACTTGCGAGACTCCTCGATGAGCAGATTCCAGGTGTCAAAGCACCCGGTGACGGAGCTGCTACGCTCAAGCTGCGATCCGCCGAGATAACCCATCATCGGGCTTTTGCGATGTCGTTCGACGTCTCACACCGACGTACCCATGTCCACTAACGCCGCTGGCCGCAGACGGCATATTTTGGCCGTTTTTTTACAGTTCAGAGGACTAAAAAGCGCTGAAAAAAGCTGTAAACGACCTCACCGACACTGGAAGCGACCATCCCTGTACTGGATACGACGCACCCTGTAGGCGTCAGAATTTCACTGGTCCATGATCAGTCTCGACTCGATTGCACGGCGCTGTGGTAGAGCAGTCTTCATAACGCCGACCAACCGCAACACTCATAAGTGCGGTCAGAACACCGCCATAAAAAACACTCAGGAGTCCACCCATGAAAATAGGTTCCCCGTCGTTGTTGTTGGCCGCGATGCTGAGTCTGCCGCTTCTGGCTCATGCCGCAGAACCGGCGCAGTGCAGCACCGTAAACTTCTCCGATGTCGGCTGGACCGACATTACGGCCACCACCGCGACCACCAGCGTCGTGCTCGACGCGCTGGGCTACAAGACCAAGACCACCATGATTTCCGTTCCGGTGACCTACAAGTCCCTGGCCGACGGCAAGAACATGGACGTGTTCCTCGGCAACTGGATGCCGACCATGGAAAACGACATCAAGGCCTACCGCGATGCCGGCACCGTGGAAACCGTGCGCACCAACCTCAAAGGCGCCAAGTACACCCTGGCGGTGCCACAAGCGCTTTACGACAAAGGCCTGCATGACTTCGCCGATATAACCAAATTCAAGAAAGAACTCGACGGCAAAATCTATGGGATCGAGCCGGGTAACGATGGCAACCGCCTGATCCAGAGTATGATCGACAAGAACGCCTTCGGCCTCAAAGACGCTGGTTTCAAAGTGGTCGAGTCCAGTGAAGCCGGCATGCTCTCCCAGGTCGACCGCGCTCAGAAGCGCAACACCGCCGTGGTGTTCCTGGGCTGGGCACCGCACCCGATGAACAAGCGCTTCAAGATCCAGTACCTCACCGGTGGCGATGATTATTTCGGCCCGGATTTCGGTGCGGCGACAGTCCTGACCAATACCCGCAAGGGCTACACCCAGGAATGCAGCAACGTTGGCCAGTTGCTGAAGAATCTGGAGTTCACCGTAGACATGGAAAGCTCGCTGATGGGCAACATCCTGGACGACAAGATGAAGCCTGAAGCAGCTGCCAAGGCCTGGCTGAAAAAGAACCCACAGGTACTCGATACCTGGCTCGCTGGCGTGACCACCATTGACGGTAAACCTGGCCTGGAAGCCGTGAAAGCCAAGCTTGCACAGTAATCGTTGACGCCGGGCGAGTTCGCTCGCCCGGGCTGTTTTTTTCCTCGCATGCGGACGTTCACTACCATGCTGATTGATCAGAAAATCCCTTTAGGCCAGTACATCGCTGCCTTCGTTGAATGGTTGACGCAACACGGCGCCAGCACATTCGATGCGATCGCCACGACACTGGAAACGATGATCCACGGCGTGACGTTTGCGCTGACCTGGTTCAACCCGCTGGCACTGATCGGATTGATCGCACTGCTGGCTCACTTCATCCAACGCAAATGGGGCCTGACCGCTTTCGTGATCGCCTCCTTCCTGCTGATCCTCAATCTGGGTTACTGGCAGGAAACCATGGAAACCCTCGCCCAGGTTCTGTTCGCTACCTTTGTCTGCGTGATCATCGGCGTGCCGTTGGGCATCGTCGCCGCGCACAAACCGATGTTCTACACGCTGATGCGTCCGGTGCTCGATCTGATGCAGACCGTACCGACGTTCGTGTACCTCATTCCTACCCTGACCCTGTTCGGTCTGGGTGTGGTCCCGGGTCTGATTTCAACGGTAGTGTTCGCGATTGCCGCGCCTATCCGCCTGACCTACCTGGGCATCCGCGATGTGCCGCAAGAACTGATGGACGCTGGCAAGGCCTTTGGCTGCTCGCGCCGTCAACTGCTCTCGCGTATTGAACTGCCCCACGCCATGCCAAGCATCGCAGCCGGTATCACCCAGTGCATCATGCTGTCGTTGTCGATGGTGGTGATCGCGGCACTGGTGGGCGCCGACGGCCTGGGCAAACCTGTGGTCAACGCACTGAACACTGCTGATATCGCCCTGGGCTTCGAAGCCGGGTTGGCGATCGTACTGCTGGCGATCATGCTCGACCGTATCTGCAAACAACCCGAAGCTAAAGTAGGGGGTGACGCATGAGCATAATTCGCTTCGATAAGGTCGACGTAATCTTCTCCAAGGATCCACGCGAGGCCCTCAAGCTGCTGGATCAGGGCATGACCCGCGACCAGATCCTGAAAAAAACCGGGCAAATCGTTGGCGTTGAAAAAGCCAGCCTGGACATCGAGAAAGGCGAAATCTGCGTGCTGATGGGCCTCTCCGGCTCCGGCAAATCCAGCCTGCTGCGCTGCATCAACGGCTTGAACACGGTCAGCCGTGGCAAGCTGTTCGTCGAACATGAAGGCCGCCAGATCGACATCGCTTCCTGCACCCCGGCCGAGCTGAAAATGATGCGCACCAAGCGCATCGCCATGGTGTTCCAGAAGTTCGCCCTGATGCCTTGGCTGACGGTGCGCGAGAACATCAGCTTCGGCCTCGAAATGCAGGGTCGTCCCGAGAAGGAACGTCGCCAGCTGGTCGATGACAAGCTCGAACTGGTGGGCCTGACCCAATGGCGCAACAAGAAGCCCGACGAACTTTCCGGCGGCATGCAGCAACGTGTGGGCCTGGCCCGCGCGCTGGCGATGGACGCCGACATCCTGCTGATGGACGAACCCTTCTCGGCACTTGACCCGCTGATTCGCCAAGGCCTGCAAGACGAACTGCTGGAACTGCAGCGCAAGCTGCACAAGACCATCGTCTTCGTCAGTCACGACCTCGATGAAGCGCTGAAACTTGGTAGCCGTATCGCGATCATGAAAGACGGCCGGATCATCCAGTACAGCAAACCGGAAGAAATCGTCCTCAACCCGGCCGATGACTACGTGCGGACCTTCGTCGCGCACACCAACCCGCTGAACGTACTGTGCGGTCGCAGCCTGATGCGCACGCTGGACAACTGCAAACGCATCAACGGTTCGGTGTGCCTGGATCCGGGCGGCGATTCGTGGCTGGACCTGGCCGAAGGCAACACCATCAAGGGTGCACGCCAGAACGGCTCAAGCCTGGACCTGCAGAACTGGGTACCGGGGCAAGCGGTGGAAGGCCTGGGCCGTCGCCCAACGCTGGTGGACTCGAACATCGGCATGCGCGACGCGCTGCAGATTCGTTATCAGACCGGCAACAAGCTGGTACTGCATGACAACAATAAAGTGGTGGGGATTCTCGGCGACAGCGAGCTGTACCACGCGCTGCTCGGCAAGAACCTGGGGTAAGACAGCAGACACAAAAACGCCGCGAGAGGATCGCGGCGTTTTTGTTAGTGCACTGACCTGTGGGAGCGAGCCTGCTCGCGATGAGGGTCTTACATTCAACATCAACGTTGTCTGACCCACTGCTATCGCGAGCAGGCTCGCTCCCACAAGGATTGCGGTGCAGTTGATATGCACCGCGTCACTCAAGTCTTAGCTATAGACACGGCCCAGGAGCTGTCGATGGCTTTCAAACTGATCGAGCACATCACGGGTGATCTGATCCTGAGTGAAGCCCATCAAGTCGTACTCCTGGCTGCCGTTGTGCAGGTACACCTCGGCGCGGTAGTAACGCGTGCGCGCTTCATCCGGGTTCGGCGACTCGCTCGGCGCAGCCAGATAGCCGTCCAGGCTCACTTCGTAGACAAACGGGTTGCCCTCCTCCATCTCGATCCGCACGCCCATGCAACGCTTGGCTTTACCCAGCAACGTTTGCACATCCAGACCCTGAGTACGCAATTGCCCCGCCGCATCTTCCAGCGCCGGGCTGACGTGTTTGTCCATGAAGCGCTGAACGATCGACTGGCTCGGTTGCAGGTCCAGCTGGGTCAAACGCTCGCTAAAACCACGACGACCACGTGCCGCCAGCTCGGCTTGTTCCTGCTCGATCTGCACGTCCTGACGCATGGCCTTGTGCAAGCCGAACATGAAGAACACCAGCACCACCGAGAACGGCAGGCCGGCCAGCACCACCATGGTTTGCATGGCTTCGAAATTACCGGCGAACAGCAACCCAATGGTCACCAGCGTGATCACTACCGACCAGAAGATCCGCAGCCAGTGCGGGGCGTCTTCGTCGACGTTGCCGCCCTTGCAGGACAGGTTCGCCATCATCACCGCGCCAGAGTCGGCCGGGGTCAGGAACAACACGAAACCGACAAAAATCGACACGCCGATCACGATCTTCGACGCCGGGTAATGCTCAAGCAGTTGATAGATCGCCATGGACGGTTGCTCCAGCGCCGTCTTCCCGAGCTCCACCGCCCCGTGGTTCATCACCAGATCCAGCGCCGAGTTACCGAAGATCGACAACCAGGCCAAGGTGAAGCCCAGCGGAATCAGCAGCACGCCGGCCACCAGCTCACGCACGGTACGACCGCGAGAAATACGTGCGATGAACATGCCTACGAATGGCGCCCAGGAAATCCACCAGGCCCAATAGAACAGAGTCCACAGGCCCAACCAGCGCTCGGATTTGGCGTTGTCGGCTTCGTACACGTACAGGTCGAAAGTTTTCAGCACCACCCCGTTCAGGTAGTCGCCGATGTTCTGCACGAAGCCGTTGAGCAGGTGCAGGGTCGGGCCGAACAGCAGGACGAAAATCAGCAGGCCGCTGAACAGCACGATGTTCAGGTTGGACAGACGACGGATGCCGTTTTCCACGCCCGACACGGCAGCGATGGTCGCTACCGTGCTCATCACAATGATCACGATCAGCAGGTTGGTATTGCTGTGCTCCATGCCGAACAGGTTCTCAAGACCCGACGACACTTGCAGCGAACCAATCCCCAGGTTGGTCACCAGCCCCAGCAGGGTCACGAACATGCCAAAGCCGTCCACCGCATGACCGGCCGCGCCTTTGACCCAACGCTCGCCCACCAGCGGATACAGCGCCGAACGCAACGCCAGCGGCTGGTTATGACGGTATGCAAAGTACGCCACGGCCAAGCCGACCAAGGCGTAGATCGCCCAGCCGTGCAGGCCCCAATGCAGGAATGTCAGTTGCACCGCCTGACGCGCAGCCAAGTTGCTGCCCGCCACGCCTTCCGGCGGATTGAAGTAGTGATCCAGCGGTTCGGATGCACCGAAGTACAGCAGCGAGATGCCGATACCGGACGAGAACAGCATCCCGGCCCAGGCGCCATAGCTGAAGTCCGGAGTGTCGTCCTTGCTGCCCAGTTTGAGCTTGCCGTAGGACGAGAACGCCAGGCCGACGACGAATACCAAATAGGCGGCGATCACCACCATGTAGTACCAGCCGAAACTGCGCGACAACCAGGCCTGAGCGATCCCCAGCATTCTCCCGGCTTCTTGTGGCGCGGCGATGAGGATGGCGGTCAGCAGCAGGATCAATGCGGTCGAGGTGTAGAACACCCAGCCGTTGACCGCCACCTTCTCGGGTGGGGTCTTTATAAGAGAGGCAGAACTCATTGCACAGATGCTCCAGGCAGTGCGAGAGAAAGACACAAGGCAAAGCAGCACCCGACCAATCGGTTAGTTGGCAGCCGACCTGCGGGTGATATAAAGACACCCCGAAAAAAGCCCGAAACCGCGGCAGCCGTGTTGAAAACCGACCTCGATGATCGCGCGCGCGTACATGACGCAGCGCATGACCCTGAGCGTCTTGCCCATACAACGCGTCCATTGAAATCGGTTCGCAGCATGCCCTGTGCGGGTTTCGAGCATTTTTCGGATGTCGTTTTTCCGCCAACCACATGTAGGAAAAACCTGTAGGCAGCGACGATTTGTCGCAGATCTTATTCTTTGTTGATTGAACGTTCAATCAAAACAAAATAGACTGGCCCTCAATCCGGTAGCCGTTTTTCGCCCACCGGGAGGCCTAAGGAGATGTGCAAGATGCCCAAGGTCGGTATGCAACCCATCCGCCGTCAGCAGTTGATCGCAGCCACATTGCAGGCCGTCGATCAGGTCGGGATGGGGGACGCCAGCATTGCGCTGATCGCCCGTTTGGCCGGTGTCTCGAATGGCATCATCAGTCACTATTTTCAGGACAAGAATGGCCTGATCGCCGCCACGATGCGGTATCTGATGAGCGTCCTCAGCGAGAACGTCACCGCGCGCCGCCTGGCGCTGGGAGATAACAGCCCGCGGGCTCATCTTCGGGTGATTATCGAAGGCAACTTCGACGCCAGCCAGGTCAATGGCCCGGCAATGAAAACCTGGTTGGCCTTCTGGGCAACCAGCATGCACCAACCGTCTTTACACAGGTTGCAGCGGATCAACGATCACCGCCTGTATTCCAACCTGTGCTGCGAGTTCCGCCGAGTGCTGCCGCTTGATCAGGCACGCAGCGCAGCACGCGGGCTGGCAGCCCTGATTGATGGTTTGTGGTTGCGCGGCGCGCTGTCGGGAGACGCTTTCGACACCGAGCAGGCGCAACGAATCGCTTACGAATATATGGATATCCAACTGGCTAAACAGGAGCTGCTAGAGCACACATAACCGCTCGGCCCCTGAACGGCGACTGATCAACGTGCCCAGGCTGTACGGCACGCCCAGTGGTTAACGCCAATAACTAATGCACTTGCGAGGACTCTATGGCCCGTTTCGAACTGCAAAAACTTTACATCGACGGCGGTTACTCCGACGCCAGCGGCGACGCCACCTTCGAAGCCATCAACCCGGCTAACGGTGAAGTTCTCGCCAAAGTGCAACGTGCAACCTTCGCCGACGTTGAGCGCGCTGTCGTCAGCGCCGAAAAAGGCCAGAAAATCTGGGCCGCGATGACGGCCATGGAGCGTTCGCGCATCCTGCGTCGCGCCGTTGAAATCCTGCGCGAGCGCAACGATGAACTGGCCGCACTGGAAACCCTGGACACCGGCAAGGCGTACTCCGAAACCCGTTACGTCGACATCGTTACCGGCGCTGACGTACTGGAATACTACGCAGGCCTGGTGCCGGCCATCGAAGGCGAGCAAATCCCGCTGCGCACCACGTCGTTCGTTTACACCCGTCGCGAGCCCCTGGGCATCGTGGCCGGTATCGGCGCGTGGAACTACCCGATCCAGATCGCCCTGTGGAAATCCGCTCCAGCCCTGGCGGCCGGTAACGCGATGATCTTCAAACCGAGCGAAGTCACTTCCCTGACCACCCTGAAACTGGCTGAGATCTACACCGAAGCAGGCCTGCCAGCGGGCGTGTTCAACGTTCTGACCGGCAGCGGCCGTGAAGTCGGCACCTGGCTGACCGAGCACCCACGCATCGAAAAAATCTCCTTCACCGGCGGCACCGACACCGGCAAGAAGGTCATGGCCAGCGCTTCCGGTTCGTCCTTGAAAGACGTGACCATGGAACTGGGCGGCAAATCCCCACTGATCATTTTCGACGACGCTGACCTGGATCGCGCCGCCGACACCGCGATGATGGCCAACTTCTACAGCTCCGGCCAGGTCTGCACCAACGGCACTCGCGTGTTCGTACCGAGCCACCTGAAAGCCGCTTTCGAAGCCAAGATCGTGGAACGCGTTGCGCGCATCCGCGTCGGCAACCCGCAAGACGAAAACACCAACTTCGGCCCGCTGGTCAGCTTCGCCCACATGGAAAGCGTGCTCGGCTACATCGCCAAAGGTAAGGAAGAAGGCGCACGCCTGCTGTGCGGCGGCGAGCGTCTGACCGAAGGCGAATTCGCCAAAGGCGCCTTCGTGGCACCGACCGTGTTCACCGACTGCACCGACGAGATGACCATCGTTCGTGAAGAAATCTTCGGCCCGGTGATGAGCATCCTGACTTACGAAACCGAAGAAGAAGTGATCCGCCGCGCCAACGACACCGAGTTCGGCCTGGCTGCCGGCGTCGTGACCCGCGACCTGAACCGCGCTCACCGCGTGATTCATCAACTGGAAGCCGGTATCTGCTGGATCAACGCCTGGGGCGAGTCCGACGCCAAGATGCCGGTCGGCGGCTACAAGCAGTCGGGCGTGGGCCGCGAGAACGGCATCAGCTCGCTGAACAACTTCACCCGCATCAAATCGGTACAGGTCGAGCTGGGCGATTACGCCTCGGTGTTCTAAGGCGCAATTTACTTCGCCTGCGAGGCCGTCATCGCGAGCAGGCTCGCTCCCACAGGGACCCCATTCCAATGTGGGAGCGAGCCTGCTCGCGAATCGAGTGCGCAGCGCTCGCCATGGCCGAACCTGACCAACTTCAAAGAGGGTGCATTCAATGTCCCAGGAATACGACTACATCATCATCGGGGCCGGCTCTGCCGGTAACACCCTGGCGACCCGTCTGACTGAAGACGCAGGCGTCACCGTCCTGCTGCTCGAAGCCGGCGGTCCGGACTACCGTTTCGACTTCCGCACGCAAATGCCTGCGGCACTGGCGTTCCCGCTGCAAGGCCGTCGCTACAACTGGGCCTACGAGACCGATCCGGAGCCACACATGGACGGCCGCCGGATGGAATGCGGTCGCGGCAAGGGCCTGGGCGGTTCTTCGCTGATCAACGGCATGTGCTACATCCGCGGTAACGCCATGGACTACGACGGCTGGGCGAAAAACCCTGGCCTTGAGGACTGGACCTACCTGGACTGCCTGCCGTATTTCCGCAAAGCGGAAACCCGCGACATCGGCCCGAACGACTACCACGGTGGCGAAGGCCCGGTCAGCGTGACCACGCCTAAAGCCGGCAACAACCCGCTGTTCCACGCGATGGTTGAAGCAGGCGTACAAGCCGGTTACCCGCGTACCGAAGACCTGAACGGCTACCAGCAGGAAGGTTTCGGTCCGATGGACCGTACCGTGACGCCTAAAGGCCGTCGCTCCAGCACCGCGCGCGGCTACCTGGACATCGCCAAAAAGCGTTCGACCCTGAACATCGTCACCCACGCCCTGACCGACAGGATTCTGTTCGAAGGCAAGCGTGCGGTCGGCGTACGTTACCTGGTGGGCAGCGCCGAAGAACCTGTTGAAGCCCGTGCACGCAAAGAAGTGTTGCTGTGCAGCGGCGCGATTGCTTCGCCGCAAATCCTGCAACGCTCCGGCGTCGGCCCGGCCAAGCTGCTCAAGAGCCTCGACATTCCCGTGGTTCACGACCTGCCAGGCGTCGGCGAGAACCTGCAGGACCACCTGGAGCTGTACCTGCAATACGCGTGCACCCAGCCGGTTTCGCTATACCCGTCGCTGCTCTGGTACAACCAGCCGGCCATTGGTGCCGAGTGGTTGTTCAATGGCACCGGTATCGGCGCCAGCAACCAGTTCGAGGCTGGCGGTTTTATCCGTACGCGTCCGGACTTCGAATGGCCGAACATTCAGTACCACTTCCTGCCGGTGGCGATTAACTACAACGGCAGCAACGGTGTGAAAGAGCACGGCTTCCAGGCGCACATGGGTTCCATGCGTTCGCCAAGCCGTGGCCGCATCCAGGTCAAATCCAAGGATCCGCGCCAGCACCCGAGCATCCTGTTCAACTACATGGCCACCGAGCAAGACTGGCAGGAGTTCCGTGACGGCATCCGCCTGACCCGTGAAATCATGCAGCAGCCGGCACTCGACGCGTTCCGTGGTCGCGAGCTGAGCCCGGGCATCGAAGTGCAAACCGACGAGCAACTCGACAAGTTCATCCGTGAACACGCCGAAACCGCGTTCCACCCGTCCTGCTCGTGCAAAATGGGCACCGACGAAATGGCCGTGGTCGATGGCCAGGGTCGCGTCCACGGGATGCAGGGTCTGCGTGTAGTCGATGCCTCGATCATGCCGCTGATCACCACCGGTAACCTGAACGCACCAACGATCATGATCGCCGAGAAAATCGCCGACAAGATCCGTGGTCGTCAGCCACTGCCTCGCAGCAAGGCCAAGTACTACGTCGCGGGCGACGCCCCGGTGCGTGGCAAGCCGTTGCGTGAAGTGGGCCCTACGGGGCAGTAAGCTCAAACTTCAGTGACACATAAAACCCGCCACTTCTTTTTAGAACTGGCGGGTTTTTCATTTGAGCTCGAACAAAACTCACCAAGCAACTCACAAAACTTGCAATACATATTGAGTTCCCACTTCACCTCATTCCTTTAAATTAAGAGACGCCAATATTCAACCATCACCTCAAGGATCGAGATGAATAACAACATTACTTACTTCAAACAACAGATCGCCAGGGAACAGACAATCCACCTGGACTTCAGCTATTTGACCGGCACCATCGAATCATGGTGGAAAAAGAACAACACCCACAACATTCACACCTTAAAAAATCAACTCATTAGTCTTTTCCAATCCTATCTCCGCACTGAAGACGCCTACTATTTTGACAAAGTCGGTCTGGCGAGCAGCGGTGTTGCAGCCGTCTGTATAAAGAATGCTTTCAGCCAGGACTCACCGAAGCTGGCCCTGACGGTGCATGAGGCACTGGCGGATCTATTTCACCTGACAGACATTAAATATGAATACGAAGAACACAAAGCCCTGTACCTGAAACCGGCAGCAGAAAAACATCGGGAGTGGGGCAACGGTCATGGCGACATCACACCGCATTCAGACGATTTGTATGAACACCTGAACGTAGATTATCTGGCATTGACGGTGTGTCGCGATACTACAAAAACACCCACCGCGTATTATTTCCCGAGTGATGTGCTCAGTCACCTGACGGATGAGGAAATTCAAACCCTGCTCACGATGAAAGCGGCCTTTATTTCGGGTAAAAACGTCGAGGGCTTCAAAGAGCGTATCCGCAATGTCGTCGACTATTCAGACGTCTATGGCTATCGGTTTTCTCTGGATTTTCGTATTGATGCGAATAACGGTGAAAGAATGCGCGCGGTCAACGGCGGCCAGCAGGTGCTGGACAAAATACGGGCAGGCCTCACGAGCGCAAAGCACAGTGTTTCAACGGCCGAGACAGGCACATTCCTGATCATCGCCAACCACAAAATAATGCACGCACGCACGATGCTGAACATCAGCACGGACGAAGTTCGAAAGCAGGCAAACACTTCGACCTTTGCAACGACACCCCGCCTGCTGTTTCGCAGCAAAGGCCCCAGAAAACAGTACTACTTGCTGAGTGAAAACACCTGCACCCGGACATCCAACTGATGAGCGCTCTCAATCCGGGCTTGCACTTATCGGCGACGAACGTGCTTAAAGAAGGTTTGCGCGACTCCATCACCTTCGGGGTCGCGTTCATCTTCCTGTATGTGTCCATAGGCATTTTGGGGGCTACTCAATCGTTGTCATTGAGCCAGACACTGGCGACGACGTTATTGATATTTTCCACCCCATTGCAATTTCTGCTTATGCAAAGCTACCAAGATGGCTGGATATTGATTCCGGTCATTTTGGTGCTCAATGCTCGTTTTGCACTGCTTTCATCGACGCTGGCACCCCATATCAGAAGCACGTCGACAGCCAAAATTCTGGCTTCATTGATTTTGATAACACCGTCAACATTTACCGCATGCATTACACGTTTCAAGCGATGCACCGACCATTCATTCATTTACTTAATTGGCATTGGATTACCCATATTTTCGGTATCGATTGCATGCACTTACATAGGATTCGCCACGGGAGCACATATCACCTCACCCGCCATTCACGCATTGATGACCATACTGCTACCTCTCCAATTTACCGCATTGGCCGCCAAGCAGTGGCCACATTACTACGACGTATCCAGTTATTGGTTTGGCTTTATTGGCGCGCCGCTGCTTATTTATCTCTTCGGAAACTACAACTTGTTGATCACGCCATTTGTCATTGGTGGACTGGTGGTATTGATCGACAACGGTCGCACTGCACTTGGAGCATCAGCACAATGACAATATGGCTACTCATTGGATTCTCCGCCCTCACGGCCTTCGCTTTCAGAGCCTTGCCATTTGCATTCAAAAATAATCCTGCGCTGACCAACACTCAAGGCTCGCTCTATCGATTTATCAGCTATAGCGCGCAAGCGATGCTGGGCGTGATCATTTACGAAACGGCGTTCAACAAACTGGATGCCGTCAGTTTGCTGCAGCAATTCCAGGGGCTGGATGCATTAAAAATTGCGTTGCTGATTGGTATATTTATCATTGTTGCGAAAACAAAAAAAATATTGCCCGGTTTTCTCGCGTGCTTGTTGATTTACTGGATGGCAAACGCGTACCTGCATGGCTGGAACTAGCCCGTTAAACACGGCGCATTTTCTGGGGCCGGATACATCGCGGGCACGCCACGGCGAAGCTTGTCCGCGAGGGTATTCGCCGGTCGACACCTCACACGGCGTAAATCCTTCCCACACCGCTTCACCCTTGATCCCACCCCCCGCGCAGGCCTACTCTAGTCACCGCGCAAACGTTTCACCCCCCCGCCCCCATCGACAAGCCGCCACCTGGCTGGCCACGAGGCTTACTCATGTTTGATGTCGTGTCTTCGAGCAAATGGCCCACCGGCTACCTGATCAACCCCAACGTAGAACCCCTCGATCCGAAATGGCTGAAGGAATTCAGCAAGATCCCCGCCGCCGCCGTCAGCGACTGCCTGGGTCGCAACGTCGGTGGCCTGGGTTTGAAAGCCTTCCACGGCAATGCGCCGATGCTCGGCAGTGCGCTGACGGTTCGCGTGCGCCCCGGTGACAACCTGATGATCCTCAAAGCCATGCAGATGGCCCGCCCGGGCGATGTGCTGGTGATCGACGGCAGCGCCGACCTGACCCGCGCCGTGTTCGGCGGCATCATGCGTGCCATGGCCCTCAAGGCCGGGATCGTCGGCGTGGTGATCAATGGTGCCCTGCATGACCTCGACGAGTGGCAAACCGGTGAACTGCCGGCCTACGCCATCGGCGGCGTACACCGTGGCCCGAGCACCGACGGTGGCGGCGAAATCAACGTACCGATCTCCTGCGCCGGCATGCTGGTTGCTCCTGGTGACCTGATGATTGGCGACGGTGACGGCGTGGTAGCTGCCTCGCGCAGCGAACTGCCAGAGCTGCTGGTGCGTTGCCACGACCTGCTGGCCCGCGAAAAGGCTACGCTTGCGGCTATCGAAGCCGGAACGCTGGACCCGGATCGGTTTGACGCCATCCTGCGCGCCAAGGGTTGCCCGGTTTAACCGCCACAAGCATCGCGAGCAGGCTCGCTCCCACAAGAACTGCGCAAACCCTGTGGGAGCGAGCCTGCTCGCGATGAGGCCCTTGAGGTCGCAGCCACTCACAAGGAGGTTCTCCAATGTTCGATTTCCACCCCCAGCTCAAGCAGCGCTTCGCTGCCTTGCGCACGGGCGCCGAGTTTTTTTCGCTGCGCTATGTGCGCGAGTCGGGTCAGTACCTGTCGGTACGCAAAAACGTTGCCGAGCCTCCAAGCCTGAGTCGTGACGAAGGCGCGATGCTGACTGCACGGGTCAATGGCGTCGAAGCCTATGCCGCGACCAACGACCTGTCGCCATCCGGCCTGCAAGCCGCCCTCGACCGCGCCGAACGACAGGCCCGTTCGATTGCCGCCCATGCCCTGCTCGACCTGCGCCAGCAGCCGGTTTCCAGCGAGCGCGCCGATTACCTGTCACCGAACCTTGAACAACCCTTCCCGTCCCTCAGCGATTGCTACCAACTGCTCGGCGCCGAATCCGCTGCCGTGCCCAAGGACGAGCGACTGGTGAACTGGCAGGTCAGTATCGGCATCACCCATGTCGAACAGATCTACCTCAATAGCGCCGGCGCCGAATTGCGTCAGGCGCAACGCTTCGTCTACCCGGGGCTGGATGCCACCGCCTACGACGGCAACGACAGCCAGACCCGCAGCCTGGGCCGCGAAAACTTCGGTCAGCAAGGCGGCGCAGACGTAATCAGCCGCTGCGGCCTGATCGGCGCCGGCCCGCTCGTTGCCGACCAGGCGCTGCAATTGCTGCTGGCGCCCAACACCCCGCAAGGCAAACGCGACCTGCTGCTGATGCCGGACCAGATGATGCTGCAGATCCACGAGTCCATCGGCCACCCGCTGGAACTGGACCGCATCCTCGGCGACGAGCGCAATTACGCCGGCACCAGCTTCGTCAAAACCAGCGATTTCGGCAGCCTGCAATACGGCTCCGAACTGCTCAACGTGACCTTCGACCCGGACATTCCCGAGCAGCTCGCCAGCTACGGCCATGACGACGACGGCACGGCGGCGAGCAAACAATTCCTGATCCGCGAGGGTTTGCTGATCCGTCCGCTGGGTGGTGCGCTGTCGCAATATCGCGCCGGCCTCGACGGCGTCGCCAACAGCCGCGCCTGCGGCTGGAACCGTCCGCCCATCGACCGCATGGCCAACCTCAACATCGAGCCCGGTGACCAGTCGCTGGAACAGTTGATCAGCGGCATTGAACACGGCGTGCTGATGTCGACTAACCGCTCATGGTCAATTGACGACGCACGGAATAAATTCCAGTTCGGCTGCGAGTGGGGCCAGTTGATTGAAAACGGTGAACTCAAAGGCGTGGTGAAAAACCCGAACTACCGGGGTATTTCTGCGCAGTTCTGGCGCAACCTCAGCGCCGTTGGCGACACCAGCACCTTCAAGGTGCTGGGCACGCCGAACTGCGGCAAGGGCGAACCGAACCAGGTGATCCGCGTCGGCCACGCCTCGCCGGCCTGCGTGTTCAGCAACATTGATGTGTTTGGAGGAGACGCCTGATGAGTACGACGTTGAGTCAGGTCGAGCAATTCAAAGGACTGGTGGCCTGGTTGCGCAGCGCGGTGCGCGAGCCTGAGCAGTTCACCCTGAGCTACGCCGCCGAATCGTCGGCGTTCGTGCGCTTCAACCACGCCAAGGTGCGTCAGGCCGGCCAGGTCCAGCAGGCCAGCGTCGGCTTCAAACTGATCAATGACGGTCGGCACGCGGACCTGAACATCACCCTCGCCGGTGATTCCGAGGTCGACCTTCAGCGCCTGGCCGAAGGCCTGCAACAGCTGCGCGAGACCCTGCCGCTGTTACCGCAGGATCCGTATCTGCTGCTCAACCACACGGGTTGGCAGAGCAAGAACGTGCAGGACCACCCGTTGCCGGACACCGAACAGGTGGTCGCCGAAATCGCCCGCGCCGCCGAAGGGCTCGACCTCGTCGGTTTCTACGCCGCCGGGCCGATCAGCCGAGGGTTCGCCAGTTCGTCCGGCGCCTTCGGCTGGCATCAGGCCAACAGCTTCAATTTCGACTTCAGCCTGTTCCACGCCAACGGCCAAGCGGTGAAAGCCAGCTACGCCGGGCACGACTGGAACAGCGAAGGTTTCGCCAAACGCTTCCAGCAGGCCCGCGAGCAGCTGGAGTTTTTGGGACGGCCGCTGCGTACCTTGGCGCCGGGTCAGTACCGCGCCTATCTGGCACCGGCCGCGCTGGAAGAGATCGTCGGCATGCTCTGCTGGGGGGGGTTCTCCGCGCAGTCGATTGCCAGCAAAAGCAGCCCGCTGCAAAAACTCTACGCAGGTGATAGCACCTTCAGCCCCTTGCTCTCGCTGGATGAAAAAGTCAGTGGTTCCCTGAGCCCGGCGTTTTCCGGCGAAGGCTACCCGCGCAGTGATCTCGGGTTGATCGTTGCGGGCAAGGCGGGAGAGCGGCTGGTGGGTTCGCGCAGCGCCGCCGAATACGGCCTGACTGCCAACGGTGCCGGTGGCGGCGAGTCGCCCAGTGCCTTGAACATGGCCGCCGGTGCGTTGCCGGAAGCCGAGATTCTCAAGCAACTCGGCACCGGTTTGTACATCAGCAACCTATGGTACCTGAACTACTCGGATCAACCGGCCGCACGCTTGACCGGCATGACCCGTTTCGCGACCTTCTGGGTCGAGAACGGCGAGATTCAGGCACCGGTCAGCACCATGCGCTTCGATGACAGCGCCTACAGCCTGCTCGGTTCGCAGCTGGAAGCACTGACGAGTGAGCGTGAGCTGATTTTGTCGCCCAGCACCTACAGCCAGCGGGCCACGGCCTCGGCGGTATTGCCCGGAGCGCTGGTCAGCCGCCTGACGTTGACCCTGTAAACACGATCCGTAGCAGCTGGCGAAGCCTGCGTTCGAGGACGGAGTCCTCGCAAAATCAGCAACCGCGTTTCCTCTGAAGAAATGTGGTTGTCAGGTTTCACGACCGCTTCGCGGCCGAACGCAGCCTGCGGCAGCTGCTACGGGATCGCCATTGCTCTCGCGGATTGTTTCATCTCCAAAACAAGAGGTCCCATGCCCAACCTTCCGGCTCTTGATGCAATCACCGCCCGCTGGGTCCCCTGGGTGGTGGCGATTGCGTTTTTCATGCAGTCCCTCGATGGGACCATCCTCAACACCGCCCTGCCCGCCATGGCCCTCGACCTGGCAGAAGACCCACTGCGCATGCAGGGCGTGATCATCGCCTACATGCTCACGGTCGCCTTGCTGATTCCGGCATCGGGCTGGGTCGCTGACCGCTTCGGCACCAAGAAAATCTTCTTCGGCGCAATCCTCTTGTTCAGCCTCGGCTCTCTGCTCTGTGCGCTCTCCAGCACCTTGACCATGCTGGTCGGCGCCCGAGTGATTCAGGGGCTGGGCGGCGCATTGATGCTGCCGGTCGGGCGACTGGTGGTGCTGCGCGCTTACCCGCGTTCGGAGCTGGTGCGGATCATGGGCTTCATCACCATTCCCGGCCTGCTCGGGCCACTGATCGGCCCGACCATGGGCGGCTGGATGGTGCAATACCTGACCTGGCACTGGATCTTCCTGATCAACCTGCCAGTCGGGCTGGTCGGTTGCTACGCGGTCTGGAAATTCATCCCGGACCTGCGCGGCTCTGAGCGCACGCGTTTCGATGGTTTGGGTTTCCTGCTGTTCGGCGCGGCGATGGTGCTGATCACCATTGCCATGGAAGGCCTGGGTGAGCTGCACCTGCCGCATTTGCGGGTGATGTTGCTGCTGTTTGGCGGTATGGCGTGCCTGGCGGCGTATTGGCTGCGGGCCGGGCATATCGACAATCCGTTGTTCGCACCGGCGCTGTTCAAGACCCGGACTTTTGCCGTGGGCATTCTCGGCAACCTGTTCGCCCGGCTTGGCAGCGGCGCCCTGCCGTTTCTGGTGCCATTGCTGCTACAGGTCGCCTTGGGCTACTCGCCGTCCCTGGCCGGGATGAGCATGTTGCCGCTGGCCGCCGCGGCAATGTTCGCCAAGTCGATCGCGCGACCGCTGATCGAGCGCCTGGGTTACCGCATCGTGCTGACCGGTAACACCCTGGCGCTGGGAATCATGCTGGCGAGCATGGGCCTGGTCAGTGAGCAGACGCCTTATTGGCTGCTGCTGGTGCAACTGGCGATACTCGGGGCGATCAACTCCTTCCAGTTCACAGCGATGAATACCGTGACCCTGATCGACCTCGACGACGCCAGCGCCAGCAGCGGCAACAGCCTGCTGTCAGTGGTCGCGCAGTTGTCGCTGAGTCTCGGCGTTGCCTGCGCCGGCGCCCTGCTGGGTGGTTTCACGGCGGAGGTCGGCAATGATGGCGTGAACACGGTGCTGGGCGCCTTCCAACTAACCTTCGTCACCATCGGCATCATGGCAATGCTGGCCGCAACGATCTTTTCCCAGCTGTCCCCAAAGGATGGCCGACGGATGGTCAGCCGCGAGCACGATGTCGAGCACTAACTCGTAGCAGCTGCCGAGGCACGAGGCTGCGTTGCGTGTCCGCAGGACCGCCCTCGGGGGCTACTTCGTAGCCCAACGCAGCCTCGTGCCTCGGCAGCTGCTACGACGATTTGCTACGGCTATTCGTCCAGAATTTGCAGGTGGAGCGCACGGGACTGGTACACTGCGCGACATTTTGTTTTGCAGGCCAGTCCCGTGACCACCATCGCCACCGCTTTTAATACTTTGCCGCTGTCCGCCGCCATGCTGGCTAACCTCGACTCCCTCGGTTATGCCCAGATGACGCCGATCCAGGCGCAAAGCTTGCCGGTGATCCTCAAGGGGATGGACCTGATCGCGCAGGCCAAGACCGGCAGCGGCAAAACCGCCGCTTTTGGTATCGGCCTGCTGAACCCGATCAATCCGCGCTTCTTCGGCTGCCAGGCACTGGTGATCTGCCCAACCCGCGAGCTGGCTGACCAGGTTGCCAAGGAAGTCCGTCGCCTGGCCCGCGCCGAAGACAACATCAAGGTCCTGACCCTGTGTGGCGGCGTGTCGTTCGGTCCGCAGATCGGCTCGCTGGAGCACGGCGCGCACATCATCGTCGGCACTCCGGGGCGTATCCAGCAGCACCTGCGCAAGGGTTCGCTGGTGCTCCACGGCCTGAACACGCTGATCCTCGACGAAGCCGATCGCATGCTCGACATGGGTTTCTACGATTCCATCGAAGAAATCATCGCCCAGTGCCCTGAGCGTCGCCAGACCCTGCTGTTCTCCGCCACCTATCCGGTGGGCATCAAGCAGTTGGCGTCGAAGTTCATGCGCAACCCGCAGCAGGTGAAAGCCGAGGCGTTCCACGACGACACGCAGATCGAACAGCGTTTCTTCGAGATTTCGCCGGAAGAGCGCATGGACGCCGTGGTCAAGGTCCTCGCCCATTACCGCCCGCAGTCCACCGTCGCTTTCTGCTTCACCAAGCAGCAAGTGCAGGAAACCGTCGACCACCTGACGGCCAAAGGCATCTCGGCCGTTGGCCTGCACGGTGACCTGGAACAGCGGGATCGCGACCAGGTACTGGCAATGTTCGCCAACCGCAGCACATCCGTATTGGTCGCTACCGACGTCGCCGCCCGTGGTCTGGACATCGATGCGCTGGACATGGTGGTCAACGTCGAACTGGCCCGCGACTCGGAAATCCACATCCACCGCGTTGGCCGTACCGGTCGTGCCGGTGAGAAAGGCATCGCCATCAGCCTGGTCGCGCCGTCCGAAGCCCATCGCGCCCAAGCCATCGAGCAACTGCAGAAGTCGCCGCTGAGCTGGGATCAACTGGACAGCCTGACCTCACAGGGCGGCGCCCCGCTGCTGCCGGCCATGAGCACCCTGTGCATCGGCGCTGGCCGTAAAGACAAGGTTCGCCCGGGCGACATCCTTGGCGCACTGACTGGTGATGCCGGTGTTCCTGGCGCCCAGGTCGGCAAGATCGCGATCTTCGACTACCAGGCCTATGTCGCCGTGGAGCGCGGGATCGCCAAGCAAGCCTTGCAGCGCCTGAACGACGGCAAGATCAAAGGCCGCTCGCTGCGCGTACGGATTTTGTAAGAACAGCGCACTTCCCTGTGGGAGCGAGCCTGCTCGCGATGAGGCCAGCACATTCAACATCTATGTTGACTGTCAGACCGTTATCGTCGGAACGCCGCCCGGAGCCGGCTCGCTCCCACGGTTTGTTTTGTGGTGATACGTTAAGAGGACACCGTTTTGCGCTCTACCGAAGTCGTGATCATTGGCGCTGGCGCCGCTGGGTTGATGTGTGCACTGACCGCCGCCGGGCGCGGGCGCAAGGTGATGTTGCTCGACCACGCAAACAAGGCCGGCAAAAAAATCCTCATGTCCGGTGGTGGCCGCTGCAATTTCACCAACATGTACACCGAGCCGAGCAATTTCCTCTCGCAAAACGCGCACTTCTGCAAATCCGCACTGGCGCGCTATACCCAGTGGGATTTCATCGGGATGGTGGCCAAGCACGGCGTGCCGTACCACGAGAAAAAACTCGGCCAGCTGTTCTGCGATAACAAATCCAGCGACATCCTCGGCATGCTCCTCGACGAGTGCGATCAGGTCGGCGTCAACCTGCACCTCGACACCTCGATCCAGCAGATCGAAAAAATCGAAAACGGCTACCTGCTGGAAACCACGTTGGGCCAGTTGACCTGCGAATCGCTGGTGATCGCCACCGGCGGCCTGTCGATTCCAACCCTGGGCGCTACCGGTTTCGGCTATCAAGTGGCCAAGCAGTTCGGTCACCAGTTGCTGCCAACTCGCGCCGGCCTGGTGCCGTTCACCATCACCGACCAACTAAAAGAGCTGTGCACCGAGCTCTCCGGTACGTCGGTGGATTGTCTGGTGAGCTGCAACGATCAGAGCTTTCGCGAAAACATCCTGTTCACTCACCGCGGCCTCAGCGGCCCGGCGATTTTGCAGATTTCCTCGTTCTGGCAATCCGGTGACGCCGTCGAAATCAATTTGATGCCCGACCACGACGTGCCGAGCTGGCTGCAACAGCAGCAAGCCGAGCGCCCGAACAGCGAACTGAAAACCCTGCTCGGCGAAATCTTCACCAAGAAGATGGCCAATCTGCTGGCCGACAACTGGTTCGTCTCTAAGCCGATGAAGCAGTACACCCACGCCGAGCTGGCCGATATCGCCACCAAACTGGCGAACTGGACACTGGTCCCGGCCGGTACCGAAGGCTATCGCACGGCCGAAGTCACGCTCGGTGGCGTCGACACCCATGAAGTCTCGTCCAAAACCATGGAATCGCTGAAAAGCCCCGGCCTGTACTTCATCGGCGAAGTGCTGGACGTCACCGGGCACCTGGGCGGTTTCAACTTCCAATGGGCCTGGGCCTCGGGTTATGCGGCGGCGCAGTACGTCTGATCCAACGTCGTACACAAAACAAAATGTGGGAGCGAGCCGGCTCCGGGCGGCGTTCCGACGATAGCGGTCTGACAGTCAACATGGATGTTGAATGTGCTGGCCTCATCGCGAGCAGGCTCGCTCCCACTTTGTTATGTGTTGATCCATAAGGAACAGTTTTTGCTGTCAGATGTGATCGGCGCCATTGCATCGTCGTCATTACTGGCTCAATTTAGCTGCATTGCCCCGGAAGGCCTCCGCACTTCATGCCATCAACCTCGTTTCGTCAGACTCTGCGTCGCCTTTGGGCGCTGGATAAATTCAGCTACAGCGTACGGGTGTTCATCGCCCTGACCGGCACCATGGCGCTGTGTTGGTATCAAAATGAAATGGGCCTGCTGATCCCGCTGTTCCTGGGGATTATCGCCAGCGCCCTGGCCGAAACCGACGACAGTTGGCAAGGCCGTCTCAACGCGCTGGCCGTGACGCTGGTGTGCTTCAGCGTTGCCGCGTTTTCGGTCGAGCTGCTATTCCCCTACCCATACATCTTCGTGGTCGCCCTGGCATTGGCCAGTTTCAGCTTGACCATGCTCGGCGCCTTGGGCGAACGCTATGGCGCGATTGCCTCGGCAACGCTGATTCTGTCGGTGTACACCATGATCGGTGTGGACCAGCGCGGCGGCGCGGTCACCGATTTCTGGCATGAACCGGTGTTGCTGGTGGCCGGTGCCGCCTGGTATGGCTTGCTCTCGGTGCTGTGGCAGGCGCTGTTTTCCAACCAGCCGGTGCAGCAGAGCCTGGCCCGGTTGTTTCGCGAGCTGGGGTTTTACCTGAAGCTCAAATCGTCGCTGTTCGAGCCGATCCGCCAGATGGACGTCGAAGCCCGGCGGCTGGAACTGGCGCAGCAGAATGGCCGAGTGGTCGCGGCGCTCAACGCCGCCAAGGAAATCATCCTGCACCGGGTCGGCAATGGTCGGCCGGGCTCGAAAGTCAGTCGTTACCTGAAGCTGTATTTCCTCGCCCAGGACATCCACGAACGCGCCAGCTCTTCGCACTATCCGTACAACGCCCTGGCCGAAGCCTTTTTCCACAGCGACGTACTATTCCGCTGCCAACGCCTGCTGCGCCAGCAAGGCAAAGCCTGCCGGGCATTGGCCGAGTCGATCCAGATGCGCCAGCCGTTCATCTACGACGACAGCTTTGCCGAAGCCCTGAGCGACCTCCACGCTTCCCTCGAACACCTGCGCATCCAGAGCAACCCGGCCTGGCGCGGTTTGCTGCGCTCATTGCGCGCACTGGCAGCCAACCTCAGCACCCTGGATCGTTTGCTCAGCGACGCGAGTAACCCCGACGCCCTGGCCGACGCCACCGACAGCAGCCTGCTCGACCGTTCACCGCGTAACCTCAAGGACGTCTGGACGCGCCTGCGCACACAGCTGACGCCGACCTCGCTGCTGTTCCGGCATGCCCTGCGTCTGCCTCTGGCCCTGACCGTCGGCTATGGCATGGTGCATTTGATCCACCCCTCGCAGGGCTATTGGATCATCCTCACCACGCTGTTTGTCTGCCAACCGAACTACGGCGCCACTCGGCGCAAACTCGGTCAGCGGATCCTCGGCACCGCGATCGGCCTGACCCTGGCCTGGGCGTTGTTCGATCTGTTCCCCAACCCACTGGTGCAGTCGAGTTTCGCGATTGCCGCCGGCGTGGTGTTCTTTATCAACCGCACCACCCGCTACACGCTGGCGACGGCGGCAATCACCCTGATGGTGCTGTTCTGCTTCAACCAGGTCGGCGACGGCTACGGGCTGTTCCTGCCAAGGTTGCTCGACACCTTGCTCGGCGGCCTGATTGCGGGGCTCGCGGTGCTGCTGTTCCTGCCGGACTGGCAGGGCCGCAGGCTGAACAAAGTGCTGGCCAACACCCTCACCTGCAACAGCATTTACCTGCGCCAGATCATGCAGCAATACGCTGTCGGCAAACGTGATGACCTGGCCTATCGGCTGGCTCGACGCAATGCCCACAACGCCGATGCGGCGCTGTCGACTACCTTGGCCAACATGCTCATGGAGCCGGGGCATTTCCGTAAGGAGGCTGACGTCGGTTTCCGTTTCCTGGTGCTTTCCCACACCTTGCTCAGCTACCTATCGGGCCTCGGTGCGCACCGTGAAATCCAGCTACCCGCTGACGTTCGTGAACAGCTGATCAGCGGTGCGGGTGTCAGTCTGGCGACCAGCATCGACGAAATCGCCCAAGGGCTGGCGAGCAAATCGCCGATTGCGATTCAGAGCGACGAAGAAGAAGCCCTGGCCGCCGGACTTGAACAAATGCCTGACGAGATCGACGAAGGTCAGCGTCTGGTGCAAACCCAACTGGGGTTGATCTGCCGACAACTGGGACCGTTGCGCACGCTGGCGGCGCATTTGATCAAGGATACGAGCGAGGATTGAGATCTGTGGTGACCGGGCGGGCCTCTTCGCGAGCAAGCCCGCTCCCACAGGGGATTTGTTGTGTACACGAGATCTACACCTGACACAGATCTACTGTGGGAGCGGGCTTGCTCGCGAAGAGGCCCGCACAGTCACCGTGACTTTCCGAGACGTTACATCCCATGCTGCCTGAGCAATCGCTCGTAGCTGCCATCCACCTTCATCGCTGCAATCTCGCGATCGAATCCGGCAACAATCTGTTCATGGTCGGGATTCTTCAGGCTGACCAGAATATGCAGGCTGTTCTCACTCAAAGGATTGGGCAGGAACTCCACGGCATTGCGCACCTTGGGTGATTCGCGTGCCAGGTAATAACGGGCGACGTATTCGTCTTCCAGGGTCAGCTTCACCCGGTCAGCGGCGAGCATGCGCACGGCCATGGGGAAGCTGTGCACCTGCACTTTCTGCAAGGCGGCGTCACCGTCAAACGCGGGTGAATAGGCGTAGCCACGCACCACCGCAACCGGATAGGTGTGCAGTTGCTGCAAGTTGTTGTATTCGATCGGTGTGTCTTTGCGCTTGAGGAAGCGTACCCGGTTGAGCAGATACTCGCTGGAAAACTGCCCGATGTGGGTGCGCTCTTCGTTGAACCAGGCGTTGACCAGCACGTCGTAACGCCCTTCGCCCACCCCCAGCAAGGCTCTGGCCCAAGGCACCTGCTCGAAATCACTGGCATAACCCGCCCGCGCCAGCGCGGTGCTGACAATGTCAGTCGCCACCCCGCCATTGACCAGCGTGGCATCGGTAAACGGTGGCCAGGCATCAGCCACCAGCCGCAGTTTTTCTGCTGCGGCGGTCTGGCTCAGCAACAGCAATCCAATCAAAGCAACAGCTCGATGCAATCGCGGCATGCTAAAAAATCCTTAGCGGGCGGGCAGCCCAGCGTGTTTTTAGCCAAAACTCGAAGGCCGGTGTGCCGAATCGCGGCCACAACCCAGGCCCTAACAGTAGCTCATTGAAGTCACAACAAACCGCTAAAAATCAGATTACACAAAGAAGACAACGTCGCGAGAAATGAATGATGGCATTTTGGCCTTTGTCACAGTTTTTTATGCCACAAGACATCCCGCTGCGGGACGCTTAGTATCGGAGCGACGTTGTTCAAGGAATGTGAAGATGACAATCGATTGGGTCTGCAAACACCACAGCGATCTGGGCAAAGAGCAGTTGTACGCCATTCTGCAGTTGCGCACGCAAGTGTTCGTCGTTGAGCAGAAATGCGCCTATCAGGAAGTCGATGGACTGGACCTGGACGGTGACACCTGCCACTTGATGGCCTGGGATGGCGATCAGCTGGTGGCCTACCTGCGTTTGCTCGACCCGATTTCACAGGGTGGCGACGTGGTGATCGGTCGGGTAGTGATCGCCCCTCTTGCTCGGGGCCAGGGCCTGGGTCATGAGTTGATGGCGCAGGGGCTCAAGCAGGCTGAGAAATACTGGCCTGAAGTGCCGATCTATCTGTCGGCCCAGGCGCATTTGCAGGGGTATTACGGGAGGTACGGGTTTGTCGTGGTGGGCGAGGAATACCTGGAGGATGACATTCCGCATATCGGGATGCGCCGTTCTTGAGGGCCTCTTCGCGAGCAGGCTCGCTCCCACACTGATCTATGACACGACGAAGGTCCCCTGTGGGAGCGAGCCTGCTCGCGAAGGCGTCAGTTGCGACGCCGCAAAAGCTCAGGGGTATTCCAGCACCGTTTTGATCTGCTGAAGATTGCGCTCGATCCAGCTTGGATCAATCGCCCCCCACTCCCGAATCCTGTACCGCCCGGCATGATTACGCGCGCCCTCTTCCTGCTCGAACTCGCACACAATATCCAGATCGGCCAACGCGGCAATGGTGTCCTGGGCTGTACGCCGCGGCATGCCGGTGACGTCGGTGAGTGCCGGGACATTGCTGGCCAGACCGCGGTCGATCAGGTACGCCACGTACAGCCGGCGGTAGAAGCTGCTTTTGGTCTTGCTGACATCCATTCCCACACTCCCGATTCCGATAATTACTGCATATCCCGCCACGTCAGGTACACCCGCAAGTCGAACTCCAGCTGGTGATAGCCCGGCAGCATGTGCTCGCACAGCTTGTAGAACGCTTTGTTGTGATCGGACTCTTTGAAGTGCGCGAGCTCATGCACCACGATCATTTTCAGAAACTGCGGCGCAGCGTCCTTGAATAACGAGGCGATGCGAATTTCTTTCTTGGCCTTGAGCTTGCCGCCCTGCACGCGCGAGATCGCCGTGTGTAAGCCAAGGGCGCGATGGGTCAGGTCGAGGCGGTTGTCGAACAGCACTTTGTCGATAGCCGGCGCATTGCGCAGGAATTCCTGCTTCAACTCCAGTGCGTAGCTATACAGCGCCTTGTCACTCTGCACCGCGTGCTTGTCCGGGTAACGCTGGCTCAGGTAGTCGCCCAGTCGATCCTGATCGATCAACTGGCGCACTTGGTCTTGCAAGGCAGCGGGATAAGCCTGGAGGTACTTCAGCGCGGTCATGGGTCAACAACAGAGTGACGAAAGACCGCCAGTGTAGCGAATTCAGGCGGTCAGCGCGCTCCAGTCAAACGGCTGCGCAAAGCCACCTGCATCCTCGGCCATCAGCGGCCTGGCCACCAGGAAACCTTGCACAAACTGGCAACCGTTGGCCTCGAGCCATCGATACTGTGCAACGGTCTCCACGCCTTCGGCGATCACCAACATCCCGAATTCCCTGCACAACTCGATGACACTGCGCACCAGCGCTGCATCCCGAGGCGAATCGGGTATCCGGGCAATCAGGTGCCGATCGAGCTTGAGCGTGTCCAACTGCAGATCGCGTAAATGCGCCAACGAGCATGGCCCCGAACCAAAGTCATCCAGCGCCACGCGCACCCCAAGGTGACGCAACAGGCGCAGCTGTTTGCGTGACTCATCAACGTTCTGGATCAAGGCGTCTTCGGTGATTTCAACTTCCAGCTGAGACGGCTGCAACTCATGACGCTCCAGCACCTGACGCAACTCGGTGACCAGATTCGGCATGCCGAACTGGGTGCTGCTCAAGCTCACACCGAGCACCAGATCCTCGGCAAACAGGTTTTCCCAGGCCTTTCGCTGCCTGGCACCGCGGTGGTAAATCCAGCTGCCGAGACGGCTAATCAGCCGTGCCTCTTCCAGCAGCGGTAAAAACAACCCTGGAGGTACATCGCCGACACTCGGATGCTGCCAGCGCAGCAACGCTTCAAACCCGCGTACGCGACCGTCGGCAATCGCCACCTGGGGTTGATACACCAGGTTGAAATCCTGATTTTCGATGGCCGTGCGCACGCTTTCTTCGAGCATCAGCCGCGAGCGCGCGCGACCGTTCATTTCATGGTCGTAGAAGCGATATTGCTGGCGCCCGGCACGCTTGGCCTCGTACATCGCGATGTCTGAGGCGCGCAACAAACCGTCAAGGTTGGAACCGCAATCGGGATAGGTCGCAATGCCGATGCTCGCACCAAGCACCACATCCAGTCCTTCAATTTGCTGACAGATCGAGATTCGCTCGATGAGCTTCTCGGCAATCTTCGCCGCTTGCTCAGGAAACTCCAGATCGAGCAACGCCGTGAACTCATCACCGCCCATGCGCGCCAGAATATCGAACGGCCGAAGACAGGCCTTCAACTGCTCGGACACCCAACGCAGCACCCGGTCACCGGCATCGTGGCCCAGGGAATCGTTGACCCGTTTGAAGCCATCCAGGTCCAGGTACAACAACACCCACGCGCTGTCGGAACGCTCACCGCGCAATAGCAGGTTTTCCGCAGTCTGGTAGAAGCCACGGCGATTGAGCAGCCCGGTCAGCGGGTCTGTGACAGCCTGAAACTCCAGCTGTTGATGCAGATGGCGCACCACCGACATGTCGAGCACGGTCACCACCATGGCCCGCTGTTCGGACGGCAATGGCGCGCAGGACAGCGCCACCGGCACTTGCTGACCCGGCGCGGTGCGCAGGATTGCATCGTGCACGCGCCAGGTCTCACCCCGTTGATAACCGGCATAAATGTCAGAATCAGCCCACACCGGCACGTGCGGTTTTTGCAGGAAGTCCACGAACTCCGCGCCTTGCAATTCGGTGACCGTCGCATTGAGCAAGCGGGACATGGCCGGGTTGGCGAAGCGGATCAGGCCGTCATCGCCCACCACCAGAATCCCTTCGGCGGCGTTATCCAGCACCGAGGCATTGAAGGCGCGTGCGGCTTCCAGATCCTGGCTCAAGCGCTGCAAGGCCCGGCGATTGCGCTGGTGTTCTAGCAGGGCCTGGACTTTGGGTTTGAGGATTTGCGGGTCAAACGGTTTGAACAGGTAATCCACCGCGCCACTGGCATAACCCTTGATCACCGCATCCTGGGACTGTTCGTTGGCGGTCAGGAAAATGATCGGGGTCAAACGGGTACGCTGGCTGCCGCGCATCAAACGCGCCACTTCAAAACCGTCCATCCCTGGCATCTGCACATCGAGCAGCACCAGGTCGACTTCATGTTCGAGTAACAGGCTCAAGGCTTCAAAGCCGGAAGCCGCGGTCATCACCTGCCAGTCCTGGCGCTGTAACAACGCACGCATACTGATCAGGTTTTCAGGGTAATCATCCACGATTAGAAGAACTGAGCTGCCTTCAACTGGCTTGGGTTGCGCGCATTCCATGCTGCTTCTCTTGTAGTGACGTCAGGCCGGTACCGTCGAAAAAACCGGACAACTCCACTCTAGACCGGGATCTGCGAAAGCAGTAGGTGTCATCACGCCATCACCGATGGCAAAGCCCCAGACTCCGACTAACGGTAAGCGCCAGAGACTGCGAGACCGGAAAAGGTGGCCATTCGACAGAGCATTGACGCCAGTTATCCGCCGGACGGGCATTAACAAGCATCCCTTCTACGCTTATAAAGACTGCCCTCTAACGCGCGGGCTAGAGCTTCTGGTACGCGCGTTCAGCTAGAATTCGCGGATGCTTTGACCATGATCGATCTCGCAACCTGGAACCTCAGTGTTCCTGTCGGCAGCCCCCCGTACACCGTTGATACCGCCAAACTGGTGGACGGTTTCAAGGATCAATACTTCAATTCCGACACCGGTACGCTGTTCTTCTGGGCACCGGTGACCGGCTCCCGCACGGAAAACGCAATTTACCCGCGCACCGAACTGCGCGAAACCTACAGCAACGGCACCTTGCGCAACTGGCTCTACCCCGAGGCCGATAACTTGCTGCACGCGACCCTCGCGGTGAACCAGGTGCCGAGTTCGGGCAAGATCGTCATCGGCCAGATCCACGCCTTCAACAGCCAAAAACCCTTGGTGAAAGTCGAGTACCAGTACAAGACCAGCACCTCGACCGGCAACATCGTCGCCAAGGTACGCATGCACCCGGACGACGATGTTGCTCGGGTGATCACCGTCGCCACGGGAGTGAAGCTGGACCAGAGTTTTTCCTACCTGATCCACCTCAGCCCCGGCGGCGCCCTGGGCATCAGCGCCGCGGGCTACTCATGGGACACCCAGATCAGCGCCACCTGGCGCGACAAACCGCTGTACTTCAAGGCCGGGGTGTACGTGCAGGACAACACCGGATACACCAGCGAGGGTGGGAAAGTGACGTTCAGCAAGCTGAATATTGATCACAACCCGAGCTGACAACTTGATCTCAACCCTTGAGGACGACTCGCTCCCCCGTAGCAGCTGTCGAGGCTGCGTTCGGCTGCGGAGCAGTCGTAAAACCTGACGCCGGGTTTCTTCAGGCAAACCGCATTTGCCGGATTACGACCGCCTTGCGGCCGAACGCAGCCTCGCAGGCTCGACAGCTGCTACGGGCATGGGAACGATCTGAGCGTCCGCAAATCCCGTAGGATTGCTCCCACTGTGGCGAGGGAGCTTGCTCCCGCTGGGTTGCGAAGCAGCCCCAAACCCTGCCACCGCATTTCCTCAGACACACCGCACCGCCCGGTTTACGACGGCTACGCCGCCGAGCGGGAGCAAGCTCCCTCGCCACAAAGGTCGCAGCACCGTCCTACACCCCGGTTGCAGCCGCCAACATCGACACCTAAAGTTCTCCCGTGGCTGACATCAATCGGCTACGGGGTTTCGCAGCCCTGAGGTACAAGTAGTAACCTAGCACCATACAAAGCCTAACGACGGTCGCATCAGCGCCCGGAGTCCGTTTTATGGTGGCTGTGTGTGGGAGACCTTCGAGTCTGCCGGGTTTCCTTGTACCTCGGTCTGCGAACCCGCACATAGCTACCACCCAATTCGTTTCGCAGCGAACGGCTGTAGCTCTTCTTTTAAGTACAAGGAAGATTTACTCATGACCATGAACCACCCGCCCCGCCGCTTCACCCCCTTCACCCAAATCGCCACCGACTACCCCGTCCTGCTCATCGACAGCCACGCCCCGCTACGCGAACTCCACGCCTGCGTCAGCGAACGCCTGCACGCAGTCCTCAGCTACCTGACCCTCATGGCCTGCACCAGCCTGCCCGACTACGCCGAGCGCGACATCAACACCGTCACCAACGTGGCGCGCTTGATGGTTCAGGACATTACCGATGTGTTCGGAGTGATCGAGCAGCGAGGGTTTGACGCGCCAGCGAATCGCTGAGCATTCGGCGCACACGAAAAAAGGGAGCAGTTTGAATAAACCTGCTCCCTTTTCACTTAATAAAACCCGCCCCGCCGCTTTTTTACTGACGCCGAAGAAAAAAACACGTCAGCACATCTGAGAAATCTTTACAAACAAGAAACATTTATTACAGAATGAGTCCTTATGATGGCGAATATAATGTCTGTCCTATAGGTATTTTTCACATCCAAATACCCGCACCACCTCAGGGGAACTGAGTTCCATGAACACTCGAGTCATCCGCAAAAAAGCAGTCTCGGCAATCACTATTCTCGCTATTGCTGCCATTATTTATTGCTTTCCGGTAGCCGCTCTTTGGTTTGTTATTGTGCTCTGTGTTTGCGGCATCTATGACTTCCTGCGCAATGGCATCTTCGATACCGAGATCATCAAAAAGTATTTTATAGGTGGCGGCCGCAATACATGGTTGCTCGCGCCCCTGAATACCATTTTCGATCTGCTGTCCAAGCCAAGCCGTTATGTTTACAAGTTGCGCGAGCTTCCCGAAAGCCATCAGCAAGACATCAACTACGTGATTGAAACCGCGATGGCTCACAAGGAAGAGATCATTGCGTTCCTCGATGCGCGCATGGCCCAGAAAAAGCGTGGCATGTTGTTCTTCCAATGGTATGGCCGCAAGATCGATACCGAACTCAATATCCCCGCACTTCAGAAGAAACTGCCTTATATCAAGACTATCGGCGTATCGGTTTTCAATGAAAACCAGTCGACATCCTTTCACTTCGGGCCATTGCGCATGATGTACCGCGTGCTCTACAACATCATGCCCGCCGCTCATCATGACGGTGTGTACATTCAAGTCAGGAAGAAAAAACACTACTGGCACGATGATCCGCTGTTCATCTTTGATGACACGCTGCTGCACGCCTCCTTCAATAAGAACGACGCCAAGCGCTACTGCCTGTTTCTCGACATACTGCGCCCGTCCTGGGCTTCTTTTATCCTGAACGGCATCGTCGCGTCATTTGCAGGAGTGGCGTTCGCCTTGCGCCGATTCTTTTACAAAAACTGGAAACTTATTCAGTAAGAGCAACGGAAAAAGCCGGCTTACTCCATGGCGATCACCCAATAAAAAACCCGCCTCTCGGCGGGTTTTTTATTCGTGCAATTAAACGTTCAGGTCTTAGTTAACCTTGGCGTTCAACTCACCTTTCAAATAACGCTGGAACATCGCTTCCAACGAGATCGGCTTGATCTTCGAAGCATTACCGGCAGTCCCGAACGCTTCATAACGTGCAATGCACACGTCGCGCATGGCTGTTACGGTAGCGCCGAAGAATTTACGTGGATCGAACTCGCTCGGGTTGGTGGCCATCAGGCGACGCATTGCGCCGGTGGAGGCCAGACGCAGGTCGGTGTCGATGTTGACCTTGCGCACGCCGTGCTTGATGCCTTCGACGATTTCTTCAACCGGTACGCCGTAGGTTTCTTTGATATCGCCGCCGTACTGGTTGATGATCGCCAGCCACTCTTGCGGTACCGAAGAAGAGCCGTGCATCACCAGGTGGGTGTTCGGGATGCGTTTGTGGATTTCCTTGATGCGGTCGATGGCCAGTACGTCGCCGGTGGGTGGCTTGGTGAACTTGTAAGCGCCGTGGCTGGTGCCGATGGCGATGGCCAGGGCGTCGACCTGGGTGCGCTTGACGAAGTCAGCGGCTTCTTCCGGGTCGGTGAGCATTTGGCTGTGATCGAGCACGCCTTCTGCACCGATACCGTCTTCTTCACCGGCCATGCCGGTTTCCAGCGAACCCAGGCAGCCCAACTCGCCTTCTACCGATACGCCGCAGGCGTGAGCCATGGCTACGGTTTGTTGGGTGACACGGACGTTGTAGTCGTAGTCGGTCGGGGTCTTGCCGTCTTCGCCGAGGGAGCCGTCCATCATCACCGAGCTGAAGCCCAGTTGGATCGAACGCTGGCAGACGTCAGGGCTGGTGCCGTGGTCCTGGTGCATGCACACCGGGATGTGCGGGAATTCTTCGATCGCCGCCAGAATCAGGTGACGCAGGAATGGCGCGCCAGCGTATTTACGGGCGCCGGCCGAAGCCTGGACGATCACCGGGGAGTCAGTCTTGTCAGCGGCTTCCATGATGGCGCGCATCTGCTCAAGGTTGTTGACGTTGAAGGCTGGAACGCCGTAGCCGAACTCGGCTGCGTGGTCCAGCATCTGGCGCATGCTGATAAGTGCCATGGTGTGTGTCTCTCCCGGTTGAGGGTCGTTAATCGTGCAAGCCTGCCGTAGCGGCGGCTGCTATTCAAGTTAATGCAGATCGGGGGTTAGGCCGGCCTGCGAATTCGGTGTTGCATCAATCTCGAGTACTTGCACAGACCCACTTGTGGGAGCGAGCCTGCTCGCGATAGCGGTAGCTCAGTCACATCATCGTTAAATGTGCCGCCCTCATCGCGAGCAGGCTCGCTCCCACATTAGGTCCGTGGTGTATCAATTACTTGGCTTTACAGCCCCGGCCGATCAAATCGTTGGTGGCGACCCAGTACACCAGGCCTTCCTCACCTTTGACGTGAAACGCCAGTTTGTCATCGCTGTACAGCGAACCACTGCCTGCCGGTTCCAGCTTCAAGCGGTGCACCTGATCGTCACCACCCAGGCGCACGTCAACAGCTTTGTGGCTGTTGTCAGTGTAGTGCCAGAGCACTTGAGCCTGGCTGTCGCAAACCCAGGTCGTCCACGCATCAGGCGCGGGCGACGACGCGAACGGGTTCATAGTGGCGCAACCGGCAAGTAGCGCCAGCGACCCCACGGCTATCAAGCCTTTCATCCATTTTCCTCGGCAGTCGGCACACGCCAACTGCGCTGGGTATCAGTGAGTCAGACCGGTCAAGGGCAACCATGTTCCTTGGCCGGGGTCCGTGTCTCGTATTTATCCAGGCCATCCGGCCCGGAACGCTTGTTGAGCACCGGGTTGGTTTCGGCTTGCCAGTCGGCCTGGTAACAGCCTTTGTCCGGCGCGCCGGTATCCGATTCCTGCGCGGCTTTCGGGGTGCTCCCGCAGCCGGCCAGTACACCCGCTGCGAACAATGTCGCTAACATCTTGACCATGTAAACACTCCTTTGCCTGGCCAATGGATGACCCTTAGGCCTTTGCCCGGCTTTCCAGGACTTCAACGGCCGGCAGCACTTTGCCTTCGACGAACTCGAGGAACGCGCCACCGCCGGTAGAAATGTAGGAGATCTGCTCGGCAACACCATACTTATCAATGGCTGCCAGGGTGTCGCCGCCGCCCGCGATGGAGAATGCCGAGCTGTCTGCGATGGCCTGAGCCAGGACTTTGGTGCCGTTACCGAACTGGTCGAATTCGAATACGCCGACCGGGCCGTTCCACAGGATGGTTTTCGACGACTTCAGCAGTTCAGCGAAGTGCGCCGCAGTCTGTGGGCCGATGTCGAGGATCATGTCGTCTGCTGCTACGTCGGCGATCAGCTTGACGGTCGCGGTCGCGCTTTCAGCGAATTCCTTGGCAACCACCACATCGACTGGTAACGGCACGCTGACTTTGGCAGCGATGGCACGGGCGGTGTCCAGCAGGTCTGGCTCGTACAGCGATTTGCCGACCGGGTGACCGGCAGCGGCCAGGAAGGTGTTGGCGATACCGCCACCGACGATCAGTTGGTCGCAGATCTGGCTCAGGCTGTTCAGCACGTCGAGTTTGGTCGAGACCTTGGAGCCGGCGACGATGGCCGCCATTGGCTTGGCCGGGGCGCCCAGGGCTTTGCCCAGGGCGTCCAGTTCGGCAGCCAGCAACGGGCCAGCCGCAGCGACTTTGGCGAACTTGGCCACGCCGTGGGTCGAACCCTCGGCACGGTGAGCGGTGCCGAAGGCGTCCATCACGAACACGTCGCACAGGGCGGCGTATTGCTTCGCCAGTTCGTCAGCGTTCTTTTTCTCGCCCTTGTTGAAGCGCACGTTCTCGAACAGCACGATGTCGCCGGCCTTGACGTCAACGCCGCCCAGATAGTCGGAGACCAGCGGCACTTCACGGCCCAAGGCCTTGCTCAGGTAGTCAGCGACTGGCTTGAGGCTGTTCTCGGCCGAGAATTCACCTTCGGTCGGACGGCCCAGGTGCGAGCAGACCATCACCGCCGCGCCTTTTTCCAAGGCCAGCTTGATGGTCGGCAGCGAGGCCAGGATTCGCGCATCGCTGGTGACAACACCGTCCTTGACTGGGACGTTGAGGTCTTCGCGGATCAATACGCGCTTACCTTGCAGATCGAGGTCGGTCATCTTCAACACGGTCATGGGTCGCATTTCCTGGATAGCTGTTTTAGAGAGCAGTTTTTTTAGAAGCAGAGAGTTCAGAAACAGAGAGCTTGATAGCGGTTTGCAGATAGTGTCCTGCAACATCGAGCATTCGGTTGGCAAAACCCCATTCGTTGTCGAACCAGGCCAGCACGTTCACCAGCCTTGGGCCGGAAACGCGGGTCTGACTGGCATCGACGATCGCCGAATGCGGGTCATGGTTGAAATCACAACTGGCATGAGGCAACTCGGTATAAGCCAAAAGCCCCTTGAGCGGGCCATAGGTGGCAGCCTCGCGCAGGATCCGGTTGACTTCAGTCGCATCGGTGTCAGTGACGGTTTGCATCGTGATGTCGAGGCACGACACGTTGACCGTCGGCACGCGTACAGCTTTGGCCTGAATTCGCCCGGCAAGTTCCGGCAGCAAGCGTTCGATACCACGCGCCAGGCCGGTGGACACCGGAATCACCGACTGGAACGCCGAACGGGTGCGGCGCAAGTCTTCGTGGTGGTAGGCGTCGATGACCGGCTGATCGTTCATCGCCGAGTGAATCGTGGTGATCGACACGTAGTCCAGGCCAAAGGCCTGATCCAGCAGCCGCAACAGCGGCACGCCGCAGTTGGTGGTGCAGGACGCGTTGGACACCAGCAGTTCATCGCCGGTCAGGCACTCCTGATTGACACCGTAGACGATGGTGGCGTCGACATCCGCTTCGCTGGCCATCGGCTGGGAAAACAGCACCCGCGGGGCGCCCGCGTCGAGGAAACGCTGGCCGTCTGCGCGCGTGTGGTAAGCACCGGAGCATTCAAGCACCAGATCGACACCCAGAGACGCCCAATCGATGCCTTCGGGGGTGGCACTGCGCAGGACCTTCACGCAGTTGCCATTAATATGCAGACAATCGCCGTCAACCCTCACCTCACCGGGAAAACGCCCGTGGGTGGAGTCGAAGCGTGTCAGGTATTCGACGCTGGCCATGTCAGCCAGATCGTTGATTGCCACAATTTCAAACCCGGCAGCCGCCCCTCGCTCGAACAAGGCACGCAAGACGCAACGACCAATCCGGCCGTAGCCGTTGAGTGCAACTTTGTAAGGACGCGGTTGAGGCATGGGGTTCTCGATTACCGTGGTGAATCCTTCAATCCGGTGTTGCCTGAACCAACGCTATCGCGAGCAGGCTCGCTCCCACAAGGATCTTCACCGACCCTGTGGGAGCGAGCCTGCTCGCGATGACGTCAGATCAGACGACACATTTTCTGGATCAGTCTTCCAGCAGCTCTTCAGCCTGACCCAGGATGTTTTCCAGGGTGAAGCCGAACTCTTCGAACAAGGCAGGCGCAGGCGCCGACTCGCCGTAGGTGGTCATGCCGATGACGCGGCCTTCCAGGCCCACGTACTTGTACCAGTAGTCCGCGTGTGCGGCTTCGATGGCGATACGGGCGCTGACCTGCAACGGCAGAACCGCTTGCTTGTAGCCGGCATCCTGAGCATCGAACACGCTGGTGCATGGCATGGAAACCACGCGCACCTTGCGGCCCTGCTCAGTCAGTTTGTCGTAGGCCTGAACGGCCAGGCCGACTTCCGAACCGGTGGAGATCAGGATCAGCTCAGGCTCACCCGCGCAATCCT
This sequence comes from Pseudomonas sp. 05N432, assembly GCF_056396945.1. Lineage (NCBI taxonomy): Bacteria > Pseudomonadati > Pseudomonadota > Gammaproteobacteria > Pseudomonadales > Pseudomonadaceae > Pseudomonas > Pseudomonas sp. 05N432. The sequence continues at coordinate 327,619 of NZ_JBFTMM010000001.1, read as the reverse complement.
TGAGCACATAACCACCACGGTTGATCAGTTCGATCTGCACCGCGTCACGGGTTTGGTGCTGCAGGTTCTGACGCGAGAAGATCAGTGCCGTAGGACCGTCTTTACGCTCCAGGGCGTTCTTCCAGGCCACTGCCGATTCAACGGCATCGGCTGGACGCCAGGTGTCGAGGTTCGGCGTGCAGCGCAGGCTGGCCAGTTGTTCGATTGGCTGGTGAGTCGGACCGTCTTCGCCCAGACCGATGGAGTCGTGGGTGTAGACGTGGATCACACGCTGCTTCATCAGGGCGGACATGCGCACTGCGTTGCGGGCGTATTCCATGAACATCAGGAAAGTTGCGCCGTAAGGCACCAGGCCACCGTGCAGGGCAACGCCGTTCATGATGGCAGTCATGCCGAACTCGCGAACGCCGTAGTACATGTAGTTGCCGCTGGCGTCTTCAGCGCTGACACCTTTGCAACCTTTCCACAGGGTCAGGTTGGAACCGGCCAGGTCAGCCGAACCGCCGAGCATTTCCGGCAGCAACGGGCCGAACGCGTTCAGGGCGTTCTGGCTGGCTTTACGGCTGGCGATGGTTTCGCCCTTGGCTGCGACTTCAGCGATGTAGGCCGAGGCTTTTTCAGCGAAGTCTTCTGGCAGCTCACCGCTCAGACGGCGGACCAGCTCGTTGGCCAGCTCCGGGAATTCCGCGGAGTAGGCAGCAAAACGCTGATCCCACTCGGCTTCGACAGCGCGACCGGCTTCCTTGGCATCCCACTCGGCATAAATGTCGGCCGGGATTTCGAAAGGGCCGTAGTTCCACTTCAGCGCAGTGCGGGTCAAGGCGATTTCCGCGTCACCCAGTGGGGCACCGTGGCAATCTTCCTTGCCTTGCTTGTTCGGCGAACCGAAGCCGATGGTGGTTTTGCAGCAGATCAGCGTCGGTTGCGCGCTTTTGCGTGCAGTCTCGATCGCGATCTTGATCTCTTCCGGGTCGTGACCGTCAACGTTGCGGATCACTTGCCAGTTGTAGGCTTCGAAACGCTTTGGAGTGTCATCGGTGAACCAGCCTTCGACTTCGCCGTCGATGGAGATGCCGTTGTCATCGTAGAAGGCGATCAGCTTGCCCAGGCCCAGGGTACCGGCCAGGGAACTGACTTCGTGGGAAATGCCTTCCATCATGCAGCCATCACCCAGGAACACGTAGGTGTGGTGATCGACAACGTTGTGACCTGGACGGTTGAACTGCGCTGCCAGGACTTTTTCTGCCAGGGCAAAACCCACGGCGTTGGCCAGGCCCTGACCCAATGGGCCAGTGGTGGTTTCAACACCCGGGGTGTAGCCGAGTTCCGGGTGGCCGGGGGTGCGGCTGTGCAGTTGGCGGAAGTTTTTCAGGTCATCGATCGACAGGTCGTAGCCGGTCAGGTGCAGCAACGAATAAAGCAACATCGAGCCGTGACCGTTGGACAGGATGAACCGGTCGCGGTCGGCAAACGATGGATTGCTCGGGTTGTGCTTGAGGTAGTCACGCCAAAGCACTTCGGCGATATCCGCCATACCCATAGGGGCACCGGGATGGCCGCTGTTGGCTTTTTGCACGGCATCCATGCTGAGGGCACGAATGGCGTTGGCACGCTCACGACGGCTGGGCATCGCTGTTCTCCTGCGGATTCTGAATCGAGAGTGAATAGAATGAAACGGAAAAAAGGCGAGCATTTTCCCTCACCCGGACGCCTCGGGGCAATGACAGATAGTCGATCCGGGGCGTTTTTCCTGTGGATAAATGCGGATTCGTCTGGTGAAACCTTTCCGCGCTTCGTTTGTAGAGTAAAGCGCAGCCCAAGAAGTGCCACCCATCGAGCAATATCAAAACTTTTTGATATTGACCTTGCGGGTATTTCGGCGGATCACTAGACTGCTGGCCTTATGAATTTACGCGTGCCTTCCATTCGCCACGACGATTGCGATGAGCTGGCGGCCTTGTGCAAGGCCGGCGGCGATCCGTTGCGGCTGAACGTTTTACGCGCACTGGCCAACGATTCATTCGGCGTGCTGGAGTTGGCGCAAATCTTCGCCACCGGCCAATCGGGCATGAGCCACCACTTGAAGGTGCTGGCCCAGGCCGATCTGGTAGCAACCCGCCGTGAAGGCAACGCGATTTTTTACCGTCGCGCCCTGCCCCACACCGAATTGCTGGGCGGCAAGCTGCACGCGGCACTGCTCGACGAAGTGGACAACCTGACCCTGCCCAGCGACGTGCAGGCGCGGATCAGCCAGGTCCATGGGCAACGAGCCGCTGCCAGCCAGGACTTTTTCTCACGGGTTGCGGAAAAGTTTCGCGCCCAGCAAGACTTGATCGCCGGCTTGGCGCAGTACCGCGAAAGCGTGCTGGCCCTGCTCGACAAGCTGAGCTTCAGCGAAGGCGCCACTGCGATTGAAGTCGGTCCCGGCGACGGCAGTTTTTTGCCGGAACTGGCGCGCCGATTCAGTCAGGTCACGGCGCTCGACAACAGCCCGGCGATGCTCGAACTGGCGCGTCAGGTCTGCGAACGTGAAAAGCTGGCTAACGTCAGCCTGCAATTGGCCGATGCATTGGATGGCGTAAGCCTTGAGGCCGATTGCGTTGTACTGAACATGGTCTTGCACCATTTCGCCGCGCCAGCCGATGCACTCAAGCACATGGCCGGTTTGCTGCAACCAGGCGGTAGCCTGTTAGTGACAGAGTTATGTAGCCACAACCAAAGTTGGGCCAGGGAGGCCTGCGGTGATCTTTGGTTGGKGTTTGAACAGGACGATTTGGCCCGTTGGGCCACCGCTGCGGGACTCGTTCCCGGGGAAAGCCTCTATGTAGGCTTACGTAATGGTTTCCAGATCCAGGTCCGCCACTTTCAGCGACCGGCTGGCGACACTCACCATCGGTAAATTCAGGAAAACATCGAGATGAGCGAATACTCCCTCTTCACCTCCGAGTCCGTGTCTGAAGGGCATCCGGACAAAATCGCCGACCAGATTTCTGATGCGGTGCTGGACGCCATCATTGCTGAAGACAAGTTCGCCCGTGTGGCGTGCGAGACTCTGGTGAAAACGGGCGTGGCGATCATCGCTGGCGAAGTCACCACCTCGGCCTGGGTCGATCTGGAAGACATCGTCCGTAACGTGATCCTCGACATCGGCTATAACAGCTCGAATGTCGGCTTCGACGGCGCGACCTGCGGCGTGATGAACATCATCGGCAAGCAATCCCCCGACATCAACCAGGGCGTTGATCGTGCCAAGCCTGAAGACCAGGGCGCCGGCGACCAGGGCCTGATGTTCGGCTACGCCAGCAACGAAACCGACGTGCTGATGCCAGCACCGATCACCTTCTCGCACCAACTGGTTCAGCGCCAGGCCGAAGCCCGCAAGTCCGGCCTGCTGCCTTGGCTGCGTCCAGACGCCAAGTCGCAAGTGACCTGCCGCTACGAAAACGGCAAGGTTGTCGGTATCGACGCCGTTGTACTGTCGACCCAGCACAACCCGGAAGTATCCTACAAAGACCTGCGCGAAGGCGTAATGGAACTGATCGTCAAGCACGTGCTGCCTGCCGAGCTGCTGTCCAAGGACACCCAGTTCCACATCAACCCGACTGGCCAGTTCATTATCGGTGGCCCCGTGGGCGACTGCGGCCTGACCGGTCGCAAGATCATCGTTGACAGCTACGGCGGCATGGCCCGTCACGGCGGCGGCGCGTTCTCCGGTAAAGATCCATCGAAGGTTGACCGTTCGGCTGCCTACGCCGGTCGTTATGTGGCCAAGAACATCGTGGCTGCCGGCCTGGCCGAGCGTTGCGAGATTCAGGTTTCCTACGCCATCGGCGTCGCTCAGCCGACTTCGATTTCGTTGAACACCTTCGGCACCGGCAAGATCAGCGACGACAAGATCGTCAAACTGGTCCGCGAAGTGTTCGACCTGCGTCCATACGCAATCACCACCATGCTCGACCTGCTGCACCCGATGTACCAGGACACCGCTGCGTACGGCCACTTCGGTCGCACCCCGGAAACCAAGACTGTGGGTGACGACACGTTCACCACCTTCACCTGGGAAAAAACCGACCGCGCTGACGCCTTGCGCTCTGCGGCTGGTCTGTAAGACTTCCTGGCGACACAAAAAGCCCCGCACGGTTCGCCGTGCGGGGCTTTTTCATGGGCGCTGATCCGGCCTGGACACACCCTGAAAACTACCTGTGCTCGCAAGCCTCCCTGCTGATCTAGCCTTCAGGCATCCCCCTCGAGCAAGGATGCTCATGATGCCGCCCACGCTTCGCCTGTTGATGGGTTTCTGGTTGATCGTTGCCTGCCTGAACGCCAACGCCAATAGCTGTCCCGACTGGCTCCCCAGCCGAGCCCAGGCCGAAATCACCGCACTGCAAGAGCAAATCGAGCACTGGGACGACAGCTATCACCGGCAAGGACATTCACTGGTCGCCGACGAAATCTACGACCAATCCCGTGCCCACCTCAACGCTTGGCGAGAATGCTTTGGCGGGACCACAACACCCGAGAATCCGTTGCGTGCCGCCCGCGGCACGGTGACCCATCCGATTCCCCACACCGGCCTCGAAAAGCTCATCGACGGTCGTGCCGTCGAAGCCTGGCTCAAGACACGCGACGATATCTGGGCTCAACCCAAAGTCGATGGCGTTGCAGTCACGCTGATTTACCGTGAGGGTCAGTTCCAGCAGGCGATCAGTCGCGGAGACGGTATCAACGGCCAGGACTGGACAGCCTCGGCGCGCAAGATCGCCGCGATCCCTCAGCAACTGCCGCAGCCACTGGATTTGCTGCTGCAAGGCGAACTCTATTGGCGCCTGACGGATCATGTGCAAGCCCAACGCGGCAGCCTGAACGCCCGTAGCACCGTGGCCGGGTTGATGGCCCGTAAAGAACTGAGCCCCATGGACGCCAACGGGATCGGGCTATTCGTCTGGGACTGGCCGCAAGGTCCGGCCAGCTTGCCGGAGCGCCTGGTCGCCCTGAAAGCACTGGGCTTCCCTGACAGTGAGTTCTACAGCCAGCCCGTCAGCGCATTTGCCGATGCTGAGCGTTGGCGCGATCACTGGTATCGCACACCCCTGCCGTTTGCCAGCGACGGTATTGTCTTGCGTCAGAGCCAACGTCCGGCGGCAGAGCGCTGGGAGGTGAAAACACCGTTCTGGAGCGTGGCCTGGAAGTACCCTTTCGCCCAGGCGTTGGCTGAAGTGCGCAAGGTCAACTTCAAGATCGGGCGCACCGGGCGCATCACCCCGGTGCTCGAACTCGCTCCGGTCATGCTTGATGACCGACAGATCAAACGTGTCAGCGTCAGTTCGCTGCAGCGCTGGCAGGCCATGGATATCCGCCCCGGCGATCAGGTCGCCATCAGCCTTGCCGGGCTGACCATCCCACGACTCGACAGTGTCGTGTTGCGCAGCACTGAGCGGCCTGAGGTGAGCGTACCGCGTGCAGAAGACTTCCATCACCTCAGCTGTTGGCAACCGACACCGGGCTGCGAAAGCCAGTTTCTCGCACGACTGATCTGGCTCAGTGGCAAGCAAGGCCTCGCGCTGCGCCATATCGGCCCCGGCACCTGGGAAAAACTGATCAGCGCCGGACGCCTCAAGGGTTTGCTCGATTGGTTGACCCTCGACGCCCAAGAGCTTGCTAACATTGACGGCTTCGGCGAGCGCAGCACTGTCCGCTTGCTGAACAGCCTGCAAAGCGCCCGGCAACAGCCCTTTTCACGCTGGCTGAAAGCTTTGGGGCTGCCGCCCACGGGCGAGGCCAGACTTGCAGACTCATGGCATTTACTGGCGCAACGAGACACTGAGCAATGGCAGACCGAAACCGGAATCGGCCCGGGGCGCGCGGCGCAGTTGAGCGCATTTTTCCGCGACCCGCAGGTGCTGGCCTTGAGCGAACAATTACACGCTGCCGGAATAGACGGCTTCTAGCTATGCAGAGAGCCGGCAGTTTTGAACCCAATGAGTATCGATGCGCTCCAACAGCCCATCTGCTGCCGACCTGATGATTTTTTAAACGGAGCCTTTATGAAATTTCTTTCACCGCTCGTCATGCTGACCCTTTGTGGCGTCATGACGGCACCGCTGATGGCTGCCGAAGAAACTCCGCAACTCACTGGCTGCGCCGCCAAGCGCCAGTCCATCAGCAACCAGATCGAACAGGCCAGGGCCCATGCCAACGCCGGGCAACAGGCGGGCCTGGAAAAAGCCCTGAGCGAAGCCACCGAGCACTGCAACGACGCCTCCTTGAAGAAAGAGCGCGAGAACAAGGTGCTCGACGCCAAGCACGAAGTCAGCCGCCGTCAGGCCGACCTCGACAAGGCCATGAAACAGGGCGACGCCGAGAAAATAAACAAACGCAAAGACAAACTCGCCGAGTCCCGCAAGGAATTGCAGCGAGCGCTGGATGAGCTGGATAAGTAAATCCGAGATCGATGAGTGCAGCAGCTTTTGTGGCGAGGGAGCTTGCCCCCTCTCGGACGCGTAGCGTTCGCAGCCCGGCTATCGCGATTTCCCGGGATAATCGCGATAGCCGATTTTGGGGCGGCTTCGCCACCCAGCGGGTGCAAGCTCCCTCGCCACAGGTTATCTACAACTCCGTGAAATCAGTGATCACGAAACTGTTTATGGCACGCACTACAGGCGTCTTCGACTTTCTGCACGGCCGGGCCCAGGTTACTGGCCTTGTACGGCTGAACCTGGCTGGCAATCACCAATTCACCGGTGGCGGCTTCAAGTGTGCGGGCCATTTCCTGGAAACGTGCCTGCTGCTGCCAGACACCGTCTTTGGCGCTGGTGTTGCTGTCCTCACGAACCTGTGGGAAATGCTTCCACGGCTCATGGGACAAGGCGTCGAGTTTGACCGCGCCTTCAGTAAAACGCGGGCCATCGAACGGGATACGTCCCCGCAACATGCCGCCCAGGTCTTCGCCAGTCTTGAGCATTTGCTTGAAAATAGCCTTGCGCTGACCCAGCGGCGAGTTCGGATCGACACCGCCACAGGCGGACAGCGTCAGGCAGGCCAGCAATACAACAGAAAGTCTTTTAAGAGTCATGGTGGCTTCAGGTCACGGGAAACGGCGGCCAGTATCCTCGCGTCGTCGGCAAAGACCAATAGCCCTATTAACAATAAGGGTTGCTTGAACGCTGGAAGCGCTCGGACAACCTGCACAGGAAATACCGCATGAACAGCCGTTTCAAGGCCTGGCGCAACACGTTGCTCTGGACCGTACCGATGGTCGCCCTGCTCGCCGGCTGCAACAGTGGCGACACTGCAAAACCACAAACCCATGCCATCGCCACCTATTCCAGCGCGACCTGGGAAGCCTTGCCGGCAGTCTCTGATAATGACTTGCTGGCCGGCTTCGGTTCCTGGCGCAGCGCCTGTACTCGCCTGAAGTCCGACCCGGTCTGGGGCGCGACCTGCGCAGCAGCCGCCAACGTGCCGCAAACCGCAGACGCCATCCGTGGATTTCTCAAGGAACAGCTGGCGGTCTACGGCCTGCGTTCCTCCAGCGGCAATGCCAATGGCTTGATCACCGGCTATTACGAGCCGGTCTATCCGGGCAGCCTGACGCAGAACCCGGTGGCCAATGTGCCGGTTTACGGTGTACCGGACGACATGATCATCGTCTCGCTTGAGAGCATTTACCCCGAACTCAAAGGCAAGCGCCTGCGCGGTCGCCTTGAAGGCCGGGTGCTCAAGCCTTACGACGATGCCGCCGCCATTGAAACCAAAGGGGTCAAGGCGCCTGTGCTGGCGTGGCTGACCGACCCGATGGACCTGCAGTTTCTGCAAATCCAGGGCTCCGGCCGCATTCAACTGGAAGATGGCCGCCAACTGCGCATCGGTTATGCCGACCAGAACGGCCACCCGTACCGCCCAATTGGCCGCTGGCTGGTGGATCAGGGTGAGCTGAAAAAGGAGGACGTGACCATGGGCGCCATCAGTGCCTGGGCCAAGGCCCACCCGACGCGCATCCCTGAACTGCTCGGCAGTAACCCGAGCTACGTGTTCTTCAGCCGCAATCCTGACAGCAACGAAGGCCCGCGCGGCTCGCTGAACGTGCCGCTGACCTCGGGTTACAGCGTGGCGGTGGATCGCAAGGTTATTCCGCTGGGCAGTCTGCTGTGGTTATCCACGACCCGCCCTGATGGCAGCGCACTGGTACGCCCCGTCGCCGCACAGGACACCGGTGGCGCGATCACCGGCGAAGTTCGCGCCGACCTGTTCTGGGGCACCGGCGATGCCGCCGGGCAACTGGCCGGCGACATGAAACAGCAAGGGCAAATCTGGATGCTCTGGCCAAAAGGCGCAGCGCTGCCGCAATTGCCGCAGGTGACCGATGCGGTAAAGACTACCCCCTAGGTATTGTGTCGACTGGGCTATTGCTATTGCGAGCAGGCTCCCACATTGGAATGCATTCTCCTGTGGGAGCGAGCCTGCTCGCGAAGAGGCCAGTCGAAACACCGAAAATTCCGGCTACTGAACTTCAGATCGACACAAAAAAGAAGGCGGCAATCAGCCCCATGCCGACAAACCACACCAGCGAACGCAGGATTGCCCAGTCTGCCAGGTAGCAGATGATGTAAAGCAGGCGGCTGGTGATGAACAGCACCGACAGCACGTTGATCGTCACCAGTTCGGCATTGCCGACCAGGTGCGCGACGATGACCGCGGCGGCAAACGCCGGGGTGACTTCAAAGCTGTTCAACTGGGCCCAGTGGGCACGCCTGGCGAACCCTTCGAGGGACTCAAGAAAATCTCGCGGATCATGATTATCCCGAAGCCCGAACTTGCCGCCGATCTTGGCAATGGCGGTGCAAACGTACGGCAAGAAAATCGCGATCAATACACACCACAGGGCAACGTTCATTGCAGATTCCTTTTTAGAGTTTCGTAAACACTCGCTCAGAACTTCATCACGAGCATGCCGGCCAATACCAGCCCACAAGCCAAGAGCCTGGGCCGGCCGAAAGGTTCCTTGAGGTAACGCATGCCGAACAGCACCACCAGAATCACACTGATCTCGCGCAACGCCGCCGCTTCGGCAATCGACCCCAACTGCATGGCCCAGAGCACCAAAGCGTAGCTGAACAACACGCAGAACCCGACACCCAAGCCCAGTCGCCACTGCTCACGCCAGAACAGCATAAAAGCCGGACGCTTGCGCACCAGTGCCAACAGCGGAAACGGCCAGGCACTGAGCAGCGTGACCCAGACCAGGTAATCGAGTGGGTGCGACCAGCGCCGCAACGCCTGCCCATCGATAAAGGTGTAGCCGCCGATGCACAAGCCGATCAGCACCACTACCGGCAACATCGACCACGGCAAACGCTCCCCGCCACCGCCCTGCCAAAGCAGGCACAGCATGCCGAACGGGATCAGCAAAATGCCGAGGATCTGCTGGGTCGTCAGCACTTCGCCAGCAAAAATCAGTGTCAACGCCAGAACCACCAACGGCGACAAACCGCGCATCAGCGGATAGACCAGCCCAAGATCGCCGACCCGATAGGCCTGGATCAGCAGATAGCGATAGAGCAACTCGAAGGCGGCCGAAGCGAGTATCCACGGCCAGATGTCCATCGGCGGCAGCGCGACGAAACCCAGCATCAGCGCGACAAACAGCATCGCTACACTGTCCATGCAGGCCACGACCAATAACCGCTCAGCACTGAACTTGATCAGGGTATTCCAGGCTGCGTGCAACAACGCCGCCACCAACACCAGAATCGTCGCAAGCACCCTGCTCTCCTTGCCCGCATCAACCGAATTGATTCGCCATATGTCAGCAGCTGTTTATACTGCAACCGACCACGCCGCACTCAGTTGCGCACATACTTATTCCAATAAATTTCTGCTGCTACCCGATTCTCACGGAACCGGGAGCTCGCATGCGTATGCCTGATCAGAGCGTCAAGACTACCGACAGAGACCTTGCGCATGCCACTCGCCTTGCTTGCACTGGCTGTTGCCGCCTTCGGCATCGGCACCACTGAATTCGTCATCATGGGCTTGCTGCCCGATGTCGCCCGCGACCTCGCCGTGAGCATCCCCGAGGCCGGCCTGCTGATTACCGGATACGCCCTGGGCGTGGTGTTCGGCGCGCCGATCCTCGCGATCGGCACCGCCAACATGCCACGCAAAGCCACGCTGCTGGGCATGACGCTGATGTTCATCCTTGGCAACATGCTCTGCGCACTCGCCCCGAACTACGCCACGTTGATGGCCGCGCGGGTGATTACTGCGTTGTGCCACGGCGCGTTCTTCGGCATCGGCTCGGTGGTCGCGGCAGGTCTAGTGGCGCCGAACAAACGCGCCCAGGCAATTGCGATGATGTTCACCGGCCTGACCCTGGCCAACGTACTCGGCGTACCGCTGGGCACCGCGCTCGGGCAATACGCCGGCTGGCGCTCGACCTTCTGGGCGGTGTCGGTGATCGGCGTGATCGCGGCCATCGCCCAATGGGTCTGGCTGCCGAAAGAGATCGCCATGAACAAGGCCAACCTGGCCAGCGAATTCAAGGTGCTGGGCAAAACCAATGTGCTGCTGGCGTTGGGCATGAGCGTGCTGGCATCGACCAGCCTGTTCAGTGTCTTCACCTACATCGCACCGATCCTGCAGGACATCACCGGCGTCAGCCCGCACGGTGTAACCATCATGCTGTTGTTGTTCGGTGTGGGCTTGACCGCTGGCAGCATGCTCGGCGGACGTCTGGCCGACAGCCGTTTGCTGCCGTCATTGGTCGGCATGGCTCTCGCGGTGGTGCTGGTGCTGGCCGCGTTCAGCCAGACCAGCCACTCGGTGATCCCGGCAGCCATCACCCTGGTACTGTGGGGTGTGTTCGCCTTCGCACTGTGCCCGATCCTGCAACTGCTGATCATCGACCAGGCCTTTGAAGCGCCAAATCTCGGTTCAACCCTGAACCAAAGCGCCTTCAACCTGGGCAACGCAGCCGGTGCATGGATCGGCGGGCTGGTGGTGGCCAGCGGTGCCGACCTTGCAGACCTGCCGTGGACCGGCGCACTGGTCAGCGGTTTGACCGTGCTGACGGCACTGTTCTTTATCTACCTGCAACGCCGCAGCGCTGTGACAGCCAACGTGCCCGGCTAAGTTTTTAGATGGGACTGTGCAACGATACAAACCCTTGTGGCGAGGGAGCTTGCTCCCGCTGGGGCGCGCAGCGCGCCCTAAAACCTGCAATCGAGTTTTGTCAGACACAACGCATTAATCGATCTGCGACCGCTTCGCGGCCGAGCGGGAGCAAGCTCCCTCGGCACAAGGGCCGCGGTCATTCGACGGCGGGGTCATCCTGGAACTGGTCCTTGACGTACTTGATCTCGGTCCGGCCATGGGGCGTAGGCAAGCCGTCTTCGCCCAGGTTGACGAAGACCATCTTCTCGACCGTCAGGATGCTTTTGCGGGTGATCTTGTTGCGCACCTCGCACGTCAGGGTGATCGAGGTACGACCGAACTCGGTGGCCGTGATACCCAGCTCGATGATGTCGCCCTGGCGCGAGGCACTGACGAAGTTGATTTCGGAAATGTACTTGGTGACTACGCGCTGATTGCCCAACTGGACGATCGCGTAAATGGCGGCCTCTTCGTCGATCCAGCGCAGCAGGCTACCGCCGAACAACGTGCCGTTGGGGTTGAGGTCTTCGGGTTTTACCCATTTGCGGGTGTGGAAATTCATGCTCGCTCCTGACCGTCTTGCCGATTGATGCCCGCATCATGGCAGACCATGCAGTCATGCTCCATGAGGCTTCGACTATGGCCGCCATTAGCGATCTTCATTTGGCCGACAGAAACCCTTTGGAAGTCTGGCCCAGACGGCTATAATCGCCCCCGTTTCAAAACGGTCATCTTCGATTGATACCGTTTTCCCGCCACCTGTCCGAGGGGCGCTGCAGCAGGTTCAACCTGTCAGGCTCGGATGGGGCGTTGCCCGGCCATGATCGGCTGGACACTAAACGCACAACGGCGCCCATTCGCATACATTACGAATGGAGGCTCTTCATGAGCGCTGTTATCACGCCTGCAGATTTTAACGACTACAAAGTTGCCGACATGTCCCTGGCTGCCTGGGGCCGTCGCGAAACCATCATCGCCGAATCGGAAATGCCGGCCCTGATGGGTCTGCGTCGCAAGTACTCCGTTGAGCAACCGCTCAAGGGCGCGAAGATTCTCGGCTGCATCCACATGACCATTCAGACTGCCGTGCTGATCGAAACCCTGGTTGCCCTGGGTGCCGAAGTACGCTGGTCGTCCTGCAACATTTTCTCGACGCAGGATCAGGCCGCCGCTTCGATCGCCGCTGCCGGCATCCCGGTATTTGCCTGGAAGGGCGAGACTGAACAAGAGTACGAGTGGTGCCTGGAGCAAACCATCCTCAAGGATGGCCAACCTTGGGATGCCAACATGATCCTTGACGATGGCGGCGACCTGACCGAGCTGCTGCACAAGAAGTACCCACAAGTACTGGACCGCGTTCACGGCGTCACCGAAGAAACCACCACCGGCGTACACCGTCTGCTGGACATGCTGGCCAAGGGCGAGCTGAAAATCCCGGCCATCAACGTCAACGACTCGGTCACCAAGAGCAAGAACGACAACAAGTACGGCTGCCGTCACAGCCTGAACGACGCGATCAAGCGTGGTACCGACCACCTGCTGTCCGGCAAGCAAGCGCTGGTCATCGGTTACGGTGACGTGGGCAAGGGCTCGGCCCAGTCCCTGCGTCAGGAAGGCATGATCGTCAAAGTCTCCGAAGTTGACCCGATCTGCGCCATGCAAGCCTGCATGGACGGTTTCGAACTGGTTTCGCCGTTCATCGACGGTATCAACAACGGCACTGAAGCAAGCATCGACAAGGCCCTGCTGGGCAAGATCGACCTGATCGTGACCACCACCGGTAACGTCAATGTTTGCGATGCAAACATGCTCAAAGCCCTGAAGAAGCGCGCTGTTGTCTGCAACATCGGTCACTTCGACAACGAAATCGACACCGCTTTCATGCGCAAGAACTGGGCATGGGAAGAAGTGAAGCCACAGGTTCACAAGGTTCACCGTACTGGCGCGGGCGATTTCGACCCACAGAACGACGACTACCTGATCCTGCTGGCCGAAGGCCGTCTGGTTAACCTGGGCAACGCCACTGGCCACCCAAGCCGCATCATGGACGGTTCGTTCGCCAACCAGGTCCTGGCGCAGATCTTCCTGTTCGGCCAGAAGTACGCCGACCTGTCGCCAGCCCAGAAAGCCGAGCGCCTGACCGTTGAAGTACTGCCGAAGAAACTCGACGAAGAAGTGGCCCTGGAAATGGTCCGCGGTTTCGGTGGCGTGGTCACTCAACTGACCAAGCAACAGGCTGAATACATCGGCGTGACCGTCGAAGGCCCGTTCAAGCCGCACGCTTACCGCTACTGATCAGTCCTGCTGCCTGCTCTCCCTGTGGGAGCGGGCTTGCTCGCGAAGGCGATTTATCATTCAACATTGATGTTGACTGACCCACCGTTTTCGCGAGCAAGCCCGCTCCCACACGGGATGTGCAAGCCCCACAGGCTTATGCGTTTGCAAGGGTATTCCTATGTCCCAAGACCGCCGCTACAGCTTCGAGTTCTTCCCGACGAAGACCGATGCCGGGCATGAAAAGCTCATCGCCACTGCCCGTCAGCTGGCCACGTACAACCCCGATTTCTTCTCCTGCACCTATGGCGCTGGTGGTTCGACTCGTGATCGCACCCTCAATACCGTGTTGCAGCTCGAAAGCGAAGTCAAAGTCCCTGCTGCACCGCATTTGTCTTGCGTTGGCGACAGCAAGGCTGACTTGCGCGGCCTGCTGGCTCAATACAAGGCGGCCGGCATCAAGCGGATCGTTGCTTTGCGCGGTGACCTGCCTTCAGGCATGGGCATGGCCAGCGGCGAATTGCGCCATGCCAATGACCTGGTGAGCTTCATTCGTGAAGAGACCGGCGACCACTTCCACATCGAAATCGCCGCTTACCCGGAAATGCACCCGCAAGCCCGCAACTTCGAAGACGATCTCAACAACTTCGTGCGCAAGGCCAACGCCGGCGCCAACAGTGCGATTACCCAGTACTTCTTCAACGCCGACAGCTACTTCTACTTCGTCGAGCGTGTACAGGCGATGGGCGTGAACATCCCGGTTGTTCCGGGCATCATGCCGATCACCAACTACAGCAAGCTGGCACGCTTCTCCGACGCCTGCGGTGCGGAAATCCCGCGCTGGATCCGCAAACAGCTGGAGGCCTACGGTGACGACACCCAGAGCATTCAGGGTTTCGGCGAGCAGGTGATCACCGAAATGTGTGAACGCTTGTTGCAAGGCGGTGCACCAGGGCTGCATTTCTATACCCTGAACCAGGCCGAACCTAGCCTGGCCGTCTGGAACAATCTGAAACTGCCACGCTGAAACAGGCGTAGCATTCAGAACAAGGCCCTGGCAAAACCCAGGGCCTTTTTTTTCATTCTCCCAATTCGCCAGGGATGATCGCAGTAGATGTCCACCATTACCCCAGCCACAAACCCTCAACTGATTTATCTGGTTTACGGTGCCAACACCTACCACCAGGAAGCAGTGTTCAGTATCGCCAGTGCCTTGGCAGGGTTGCGCGAAACACCGGGCGAAAGCTTGGACATCCAGGTTTTCACCGACAACCCGGCGCCTTACCGCGACTTGCCGGTTCGGGTTCGAGAGCTGGATGAAAGCACCCGTCAGGCGTGGATCGCCCCGCATGGTTATCACTTTCGCGCCAAGCACGTGGTGATGCAGCAGGTGTTGCGCGAGTCCGAGCGTGCGCTGCTGATCGACACGGATACATTCTTCCACTGCTCACCACTGGAACTGTTCCGTCGCGTCGAGCCGGGCACCCTGCTGTGCAATGCCTTTGGATTGCAATACGGCAGCAACAAAGAGGCGGGGTTGTATCGGACACTGGCTGGCGTACTGCAGCAAAGACAGCTGGCAGATGACCAGATGCCGCTGCTGAACTCGGGAGTCATCGGCCTTGATCGCGTCGATGCCGGCGTTCTCGATCATTCGATCGCCTTGATGGATGAGCTGTACCCTCTGGCGCAAGGCGCCTATACCCTTGAAGAATTCTGCCTGTCGGTAGCAGCCTACCGCACAACGCAGGTGCGCGAGTGTCCGGACCTGATCCATCATTACTGGAGCCGCAAGCAGCTGTTTCGCGCCAAGATCAAAGCATGGCTGGACAAGCATGGTGCCGACCCGATCAGCACCTTCGCGCTGGATGAAACCCGCCTGGTGACCGCRACACTGCCGCGACCACCGACGCTCCAACGTCTGGCCTATAAAATCGTGACCCTGGCGCTACCCAGGCATCAGCGCCAGTTCATGCGTGAAATCCTCTATGGCTGCTACCAGCACACCAACCCGTTCGATCAGGCCTGCACGCCGGTCTGGTGGGAAAAGGCTCGTGACAACGTCGAGCGGCGCCTCGACAACCCCCTTGAAAACCACCAACTCGAGCACTGGTTCAACCACCCGATGATTCGCCTGGTACTGGGTGAACGCCGCAAGGCCATCTACTTGCACCTGGTTCAGACAAAGGGCGACTAACCCTCGGGCTAGACCGCCCTCTAGCTATTTCACCGGCTCTCGTCGTAATCTCCAGCGATGCCCGTCATTGCCCAATTGCTGACAGCCGTGCTTTTTGCTTGCCTGAGCTTTACCGCTCGGGGCGAGAAACTGCGCATTGTCACCGAGCCTTGGGCGCCCTACGTCTACGAGGAAAACGGCCAGGCCCTCGGGCTGGACTACGAAACCACCGCGATCGTCTTCCAGCGCCTGGGGATTGAGGTGGAGTGGCAGTTCCTGCCATGGAAACGCTGCCTGGCCATGCTTGATCAAGGGTTGGCCGACGGCGCGCTGGATATCTTCCACAGCAGCGAACGCGACGCCACCCTGCTCTATCCCAGCGAACCGCTCTCGGAAGTCGAGTTCGTGCTGTTCTATGCCAATGATCGCCCTCACCCCTTCCGCACCCTTGAAGACCTGCGCGGCCTGACCATCGGCACTTCGCCCGGCTACCTGTACAGCCAGGACTTCAGGGAATCGACCCTGTTCACCCGCGAGCCTGCGCCGACCCATGAAGCCAACTTTGGCAAGCTGCAACGCGGCCGCATCGACTTGCTGATCACCGACCATCGGGTTGGCCAAACCCTGCTCGAAACTTTGAAACTGCGCGACCAGATCAGCGAAAGCCCCACGGTCATCAGTCACCAAAGCCAGTTCCTGGCCCTGCGCCGCAATGCCGGCATGGACCTGCTGGTGCAGCGTTTCGGCGCCGAGCTCAAGCGATTCAAACGCGAACCGGCCTACGCTCAATTGAGTGCGCGTTATGGCGCCGGCCCGGTACCTGACGCTATACAGATCACGCCGCAAGCCAACAACGGGAAAACCGTTGAGCAGCAGGAAAGCAGCGCTCCGTGATTGCTCTGTTATACTCCGGCCTTCCCGCCAGGCTTACGCCCGGACGCTCGGTCTTGTTTAAGGCATCCCGACACTGCTACAGCGCAGCTTTTCAGCCCGCGCGAGTACTCGAAGATGAGCCTTCAAGCCCCAGCAGGACCGGACGCGATTGCGCTTCTCCATAAACGCCATTCGCGCCAGGCAAGACTATCCCATTGGGCCAAGCCCTAACTAAAACAGGATTACTCATGTCCTTTGCTTCCCTCGGTCTCTCCGAGGCTTTAGTCCGCGCCATCGAGGCAGCGGGCTACACCCAGCCTACCCCGGTGCAACAGCGGGCCATTCCCGCCGTGTTGCAAGGTCGCGACTTGATGGTTGCGGCGCAGACAGGTACGGGTAAAACCGGCGGTTTCGCTTTGCCGATTCTGGAGCGTTTGTTCCCCAACGGTCACCCGGACAAATCCCAGCGTCATGGCCCGCGCCAACCACGCGTCCTGGTCCTGACCCCGACTCGCGAACTGGCCGCGCAGGTGCACGAGAGCTTCAAGGTCTACGCCCGTGACCTGAAATTCGTCAGTGCCTGCATTTTCGGCGGCGTTGGCATGAACCCACAGGTTCAGGCCATGTCCCGTGGCGTTGATGTGCTGGTGGCTTGCCCGGGCCGTTTGCTCGACCTGGCAGGCCAAGGCAGTGTCGACCTGTCCCACGTGGAAATCCTGGTACTGGACGAAGCGGACCGGATGCTCGACATGGGCTTCGTCCATGACGTGAAAAAAGTCCTCGCCCGCCTGCCGGCCAAACGTCAGAACCTGCTGTTCTCGGCAACCTTCTCCAAGGACATCACTGACCTTGCCGGCAAGTTGCTGCATAACCCGGAACGCATCGAAGTCACGCCACCGAACACCACGGTCGAGCGCATCGAGCAACGGGTGTTCCGTCTGGCCGCCAGCCACAAGCGCTCGCTGCTGGCACACCTGATTACTGCCGGCGCCTGGGAACAGGTTCTGGTGTTCACCCGTACCAAGCACGGCGCCAACCGCCTGGCCGAGTACCTGGACAAACACGGCCTGAGCGCTGTCGCGATCCACGGCAACAAGAGCCAGAACGCCCGCACCAAAGCCCTGGCCGACTTCAAGGCCGGCGAAGTGCGTATCCTGGTAGCCACCGATATCGCTGCTCGCGGCCTGGATATCGACCAACTGCCACACGTGGTCAACTTCGAACTGCCAAACGTCGACGAAGACTATGTGCACCGTATCGGCCGTACCGGCCGTGCCGGTCGTTCGGGTGAGGCGATCTCGCTGGTTGCCCCGGATGAAGAAAAACTGCTGAAAAGCATCGAGCGCATGACCAAGCAGAAAATCGCCGATGGCGACCTGATGGGCTTTGATTCCAGCGCTGTAGAAGCCGAGAAACCAGAAGTTCGCGAGCGTCCGGATGTGCGTAACCCACGCAATCCACGTGGCCCACGCGGCGACGGTCCAAACGGCAGCGGCGGTGGCGGCGGTCGTAAGGACAAAGGCAAGGACAAGGGCGGCAAGGAAAAACCGGCTGCCAGCCGTGGCGAACGCCCGGCTCAAAAGCCGCGTGAAGGCACCCCGGCCCGCGAACAGCAGCGTCCGGCACCTCGCGCCGCCGCTGACCGTGCACCGGACGAGTTCCTCGACGACGATATCGATAACTTCGGTAACCGCGTCGACTACGTTCCGCAGCAAAAGGCCCCTCAAGGTCGTGGCCGCCGTCCGGGTGCTCCGGCGCAAGGCGCTGGTGCAGGTGCTCCACGCACCGGCCAGCCACAAGGTCGCCAGAACGGTCCGCGTAACAGCAGCGGCGCCAGCACTGGCACCCCGCCTGCCAAACGCAGCGGTCCACGCAACGGCGCTCCACGTGACGGCCAGGCCCGTCGCGAAGAGTCGCGCAACCGCCGCCCGGCCCGTGACGACCAGCCGCGTCAGGAACCTGCAGTGCAGAACCCGCGCGGTACCCAGCCGAAGATCATGCACAAGGAGTCAAAGGCCGATCGCTTCCCGACACCTGAGCAGCTCGATCAACTGCCAAGCCGTCCACGTGGCGAGAAACCGGCTTTGCTGACCCGCAACCGCTGATTTCTCCCGCTAACAAAAACGCCCCCGATCGCAAGATCGGGGGCGTTTTTGTGTCAGCAGCGAAAGTTATTTCGCTTGAACACCTTCAAACGAGATGTCCAGGTCCAGGGTTTGGGAGGTAGGACCTGGGCCTTTGATGCCGAACTCGCTCAACTGCAGGGTAGTCGTGCCGTTGAAACCGGCACGGTAGCCACCCCATGGGTCCTTGCCTTCGCCGTTGAAGGTTGCCTTGATCACGACTGGCTTGGTCACGCCGTGCAGGGTCAGGTCGCCGGTCACGTCAGCGGTTTTTTCGCCAGTGGATTTGACACTGGTGGAAACGAACTTGGCTTCAGGGAATTTCGCTGCGTCCAGGAAGTCCGGGGTACGGATGTGCTTGTCACGTTCAGCGTGATTGGTATCAACGCTGGCGGTTTTCAGGACAACATCGATTTTGCTGGCTTCCGGAGCCTTGGCGTCGAAGCTGAACTTACCGTCCCAGTCCTTGAAAGTACCGCTGATGAAGCTGTAACCCAGGTGGCTGATCTTGAAGTCGATGAAGGCGTGATTGCCTTCTTTATCGATCTTGTATTCTGCGGCCATCGCTTGCCCTGCCGACAACAGCGCGGTACCGATTGCCAGAGCGGCGAGAGTCTTTTTCAACATGCTTTCTATTCCTTGGAGTCGAGGTTGAACATCAGGCTTTGCGTCCCAGCATTCGCGCCAGGGTCGCATCACGGTCGATAAAGTGGTGCTTCAGTGCTGCCAACGCATGGAGACCGGAAAAAACTACCAGCGCCCAGGCCAGATACAGATGAATCGCACCGGCGGTGTCTGCCTGGTCCGGTAGACCGGAAATCAGCGCAGGAATTTCAAACAGACCAAACACCGGAATCCCGACACCGTCTGCGGTGGAAATCAGGTAACCGGCAATCATCACCGCGAACAGGCTGAGATAGAGGAAGGAGTGGCCGAGCTTGGCGCCGAGGCGCGTCATGCGGCTATAGCTTTGCAGCGTCGGCGGCGGTGGGCTGATAAAGCGCCACAACACCCGCAACAAAAAGAACGCGAACAGCGTCAAGCCGATGCTTTTGTGCAAGTCCGGCGCTTCTTTGCGCCAGCTGCTGTAGTAGTCGAGACCGACCATCCACAAGCCCAGAGCAAACAGACCGAAGACTGCCAGCGCCACGCCCCAGTGCAGGAGGATGCTGACCCAGCCGTAGCGGGAGGAAGAGTTACGTAGCTGCATTGCCCAAATCCTGTAAGAACTGCGACCAAGACTATCGAGTTATCTATCGATTTAAAGCCGAAAATTTCGCTTTGAAATATCGAGAAATACGATCAAGAGTCTGAAAGAGCTGTGTTAAGGAAAGATTAACCTCCCAACATAAGACGCTCTAGCGTGCCCTGTCAGCGTATATGCACGTCAATACAACCACGTAGCGCACTCCGTTTCCATGCGCAAACACCACAATAGGTTGTCCGCTCGCCCGGCATTGCATAGGCTTGCGCGATTGCATGTCCGCGCACGTCACGGATCGCCTCGAGGAGAGTGAAAATGGGCCTGAATAATCAGTGGATGCAGCGCGATCTCGCGGTTCTGTGGCATCCCTGCACCCAGATGAAAGACCACGAACAGCTGCCGCTGATCCCGATCAAGCGCGGCGAAGGCGTATGGCTCGAAGACTTCGAAGGCAAACGCTACCTCGACGCGGTCAGCTCCTGGTGGGTCAACGTGTTCGGCCACGCCAACCCGCGGATCAACCAGCGGATCAAAGACCAGGTCGATCAACTGGAACACGTGATCCTCGCCGGTTTCAGCCATCAGCCGGTGATCGAGTTGTCCGAACGCCTGGTGAAGATGACGCCGGAAGGCCTGACGCGGTGCTTCTACGCCGATAACGGTTCGTCCTGCATCGAAGTGGCGCTGAAGATGAGCTTTCACTACTGGCTCAACCGCGGTCAGTCGAACAAGAAGCGCTTCGTCACGCTGACCAACAGCTACCACGGCGAAACCATGGCCGCGATGTCGGTCGGCGACGTGCCGCTGTTCACTGAGACCTATAAAGCGCTGTTGCTGGACACCATCAAGGTGCCAAGCCCGGACTGCTACCTGCGTCCCGAAGGCATGAGCTGGGAAGAACACTCGCGCAACATGTTCGCCGCGATGGAACAGACCCTCGCTGAAAACCACGAAACCGTCGCTGCGGTAATCGTCGAGCCGCTGATCCAGGGTGCTGGCGGGATGCGCATGTATCACCCGGTGTACCTGAAACTGCTGCGCGAAGCCTGTGACCGTTACGGCGTGCACCTGATCCACGATGAAATCGCCGTCGGCTTCGGCCGCACCGGGACGATGTTCGCCTGCGAACAGGCCGGCATCCGTCCGGACTTCCTGTGCCTGTCCAAAGCCCTGACCGGTGGTTATCTGCCGCTGGCTGCGTGCGTCACCACAGATGAGGTCTACAGCGCTTTCTACGACGACTATCCGACCCTGCGCGCCTTCCTGCATTCCCACAGCTACACCGGCAATCCGCTGGCCTGTGCGGCGGCGTTGGCGACGCTGGATATCTTCGAAGAAGACAACGTCATCGAGAACAACAAGGCCCTCGCCCAGCGTATGGCCAGCTCGACCGCGCACCTGGCTGACCACCCGCATGTTTCGGAAGTGCGTCAGACCGGCATGGTGCTGGCCATCGAGATGGTTCAGGACAAGGCGAGCAAAACCGCTTATCCCTGGCAGGAACGCCGCGGGCTGAAGGTGTTCCAGCACGCACTGGAACGTGGTGCGCTGTTGCGGCCGTTGGGCAGCGTAGTGTATTTCCTGCCACCGTACGTGATCACCCCCGAGCAGATCGACTTCCTTGCCACCGTTGCCAGCGAAGGGATCGATATCGCCACCAGCAACAAGGTCAGCGTGGCGGTACCGAAGGACTTCCACCCGGGCTTCCGCGATCCGGGCTGATGGATCGCACTATGCGGTCAATGTGGGAGCAGCCGGGCGGCGTTCCGTCTGCTCGCGATGCGGACACCGAAGTCGTTCTGCCAGACCTCTGTGATGCTATCGCGAGCAGGCTCGCTCCCACACAGGCGGGCCGCCCGCAAAGATGTCGACACCGACTCGGATCACCAGCACCCTTTTCAGAGACCCAGAATGAGACTGTCCCGCTTCTTCATCGACGCCCCCTTGAGCCTCGGCGAGCATGAATTGCCTGAGGCCCAGGCGCACTACATCAGTCGCGTGCTGCGCATGGCCGAGGGCGATGCGCTGCAAGTATTCGACGGTTCAGGCCAGGAATTTCGCGGCACGCTGGCGGAGGTCGGCAAGAAACGCGTGCGCGTGGCGTTAACGGAAAGCTTCGCCGGGCAAATCGAGTCGCCGTTGCAGATTCATCTGGGCCAGGGCTTGTCCCGGGGCGAGCGGATGGACTGGGCGATTCAGAAAGCCACTGAACTGGGCGTCACTGAAATCACCCCGATATTCAGTGACCGCTGTGAAGTCCGGCTCAAGGACGAACGCGCCGATAAACGCTTGCAGCACTGGCGCCAGGTCGCTATCAGCGCGTGCGAACAATGCGGTCGTTCGCGAGTGCCGGTGATCCACCCGCCCCTGTTGCTGGCCGACTGGCTCAAACAATCCGAGGCCGAACTGAAGCTGGTGCTGCATCCGGTGGCCGAGCCGCTGGTCAGCCATGCAAAACCTTCGACACTGGCGTTCCTGATCGGCCCGGAAGGCGGGTTGTCGGACGTGGAAGTCGATCAGGCTCAAAGTGCCGGCTTCCATTCCGCCCGCCTCGGCCCGCGAGTGCTGCGTACCGAAACCGCACCGGTGGTGGCATTGGCCGTGGCCCAGCAGTTGTGGGGGGATTTCTAACCGCACTTTTTTTGATTTGCGGTGATTGGAAAAGATCGCAGCCTGCGGCAGCTCCTACGGACGAACGCGATCCCCGTAGGAGCTGGCGAAGCCTGCGATCTTTTTGCCGTTTATTCCACCGGATCACTTACCGGTTTGGCGATGATGGCTTTCAGCTCGCTGGTCATCGGAAACTCCAGGTTCAGCCCTTTGGGCGGGATCGGCTGTTCGAACCAGCGTTGGTAGATGCCGTTGATTTCACCCGAGCTGTACAGGTCCGCCAGGGCTCCGTTGACCAGCGCGAGGAATTGCGGATCATCCTTGCGCACCATGCAGCTGTAGATTTCCCGCGACTGCTCTTCTCCAACTACCACCCACTTGTGCGGATCACGGGCCTTGGCGCGCTCGCCGTAAAGCAGTGCATCGTCCATGTAAAACGCCGCTGCCCGGCCCGATTGCAACATCTGGAAGGCTTCACCGTGATCCTTGGCACTGATCACGAACATGTCGATCTTGTGGTCGGCGTTGTAGCTTTTGAGAAAGCGCTCGTTAGTGGTGCCGGCGGTGGTCACCACGTTCTTGCCGCGCAGGTCAGCGAAGCTCTTGATGCCGCTGTCGCTGGCCGTGAGTAACTGGCCTTTGACGTAAATAAACCCGTAGGAAAACGCCACCTGTTTTTGCCGCTCGGCGGTCACCCCGGTAGAACCGCATTCAAGGTCTACGGTGCCGTTCTGCACCAGCGGGATCCGCGTCTGCGAGGTCACGAGGTTGTACTTCACCTTGAGCTGCGGCAACGCGAGTTTCTGCTGGATACGCTCAACGATCTTGTTCGCCAGGTCCACCGAGTAACCCATGGGCTGGCCCGACTGATCACCCACATAAGAGAACGGCACCGACGCATCGCGGTAGCCCAGCGTGATGCTGTTGGCGCTGGCAATTTTGCTCAAGGTGCCGGTCAGCGGCGCCTCGGCCGCCTGGACTTGAGTCCCGAGCAGCAGGCCCAGGGTGCAGCCGATCAACGTGATTTTTTGCATTGTTATTCTCCGTTGTGGATGGTGTTTATTTAGCGGCGAGCAGCGATAACGGTAATTTCCACCAGCACCTGCGGGCGTGCGAGTTCAGCCTGCAAGGTGGTGCGACTCGGTGCGTGTCCCGGCGACAGCCAGGCCGACCAGACGTCATTCATCGCCGCAAAATCCTGCCCGATGTCCTTCAGGTAAATGGTCGCGCTCAGCAGATGGTCCTTGTCGCTGCCCGCCTCGGCCAGCAACGCGTCGATCTTCTCCAGCACCTCGCGGGTCTGCCCTGAGACATCGGTGCTGTCGCCCGGCACCTGACCGGAGAGAAACACCAACTCGCCAAAGGTCACGGCGCCGGATAAACGACTGTTGCTGTTGATACGAGTGATGGTCATGAAACGTTCCTTTGCATGGATGAGAGGTCAGGCAGCACGATGCGTAAAACCCTGCAGGTCGATGGAAGGGTTGCGTTGGCCGATCAGTTCGCTGAGCACCCGGGCACTGCCGCACGCCAGGGTGAAACCCAACGCGCCATGGCCGAGGTTGAGCCACAGGTTGCGGTAAGCCGTCGCCCCCAACAGCGGCACGCCGCTGGGAGTAGCCGGGCGCATACCAGCCCATTCGACAGCCGCGTCGTAGGTGCCGGCATTCGGAAACGTGTCGCAAGCCTGGCGCTTGATCAGTGCCAGGCGCTTGGGATCCGGCGCCGGATCGAAGCCAACGATGTCGACCATCGCCGCCACCCGCAATTGCTCACCGATCCGCGCATAGACGATCTTGCGGTCGTAGTCGGTGATGCTCAGGTCCGGGGCACGATGCTCCGCACCAATCGGTACCGTCAGGCTATAACCTTTGAGCGGATACAGCGGCAGGTGCACACCGGGCAGTGCCAGCAACGGGCTACGGTGGCCGGCGGCGATGACCAGTTGTTCGACCGGCAACACCTCATCAGCCAATTCAATGGCGCTTACCGCACCGTCGACATGACGAATCCCGATCACCGCCCGCCCCAGCCGAAACTCGCATCGGCCCGAGGCTTTCAGCCGCTTCATCAGTTGCTGGCAGAAGGCGTGGCAGTCGCCCACCTCTTCGTCCGGGGTATAAATCGCCCCGACAAACGCAGCATCAGCCAGCGCTGGCTCAAGACGCGCGCTTTCAGCTGGCGACAACACTTGCTGTTGCTGTGGATCGACGAGGCTGTTGCGGGCATGCTCGAAGCTCGCAGCCTGGCGAAAGGTCACCAGTTTGCCGTTGCGCCGCCAATTGAAGCCGTCCAGCGAGTCCTCTTCGCGCCAGCCTTGCAGGGTGGTCTGGCTCAATAGCGCCAGACGTAGCAAATGGGCCGCATTCTGGCGATTCACCGAGGTCCGGCAAGCACCAAGGAAGGACGCCATCCAGCGCCACTGCGCCGGGTCGAAACGCATGCGCAGCTTCAGCGGCGAATCCCCTCGCAGCATCCAGCCGATGGCCTGTAACGGCACGCCGGCATCGGCCAGCGGCGCAACATAGCGATAGGACAATTGGCCGCCGTTGGCAAAACTGGTTTCGCTGCCCAGCGAGTCACGGGCCTCGACCACCGTCACCTCAAAGCCATCGCGAACCAGCGCGTAAGCCGTTGTCAGGCCAATCACCCCACCGCCGATGATGCAAACTCGCTGAGCCATGTCAGTCCTTAGTCATTGTTGAGACGGGCCTGAGGTTAGAGCCAGGTGACAGGCGCCGAACAATGAATAAAGATGCCTGACCCATAAGCAAAGGTTATGGAATCGCCATGCGCCTTCGACACATCGAGATTTTCCAGGCCATCCGCCAGACCGGTTCGGTCAGCGGCGCCGCGCAATTACTGCACGTCTCGCAGCCTGCGGTGACCAAGGTGTTGCAGCACGCCGAGCAACAACTGGGCTTCCCGCTGTTTTTGCGGGTGCGTGGTAAATTGCAGGCTACGCCTGAAGCACTGGAACTGGAGCGCGAGGTCGACAAGGTCACTGAAAGCCTGCAAGGAGTGCGACGCCTGGCCCAGAGCTTGCGCCGCGAGCCGGGCCACAGCCTGCGGATCGGCGCGACACCGGCGCTGGCCCTGTCGCTACTGCCGCCGGCGGTCAACGAGTGGACCCGGCGTTACCCGGACATCGTCTGCGAACTGTCCAGCGCCCACAGCCGCGAATTGATGCAGAACCTGCTGATGCGTGAAATCGATGTCGCGCTGACCCTGCAACAACCCGACCACCCAGGGCTCAAGGCCCAGGCGTTGGCCTGTGGGGTGCTGGTAGCGTTGGCGCCGAGCGGTTACTGGCCTGAGGTAGACCAAGGCAAGCCACTGCCATTGATGGCCTTGGCCGATGCGCCTTTGATTGGTCTGTCCAGCGCCGATCCGTTGTCCGCCAGGCTCGACAGTTACCTGAAAGCCGTCGAGCCACCGCCACGGGTCAGCATCTCCGTGCAGACCTATTCATTGGCGCGGGCCATGGTCGAATCCGGTGCCGGGCTGGCGGTCATCGACCCGTTCACAGCCCTCGGTGCCTCACCGAGGACTACGACCATCCGGCCATTGGCGCCGCCGTTGCCGATCACTTTGTACGCCGTGACCCGCGTTGACGAGCCACCGCCGCACACCCTGAGCGATTTGCTGACGATCTTCAGCACGCGCGCGCAGGAGCAACTGGATCGGTTGGTGGATCGTTGATGAGCACCAGCTAAAAGATCGCAGCCCGCGACAGCTCCTACAGAGCAACGCGTTCGGCGCAGGAGCTGCCGAAGGCTGCGATCTTTTGCTTCACAAGACGTAAAACAGAATCGCCACAAAGTGCAGCAAGCTGCCGGCGATGACGAACAGGTGCCAGATGCCGTGGGCGTGGCGCAGTCGGCTGTCGAGGGCGAAGAAGATGATGCCGACGGTATAGAACACCCCGCCCGCCGCCAGCCAGGCAAACCCGATAGTGCCCAACGCCGCCAGCAGCGGCTTGACCGCCACCAGCACGATCCAGCCCATCACCGCATAGATCACGATCGACAGAATCCGCGCCTCGGAGCGCGGTTTGATCTCTTGCAGCATGCCGATCACCGCCAGCCCCCAGACAATCCCGAACAGCGTCCAGCCCCACGGTCCGCGCAAAGTCACCAGACAAAATGGCGTGTAACTGCCAGCGATCAGCAGGTAGATCGACAGGTGATCGACCTTCTGCATGATCACCTTCGCCCGCCCGCGCACGCTGTGATAAACCGTCGAAACGCTGTACAGCACCAGCAAGGTAAACCCGTAAATCGCCACGCTGACAATCTTCCAGGGGCTGCCGTCCAGACTGGCAATCACCAACAACCAGACCGCCCCGACACACGCCGCAACCGCCCCGAACAAATGGCTCCAGGCGTTGAATTTTTCTCCGTGATACATGTGTCTCCAACCTCAAAAAATCACTGCAACATCGCACAAGCCTCAGGCTTGCAGCCTGAGAGCGCAATGTTTCAAATCAAATGTCGTGGACGAAATCGGTCCCTTTGTGGGACTTATCGTTCCCCAAAAGGGAGCGTTCAACTCACTGCGCAACCAACCCCGCCCCCACCAACAACTCTTCCAGCGCCAGCAGGTCCGGGACTTTCGCCACGTGTTCGGCGACCTGTACCGCAGCGTGTTCCAGCGAGCACAGCGGCACGTCGACGTAGCTCAACTGGCTGTCGAGCTTGTAGGAGCGTGGAATGCCTTGCACCAGCAAGGCGATGAATTTGAGGTGCGGGCGCCCGCCGAGGGCGTTGAGGACGACGATGCGCGCGCGGTCGCCGATCACGGTTTTGTTGCCGCAAGCCGATTCGAAACTCAACAGCGGGATTTTCCGATCACGCCAGGTCACCAGGCCCAGGTACCAGGGCGGTGAGTCGAGGTCAAAGGCACCGGGCTGATAGTCGATCAGCTCGGCGACGGCGACATTGGGCAGGATCAGGTTGCGATCGGCCAAGGGCAACAGCAGCCCGGTAAGGTTGCTGGTGCGGTGCTCAAGCATGGGTTTTGCTCCACAAGGCGATGCTGTCGAGCAACACCGATTCCTGGTACGGCTTGCCGAGGTAGTCGTTGACGCCGATAGCCATCGCCCGGTCGCGGTGTTTCTGGCCGGTGCGCGAGGTGATCATGATGATCGGCAGGTGCTGCAACCGTGGATCGTTGCGCACCTGCATGGCCACTTCAAAACCATCCATGCGCGGCATTTCAATGTCCAGCAGCATCAGGTCAGGCATGTGCTCTTCGAGCAACAGCATGGCGTCGACACCGTCCTTGGCAGTCAGCACGTTCATGCCGTGGCGTTCGAGCAGGCGGCTGGTGACCTTGCGCACCGTAACCGAGTCGTCGACCACCAGGACCAGCATCGAACGCTGCGGCTCGGCCTCGGTGACCGGCTCCTGAATGACCCGCTGCGGCGACACGTGCGCCTGCATGGCGCGGATATGCGTCAGCAGGTCGAGAATCAGCACCACCCGGCCATCGCCAAGAATGGTCGCGCCGGACAAACCTTGCACCGCCGCGAACTGCGGGCCGAGACTTTTCACCACGATTTCCCGGGTACCGGTCGTCGCATCGACCTGCACCGCGATGCGCCGCTCGTTGCACTGCACCAGCAACACCGGCAACGGCAGGCTCTGGCCCAGCAGTTTCGGGCGGACGCTGGTCTTCAGCAGCTCGCCGAGGTAACACAGTTCATAGCGTTGCCCGGCGTATTCATATAGCGGTGGATCGAGCTGGTAATAGCCCTCCAGCTCAAAGGGCAGCACGCACACGATGCCTTCGATGGTGTTCAGCGGGATCGCGTATTGATCCTCGGCACACTGCACCATCAGCGCACGGTTGACCGACACGGTGAACGGCAGCCGAATGCGAAAGTGCACGCCCTGTCCCGGTGTCGAGTCGATGACCATCGAGCCACCGAGTTGCCGCACTTCTTCGTGAACCACGTCCATGCCGACGCCACGCCCGGAGATCTGGGTGATTTTCTCCGCCGTGGAAAATCCTGGTTGCAGAATGAACTGCAACACGTCGCGATCGCTCATGTCGCTACCGGGGTCGAGCAACCCGCGCTTGATCGCCTTGCGCCGCACGGCATCCAGCGGCACGCCGGCACCGTCGTCGCGGATGTCGAAAATGATGTCGCCGCCCTCACGGGACAGGTCCAGGGTGATGCGGCCTTGCTCGGGTTTCCCGGCTGCCCGGCGTACTTCGGCAGACTCCAGGCCGTGGTCGACAGCATTGCGCAGCATGTGCTCAAGCGGTGCCGCCATACGTTCCAGCACATTGCGGTCCATCTCGCCTTCGGCGTTCCCGACAATGAACTCGACGTCCTTGCCCAACTCGCTGGAGACTTGACGAACGATACGCTTCAAGCGCGGCAGCATCCGTTCGAACGGCACCATGCGCGAGCGCATCAAGCCTTCTTGCAGTTCGGTGTTGATCCGGCCTTGTTGTTGCAGCAGGTTCTCGGCGTCGTGGTTGCAGCGGTCGAGGGTTTCCTTGAGGTCGAGCAAGTCGGAAGCCGACTCGAACAACGCCCGCGACAACTGCTGCAACTGCGAGTGACGGTCCATTTCCAGCGGATCGAACTCTTCGTAGCCCAGGCGCTCAGCCTCAACCTGCTGCCGACTGAGAATCCGGCCCTGGGTTTCGGTATCGAGCCTGCGCAGTTGATCGCGCATGCGCTCGATGGTGGTTTCCATCTCGCTCAGGGCAACGTGGGCATCGTTGACTTGCTGCTCGATACGCCCCCGAAAGATCGAGGTCTCCCCGGCCAGGTTGACCAGATCGTCCAGCAGCTCGGCCGAGACCTTGACCATATCGGCGCCAGCATCCGGTTGCAGCGCTGTGGCCTCAGGCTTGGCCACCGGTGCGACTTCAACCACCGGAGCCGGCGTCGAGGGCTTGTCAGCCGATGGGTGAGTGAAGGCCTTGATCGCGTCGATCAGGCTGTCAGCCGGCAGCACCGGCTGACCGGCGCGGGTCGCATCGAGCATCTGCGCCAACCGGTCATGGCTGCGTTGCAACAGATCGAACAGCGCCGGTATGGCGTGCAGCAAGCCGGTCGACAACCCTTCGTAAAGAAATTCCAGCTCATGGGCCAGGTCGCCAATCGGGGCGATTTCGACCATTCGCGCGCCGCCCTTGAGGGTGTGCAGGTCGCGCAGCAGGGTTTCCATTTCCTGACGGTTCTGTGGGTCTGCCTGCCAGCGCGACAGCGCCGCGCCCGAACTGTCGATGATGTCGAAACCTTCCTCGAGGAAGATCTCCAACAGTTCCGGATCGTGGCTCGCCGCATCATTCGCAGCCGCAGTCTCGACCACATCGGCCGTACTGCCAGTGCTTTGTCGAAATTGCTGGATCTCCTCGATCAGCGTACCCGGATCGCTCAGTGGCTGATGGTTCTGCAACTGCTCGAGCAACATCGCGAGGCGGTCGTGGCTCTGTTGCAGTAACACCCCGAGCGCTGGCGAATGACTGAAGCGCCGGTCGACCAGTCCTTCATAAAGGCTTTCAAGTTCGTGGGCCAGATCGCCGACCGGCCCAACCTCGGCCATCCGCGCGCCCCCCTTGAGGGTGTGCAAGTCGCGCTGCAACGACGACAGCGGCGCAGCGCTCTCCGGATCATTGAGCCAACGCTGCAAGGCTTGTCCGGCGCTTTCGAGGATATCCACCGCTTCTTCGAGAAAGATCGAAACGATTTCATCGTCAATCGTCAACGCCTGCGCCTGCGCCAGCTCGCTGGTGGCACTGCCCAGTTCGGTAATGCTCAGCGTGCGGCTGCCATCGCTGCGAATCAGGCCCATGGCCGACGGATCAAGACCCTCATTGAGCAGATCACGCAAGGCCCGCACCCGCGCCGGTTGCGAGCCGACTTCCTGGCCGGCAGCCAGTTCGTCGAGCATGTTGATCAGCGCTTCGTGAGCGCTTTGCGCCTCGTGGAAGAACCGTTCGTTGACCACCAGGCTGCTTTCTTCCACCGCACCATAGAGATCGAGCAAGGCTTCGCACAGCTCGTCCACCGGATGCAGATCGGCCAAGTGCGCGTTCTCGCCCAGGGTCGTCAATTCATCCAGCAGCGCGCTGAGTTCCTGGCGCTCGCCGGGGTGTTGCTGCCAGCGCTGCAACAGGGTTTCGGCGTCCAGCAGGATGTCCATGCCCTGGGCCAGGAATTTGTTGATCAGTTGCGGATCACGCTTGATCCGCAGCCCCGTGTTCGGCGCATTGAGGATGGCGTCCAGACGCTCGGCAAGCAGTGCCTGAGTGCGCCCGATCAAGTCTTCGGCGCCCCTGATCGGCGTCAGCGGATCACTGTTCAATTGCTTCAGCCCGCACCGAAACAGATCGCCGGCTTCGAGCAGCAGCTCGACTTCGTCCAGGTCCAACGCAATCTGGTGCGCCTTGTACTCGCGGGCCAGATGATCGAACGGCGCCGCCAGTTCGGCAATCGGCAACACACCTGCCATCGAAGCGCTGCCCTTGAGGGTGTGCAACGCGCGCTGCAACTCATCGCTGGCCTGCAACGGCACGTGCTCGGCGGCCCGGTCGAGAAAACGGTCGAGGCTCTGGAGGTGAGTTTCAGCTTCGTTGCGAAAGATCTCCAGCAACTGCGGATCAAGTATCTCGCCGTCCTGCAGCGCAGTGCCCGGCAGGGTTTCATCACCCTTCGCCAGGGCATGGGCGCGAGCGGCCAGGCGGTCGACATCTACACGCTGACGCTGGGTGTTGGCGGCGAACTCAGCAATCAGTTCAGGGAGCAGTTGCAGCACTTCATCCAGCAGTTGATAAACCGGCGGACCCGGTTCGACACTGTGCTCCAGCACCCGGTTGAGCAGATTCTCCAGCGCCCACGCCAACTCGCCCAACACCAGTGCGCGGACCATTCGCCCGCTGCCTTTCAACGTATGGAAAGCGCGACGCAACTCGCTCAGGACCGAGGCGCTGTCGGGGCTGGCCACCCAGCGCGGCAAGTATTCGCGCAGGATATCCAGGACTTCATCGGTCTCCTCGAGAAAGACTTCGCGCAGCTCGGTATCCACCGGTTCTTCATCGGCCGGTGGCGGCAACAGACTGCCCGGAGTGATCAGCGCGGGCGGATTGACGGCACGGGCCGGGCTGGCCAACACCTCGGCCAGCGACTGGGCAATCTGCGGGTTATCCAGCGCCGGCAGATCCGGCATCACCAATGCCAAGCCTGGGCTCAGCACGTCTTCGGGCAACGGCACAGGCACCTCGCCGGGGAAATACCCCAGAGCCGCCAGGCTTTGCTCGGCGACATCGAGGATCTTTTCGCCGGGCGCCTCGGGGTCTTCGCTCAAACGCTCCAGGTAATACTCGATGCTGGTAATGGCGTCGGCCAGACTGTCGAGTTGCGGCCAATCGGGACGCGTCCGGTCTGCCAGCAGATGCTCGCGAATGAAACCTTTGCAGGCTTCCAGCAGGCTCGCCGCACGGCTCAACGGAATCATCGCCAACGCGCCACGCACCTGGGTCAGCACAGCTGGAAGCGGCTGCAAGAGCTGACGATCCCAATCGCTGTCGATGTAGTCGACAATCATGTCCTTGGCCTGTTGCAGGCAGATTCGCGCTTCCTTGATGACAATCTGGTGGATTTGCGTCAGGTCGGTGGTCGGCAACCGGCTCTCTTCGCGGTTTTCCTCGACGGTGCCAACCATTCCAGCCAGGGTCGCCTCGACGTAAAGCAGGGCACCGGCGACATCCATCAGGGTCGCATCGTTCGGCTCGCGCTGGCCTTGGGCAAGGCTCAGGACCACCGCCAGTTGATCGATGATCACCTTGCGCGGTTGACCGAAGCCGAGTACCGCCAGGGTGTCGGCGATTTGCCGCAGTGGCGCCAGCAGGCTGTCGAGGTCCGAGACATGTTGACGGTCGCTGCGCACGAACAGGTCCAGGCGCTCCTTGACCCGCACCAGCTCTTCGCAAAGCGCGGCCAGCACCGAGCGCATCGCGTCGCGGGCCGGGCCGGCCAGACGGGCGCGTTCTTCATCGACCATTGCACTGTCGGGCAACGCGTCGTCCAGGGCATAACGCTCTTTCATGGCTTGCATCTGCGCAGTGGGATGTTGTGCCTTGGCAATGTAGAACAGCAGGCTTTTGAGCAGCTCAGGCGGTGCCGGCTGATTGATTTCCGAGATGCCGTGTTCAAGCAGGCGCTTGAGTTCCTTGTCAGAGTCCTTGAACAGGCTGCGCAGCGCCGGACTATTGGCGACACTGCCGCTGAGCATGCCTTCGACCAGCGCCGAAGCGATCTGCCACAACGGCCCCAAGGGTGCGCCGTCGCACAGCGTTTCGAGATGTGCAAAGACCTTGGCCAGATAGCCGAGATTGGCGGTGTCGTCCTGTTCGCGAAGCAACCCAACCAGCCCCATCTGCAACATTTGCCGTAATTTGCGCAGCACATTCGGCAGCTCGGCCGGCTCAAGCATTGCCAGCGTGTCGTCATCCAATTCGGGAAGCGCTTGCCACTGCGGGCTGAACAGGCTGGTTTCCGACAACAGGCTTTCGCCACGGGCGCTGCGCAGGTCGTTGATCAACGGCAAGACCACCAACGGCAAGTCACGGCGGGCACTGTGCACGCGGTCGAGGTAAATCGGCAGTTGGCCGAGGGCTTGTTGCAGCAGGCGAATGGCTTCATCGCGGTGGCTGACGCGGTTTTGCTGCAACGCTGCCGCGAGCTGCTCCATCTCTTCGGCGAGCAGCGCCGCGCCGTAGAATTCGACCATCTGCAAACTGCCGTGAACCTGGTGAATCCCCGCCAGGCACTCCTCGATCGCGTGCGCCGTCAGTGGTTCTTCGACCCGGTTGTCGAGGGCCATGCTTTCAAGGGCAATAAACGCCTGCTTCAACGTTTCGGCAATTTCGCCCTTGACCCATTCGAGGGCCACATAGTCGTGCCGATCACCCATAACCACTCCCATCAAAATGCTTTTCCAGCAGGCACCGTTCAAGCCTTGTCGGCGCTGCGCTCAGGCACCGCCGGCAAGGTGAAACCAGACACCGAACGCCGCAGCTGGCTGGCCATCTTCGCCAGGTTGCCGATGCTCTCGGCAGTGGCCGTGGAGCCCGACGAGGTCTGCGTGGTGATCTGCTGGATCACGTTCATCGTCAAGGATATCTGACCCGCCGAAGACGTCTGTTGCTGCGCCGCGTTGGAAATACTCTGGATCAACGCTGCGAGCGTTTTCGATACGCCTTCGATTTCTTCCAGGGCCACCCCCGCATCCTGCGCCAGTCGCGCGCCGCGCACCACTTCGGTGGTGGTCTGCTCCATGGAAATCACCGCTTCATTGGTGTCAGTCTGGATCGCCCGCACCAGGGTTTCAATTTGCCGGGTGGCCGCCGACGAACGTTCCGCCAGCCGCTGGACTTCATCGGCAACCACCGCAAAACCGCGCCCGGCATCACCGGCCATGGAGGCCTGGATCGCTGCGTTCAGCGCAAGAATATTGGTCTGGTCGGCAATGTCGTCAATCAGGCTGACGATGTCGCCGATTTCCTGGGAAGATTCGCCCAGACGCTTGATCCGCTTGGCCGTGTCCTGAATCTGCTCGCGGATATTGTCCATGCCGTGAATGGTGTTGTGCACCACCTCGTTGCCCTTGTTGGCGATCTCCACCGAGCGCTCGGCAACGGCGGACGACTCGGCGGCATTGGCCGAAACCTGATCGATGGACTGGGCCATCTCGTTGATCGCCGTCGAGGCTTCGGAAATCTGCTGGGCCTGATGCTCCGAGGCCTGGGCCAGGTGCATCGCGGTCGCCTGGGTTTCCTGCACTGCGGCAGCGACCTGGCCGGCCGTCAGGTTGATGGTCGCGACCAGATCGCGCAGCTGATCGACCGAGTAATTGATCGAGTCGGCAATGGTCCCGGTGAAGTCTTCGGTCACCGATGCCGTGACCGTCAGGTCGCCATCGGCGAGGTCTTCGATCTCGTCGAGCAAGCGCATGATCGCGTTCTGGTTACGTTCGTTCTTCTCGGCAGTTTCCCGCAACTGGCGATTGGTTTCACGGACCATCACCAGGCCGATCAGGATGATTGACATCAGTGCCAGCAAGCCCAGCACGTAGCCGCCGATGGTATCGGTCGAACGCCCGCCCACCATGTTTTCGAAGCCGTTGGCCAGGTGCGAGGCTTCATCGAGCAAGGTCTGCGACAGGTTGAAGATGTTGCCTGCCGACTCACGGACCTTGAACAGTTCAGGCGAGGTTTCGAGGATCTCGTCGACAGAGCCCGAAACAAACTCGAACAGCTCGGAAATTTCGGTCAGCCGGGCACGCGCGTCATGGTCCTCGACCTGGCTGATCTTCAGGGTCGGATTGCCCTGGAGCATGCCGTTGAGCACCTGACCGAAGCGCGCCGCATCACGGCCAAAGGCGTCGGCAGCCTGTTGGGCATTTTCGTCGCCGACGAGCACCGTGTTGACCGCGCCCAGGATCCGTTCGGCCAGCAACGACTGGCGCTGAGCCATGGCGACCTGAGCAGCAGGTGCGCCGCGCTGGAGCAGGATTTCGACGACTTTTTCGTACTCGACCTGCAACTGCGGCACGGTCTCGGCCAGGGTCGCGGCGACCTGATGCAGCGACAGCACAGTCTGTTCGCTGGAAAGGATCGCATCGGTATTTTTCAGCAGGCGCTCCCAGTCCAGTTGCACCGCGCGCATTTCCGCGTGTACCGCGTGGGGTGCTGGTGGCAGACCGGTGGTCGGGTCACCTTTCTTCAGGTAACCCCAGCGTTGGGCGAAGTCGTTGCGCGAATCGCTCAGCAGCTTGAACGCTGCCGCTTTGCCGGCCGCCGCTTCAGTGGCGTTCTTGGCGATGCGCTGGGACAGCACACGCAGCTCTCCGGCGTGACCGATGTACTGCTTGTCGTAGGAGGCCTGGGTATTGAGGTAAGCGAAGTTGGCGAACAGCAACACGATGAACACGATCAGCGCCATGAACAGCACGATGATCTGCGCACGACTGCGCGACCCTTCCGTAGCCTTGCCTGTATTTGCTTTTATCATCGATCCTCGCCTGTTAACCAACGCCCTGCCATGCCTGGCCGAAGAACCTGTGGGAGCGAGCCTGCTCGCGATTCAGGCGCCGTGGTCTTGCTGATGTACCGCGTTATCGTTCATTCGCGAGCAGGCTCGCTCCCACACGGGATCCGTGTCGTACCGGTTAGATGGCCACATCCATGAACCGTGGGGACTGCACCAGGGCAAACGGGCTGAAGACCTGCCACCGTTGCTCGCGCTCGAACTGTCCCTTTATGAACGCCGCCATTCCACCCTGAGCGTCCAATGACGCCGGCTCGAAACTGGCCTGGTCAAAGTGCTGCATGCCGAGCACCTCATCGACCATCAACCCGACGAACACCTCTTTATATTCAACGACCAGTACGCGCCGCTGTTTGCGCTGCGTAGACAGCTCAACCCCGAGGAAACCGCACAGGTCCATGACCGGCAACAGTCGTCCACGCAGGTTACCCACGCCCCTGACCCACGACTTGACCCCCGGCAACAGAGTCAGGCGCGGCTCGTGCAACACCTCGCTGACCTCGCCCATCGGCGCCACGTACCAGTGCTCGCCGAGGCGAAAGCCGATCCCGCTCCAGCCGTGGTTGCGGGTTTGCTGCGAAGGCAAGTCCGCCGCCAGCAGGCGGCAGCGCTGATCGATCTGCAGCAGCAGTTCGAAGGCAGTCAGCGACTCGGCCATGGGTCGGCCGTCAACCCGCCAGCACGTTGTTCAGGGTCTTGATCAGGGTGTCTTCTTCCACCGGCTTGGTGAGGTAGTCCCTGGCGCCCTGGCGGGTGCCCCAGACCTTGTCGGTTTCCTGATCCTTGGTGGTGATGATGATCACCGGGATGTGCCCGGTTTCCGGGTCCTTGGTCAGCTGGCGGGTGGCCTGGAAACCGTTGAGGCCAGGCATGACGATGTCCATCAGCACCGCGTCGGGTTTTTCCTGACGGGCCAGTGCCACACCATCTGCGCCGTTTTCGGCTTTCAACACTTCATGACCGTGCTTTTCCAGCATGCCGGTCAGTTTGTACATTTCGGTCGGCGAATCATCGACGATCAGAATACGTGCCATGGTCTTCCCCATTCTTGTAGACGCCGGGCCCGCTGGCCGAGCGTCACTGTGCGTGTCTTACTGCGGCGTAACAACGGCAAAGCCCGGTACATGGGCCTGGATCGCGCTCAGCAGTTCTTCCTTGCTGAAAGGTTTGGTCAAAAACTGGTCGGAGCCGACGATGCGCCCCTTGGCCTTGTCGAACAACCCATCCTTGGACGACAGCATAATCACCGGCGTGGACTTGAACGCACTGTTGTTCTTGATCAAGGCGCAGGTCTGATAGCCATCCAGACGCGGCATCATGATGTCGACAAAGATGATGCCGGGGTGATTGTCGGCAATCTTGGCCAGGGCATCAAAACCATCAATGGCCGTGATGACCTCACAGCCCACGTTTTTCAACAACGTTTCGGCGGTACGGCGAATCGTTTTCGAATCATCGATCACCATGACCTTCAAGGCGCTGGAATGCTGTTCCATATCTGCTCTACCGTCGCCTTTGCGAATCAATTTGTCGTTTGCGGCTTACCAAGGGCTGAAACCCTTGATGTTCAAGGGCCAGCGCGACATGGGAGTCTTTTTAGCACAGTCTCCAAATCCAATCTATCGAGCAACCTTCGAGGTGGTTTTTCCTTGACCGGGAACACACTGGGCGCCACTCTGACGCCACTTTTTCATGTCGCTTCGACCACCCAAATTTCGAGGAAAAACCCATGAGCGTTCGCGTCGGGATTGTCATGGACCCTATCGCCAGCATTTCCTACAAAAAGGATAGCTCGCTGGCCATGCTGTTGGCCGCCCAGGCGCGCGGCTGGACGCTGTTCTACATGGAACAGCACGACCTGTACCAGGCTGAAGGTAAAGCCCGGGCCCGCATGCGTCCTTTGAAAGTTTTCGCCAACCCGGAAAAATGGTTTGAGCTGGGAGCCGAAACCGACGCGCTGCTGAGCGATCTGGACGTGATCCTGATGCGCAAGGATCCGCCGTTCGACATGGAATTCGTCTACTCCACTTACCTGCTGGAGCAAGCCGAGCGCGCGGGCGTGCTGGTGGTCAACAAGCCGCAGAGCCTGCGCGACTGCAATGAAAAGCTGTTCGCCACGCTGTTTCCGCAGTGCACCCCTCCGACCGTGGTCAGCCGCCGTCCCGATGTACTGCGCGAATTCGCCGATCATCATGGCGATGTGATTCTCAAGCCGCTGGACGGCATGGGCGGCGCTTCGATCTTCCGTCATACCGCTGGTCACCCGAATCTCTCGGTCATCCTCGAAACCCTGACCCACCACGGCAAGCAGCAGATCATGGCGCAGGGCTACCTGCCGGCGATCAAGGACGGCGACAAGCGCATCCTGATGATCGATGGCGAACCGGTGGATTACTGCCTGGCACGGATTCCCGCCGCGGGCGAAACCCGTGGCAACCTGGCCGCCGGTGGTCGTGGCGAAGCACGCCCGCTGACCGACAAGGACCGCTGGATCGCCGCACAGGTCGGCCCGACCCTGCGCGAAAAGGGTTTGCTGTTCGTCGGCCTCGACGTAATCGGCGAGCACCTGACCGAAATCAACGTCACCAGTCCGACCTGCATCCGCGAGATCGACAATGCTTTTGGCACGAACATCGGCGAAATGCTGATGGCTGCCATCGATCAGAAGCTTAAAGCTCGTTGATATAGAACACCCAAGTTACGACCAACATTGCGTTATCATGCCCGGCCTGTGAAAAACGCGATGTTGGTTTTCTTGTTATGACACTTCCGTCCGATCTGCCTCCCGAACTCGCCCACCGTGGCGTGCGCCCGGCCGATCGCCTCGGTTTTACCCTGTTTCTTGCGGCGTTGATTCACCTGGCCTTGCTGTTGGGCGTCGGGTTCACCTTTGTCGAACCCAAGCAGATCAGCAAAACCCTGGAAATCACCCTCGCCACCTTCAAAAGCGAAAAAAAGCCTGTAAAAGCCGATTTTCTCGCCCAGGAAAACCAGCAAGGCAGCGGCACCCTGGATAAAAAGGCGATTCCCAAGACCACCGAGATCGCGCCATTCCAGGACAACAAGGTACAAAAGGTCTCCCCCCCACCTTCAGTCAAACCCCAGGTAGAGGAAGCCGCGCCGAAAGCCGCCGTGACCACCATCGCACCTGCGCCAAAGAAAGCCGTGGCCAAGAAACAAGAGGTCAAGGCCGAGCCGACACCCAAGGCCACGACACCGACGTTCGACAGCTCGCAGCTGTCCAGCGACATCGCCAGCCTGGAAGCGGAACTGGCCAACGAACAACAGCTGTATGCCAAGCGCCCGCGTATCCACCGCCTGAGCGCCGCTTCGACCATGCGCGACAAGGGCGCCTGGTACAAGGACGAATGGCGCAAGAAGGTCGAGCGTATCGGCAATTTGAACTACCCCGAAGAAGCCCGGCGCAAGCAGATCTATGGCAACCTGCGACTGATGGTCTCGATCAACCACGACGGTTCGCTGTATGAAGTGCTGGTGCTGGAATCCTCCGGCCAGCCGCTGCTGGATCAAGCCGCGCAACGTATCGTGCGCCTGGCTGCACCGTTTGCGCCGTTTACCGGCGATCTGTCGGATATCGACCGACTGGAAATCATTCGCACATGGAAGTTTGCGCGCGGAGACAAGCTCTCCAGTAACTGACCACCACAAATCCCTTGTGGGAGCGAGCCTGCTCGCGATGACGGCGGTAGATTCAAAGTTGAAGTGTCAGACAGACCGCTATCGCGAGCAGGCTCGCTCCCACATTTGATCGCTGTCGACTGCCAAATTGCGGCATCCCCAGCTTGTCAGTTTGCCCCTCCAACGCCACACTAGCGCCTATGAAGAACGTCAGCCCCAGCTACCTCAAGCATCACTTCCTGATCGCCATGCCTCACATGGCCGACCCGAACTTTGCGCACACCTTGACCTACATCGTCGAGCACACGGCCAATGGTGCCATGGGGTTGATCATCAACCGCCCACAAGACCTCAGCCTGGCGGACATTCTCGAGCAATTGCGCCCAGACGTAGAGCCGTCACCGCTGTGCCAGCACGTGCCGATTTTCACTGGCGGCCCGGTACAGACCGATCGCGGTTTTGTCCTGCACCCGATCGGCTCGACGTATCAGGCAACGGTCGAACTGGATGGCCTGGCGCTGTCCACCTCCCAGGACGTGCTGTTTGCCATTGCGGATGGCGTTGGCCCGAGCAAAAGCCTGATCGCCCTCGGCTACGCCGGTTGGGAACCCGGGCAGCTGGAGACCGAACTGGCCGACAATGCCTGGCTGACCTGCCCGTTCGATGCCGACATCCTGTTCAACACCAGCAGCGAATTGCGCCTGGAAGCAGCCGCCAAGCGCCTGGGCATCAACCTCAGCCTGCTGACCAGCCAGGCAGGACACGCCTGATGGCCCTGCGTCTGATTCTGGGTTTTGACTACGGCACCAAACAGATCGGCGTCGCGGTCGGCCAGGTGATTACCGGCCAGGCCCGCGAGCTCTGCACCTTGAAGGCGCAAAACGGCATTCCTGACTGGAATCAGGTCGAAGCCCTGATCAAGGAATGGAAACCCGATGCTGTGGTGGTCGGCCTCCCGCTGAACATGGACGGCACGCCCAGTGACATGTGCTTGCGCGCCGAGAAGTTCGCCCGCCGCCTGAATGGCCGCTACAACCTGCCCTTCTATACCCACGATGAACGCCTGACCACCTTTGAAGCCAAAGGTGAACGGCGGGCACAGGGCGGACAGAAAGGCAGTTACCGCGACAACCCGGTCGACGCCATCGCCGCCGCCCTGCTGCTGCAAGGCTGGCTCGACGAAAACACTGCACTGTTCGAATCCTGAAAGCCGAATCCTGAAGAGGCGCCACAGTGCCTCTCTTCGCTACAACCCGAGCCGCAGTGTGCACGCAGCGTGCTCGGGCCCATGAAGGAGCAACCATGAGCCTGCCCAATCCCGCCGAACTGATCAGCCAAATGGCGGTCCGTCTCAAGGCCCATCTTGAACACCGTGGCATCAGCGAACCGCGCTACATCGGCATTCGCACCGGTGGCGTGTGGGTCGCCCAGGCCTTGCTCGAAGAGCTGGGCAGCGACGCGCCACTGGGCACGCTGGACGTTTCCTTCTACCGCGACGACTTCAGCCAGAGCGGCCTGCATCCGCAGGTTCGTCCTTCGGCGCTGCCGTTCGAAATCGAAGGCCAGCACCTGGTGCTGATCGACGACGTGCTGATGAGCGGTCGGACGATCCGCGCCGCCATGAACGAACTCTTCGATTACGGTCGTCCGGCCAGCATCACCCTGGTGTGCTTGCTCGACCTGGATGCCGGCGAACTGCCAATCCGCCCGAACGTGGTGGGTGCCACCCTGTCGCTGGCGGCCCATGAACGGGTCAAGCTGACCGGCCCTGACCCGCTGCAA
Organism: Pseudomonas sp. 05N432; assembly: GCF_056396945.1. Lineage (NCBI taxonomy): Bacteria > Pseudomonadati > Pseudomonadota > Gammaproteobacteria > Pseudomonadales > Pseudomonadaceae > Pseudomonas > Pseudomonas sp. 05N432. The sequence goes on along the minus strand of NZ_JBFTMM010000001.1, from coordinate 286,715 downwards.
CTCGAACTGCAAGACCTCGCCCTTTAATTCGCCCTTTTAAAGAGTCCATTGCGATGACGCCTTTAGACACCAAGCGCCCGCTGCAGCTCAATGATCAGGGCCAGCTGCGCCACTTCCTCTCGCTCGACGGTCTGCGCCGCGAGCTGCTGACGGAAATCCTCGACACCGCCGACTCGTTCCTTGAAGTCGGCGCCCGAGCGGTAAAGAAAGTCCCGCTGCTGCGCGGCAAGACCGTGTGCAACGTGTTCTTCGAAAACTCTACCCGCACCCGTACCACCTTCGAATTGGCGGCCCAGCGGCTGTCGGCGGACGTGATCACCCTGAACGTGTCCACGTCGTCGGCGAGCAAGGGCGAAACCCTGCTCGACACCCTGCGCAACCTTGAAGCCATGGCCGCCGACATGTTCGTTGTGCGCCACGGCGATTCTGGCGCCGCGCACTTCATTGCCGAACATGTTTGCCCACAGGTGGCGATCATCAACGGCGGCGACGGCCGTCACGCCCACCCGACGCAAGGCATGCTCGACATGCTGACCATCCGTCGGCACAAAGGCAGCTTTGAAAACCTGTCGGTGGCCATCGTCGGCGACATCCTGCACTCGCGGGTTGCACGCTCGAACATGCTCGCGCTGAAAACCCTCGGCTGCCCGGACATCCGCGTGATCGCGCCGAAAACCCTGCTGCCGATCGGCATCGAGCAGTACGGCGTGAAGGTCTACACCGACATGACCGAAGGCCTGAAGGACGTCGACGTGGTGATCATGCTGCGCTTGCAGCGTGAACGCATGACCGGCGGCCTGCTGCCGAGCGAGGGCGAGTTCTATCGCCTGTTCGGCTTGACCACTGCGCGCCTGGCCGGTGCCAAACCGGATGCCATCGTCATGCACCCAGGCCCGATCAACCGGGGCGTGGAGATCGAATCGGCGGTGGCCGACGGTCCGCACTCGGTGATTCTCAATCAGGTGACCTACGGGATCGCCATTCGTATGGCCGTGTTGTCCATGGCCATGAGCGGGCAGACTGCCCAGCGCCAATTCGAGCAGGAGAAGGCCCAGTGAAGCTCAGCATTCTCGGCGCCCGCGTCATCGATCCAAGCAGCGGCCTGGATCAAGTCACCGATATTCACATCGAAGCCTGCAAGATCATCGCCATAGGCGCCGCTCCAGCCGGCTTCGTCGCTGTCGAGACCATTGAGGCCAAAGGCCTGGTGGTCGCTCCCGGCCTCGTCGACCTGAACGTCGCCCTGCGCGAACCGGGTTACAGCCGCAAAGGCACGATTGCCAGTGAAACCCGTGCTGCTGCGGCTGGCGGCGTCACCAGCCTGTGCTGCCCGCCACGGACCAAACCGGTGCTGGACACCTCCGCCGTGGCCGAACTGATCCTCGACCGCGCCCGCGAGGCCGGTAATGCCAAGGTCTTCCCGATTGGCGCCCTGAGCAAAGGTCTGGACGGCGAACAGCTGGCGGAACTGATTGCCCTGCGCGATGCCGGCTGCATTGCATTCGGCAATGGCCTGGAGAGTTTCCGCAACACCCGGACCCTGTGCCGGGCGCTGGAATACGCAGCGACGTTCGACCTGACGGTGATCTTCCATTCGCAGGATCATGATCTGGCCGAAGGCGGGCTGGCTCACGAAGGTCCGACCGCAAGTTTCCTCGGCTTGCCGGGAATTCCCGAAACCGCTGAAACCGTGGCCCTGGCCCGCGATCTGCTGCTGGTCGAACAAACCGGCGTGCGTGCGCACTTCAGTCAGCTCACCAGCGCCCGTGGCGTGGCATTGATTGCTCAGGCTCAGGCTCGTGGCATGAAAGTGACGGCCGATGTGGCGTTGTATCAGCTGATCCTCACCGACGAGGCGCTGATCGACTTCAACAGCCTGTACCACGTCCAGCCGCCGCTACGCACCCGTGCTGACCGCGATGGCCTGCGCGCTGCGGTGAAGTCGGGGGTGGTTCAAGCCATCTCCAGCCATCACCAGCCGCACGAACGCGACGCCAAGCTGGCACCGTTCGGCGCGACCGAGCCGGGCATCAGCAGCGTTGAACTGCTACTGCCGCTGGCCCTGACGCTGGTGGAAGACGGTTTGCTCGACCTGCCGACGCTGCTGGCACGCTTGAGTGCCGGTCCGGCCGATGCCCTGCGTCTGCCGGTAGGCAAGCTGGCGGTCGGCGCTCCGGCCGATCTGGTGGTGTTCGATCCAGCCGCCTCCACCGTAGCCGGTGAGCACTGGCTGTCGAAGGGCGAAAACTGCCCGTTCCTCGGCCATAGCCTGCCGGGCGTGGTGCGCTACACCCTGGTGGACGGACGGATCACCCACCAGGCGTAAAACCGCGTTACCCCCATCGCGAGCAGGCTCGCTCCCACAGGATTGATGCGGTCCTTGTGGGAGCGGGCTTGCTCGCGAAGGCTTATTGGAAGGCGCCTCTGTTCTGAGCATTGCGCACGGATATCTGGTCATTCAATGTCCAGAAGTCATACAGCACGCCCACAAAGAACAACCCGCCGGTCACCAGGTACAGCAGGCCCGTCAGCCACTTGCCTTGGTACATGCGGTGCAGACCGAACACCCCCAGGAAGGTCAGCAGGATCCAGGCAACGTTGTACTCGATAGGGCCAGCGGTAAAACGCAGGTCCGCTTCACGGTCCATGGCCGGGATCAGGAACAGGTCGATCAGCCAGCCAATGCCCAGCAACCCGAAGGTGAAAAACCAGATCGTACCGGTGACAGGCCTACCGTAATAGAAGCGGTGAGAGCCGGTAAAACCGAAAATCCACAGCAGGTAACCGATCACCTTGCTGTGGGTGTCCTGGTGTGAAACATCCTGACGATAGGTGTTCATGGGTTCCCTCATTTGCCTCGATAGATAAATATTCTTGAATTCTTTGTGACTTTTTTACAGGCGACCGACGTGTGGCAAATGCTACCTTGTCTCCCGTCAAAGCCTTGTAACACCTGACTTCTGTCCGACAATTGAGTCCATTTGCCGCTTCTTTGCTGCAGTTGACCCCCGGGTTGAATCGACCAACGGCCTCGGAAAGGACAAAAAAGCTGTTATAAAGTTGCGCGCTTACCCACATAGAGCCTTGCCTAATGCGTCCATTTTTCAAGACATGGCTAACCATTTGCCTATTAATGCCACTGGCCGCCCACGCCACCAATCGTGAGCAACGTCTTCCGAACGTTAATGGTTACACCCCAAAATCTCATGTTTCTGCCGTCACCAGCAAAAACAAACACGCTGTAAAAGGTCTGACTCACCTGAGCAAGGCCGACAGCAAACCGGTCCCGCCAATGGGAGCCAAACAAAGCAGCAATGTACTGAGCCGTGCAGTAAACGTGCTCGGCACTCCTTATCGTTGGGGCGGCAGTAGCCCAAGTAAAGGCTTCGATTGCAGCGGGCTGGTGAAATACGCCTTCAATGGCGTGGGTGCTGCTGATCTGCCACGCACCTCCAACGCCATGGCTGCCGGTCACGGACAGAAAGTCGATCGCAAGGACTTGAAGCCGGGCGACCTGATTTTCTTCAATATCAAGAGCCGCAAGGTCAACCACGTCGCCATTTACCTGGGCAACGACCGCTTCATCCACGCACCGCGTCGTGGCAAGTCGGTGACCATCGACACCCTGAAGAAACCGTACTGGGAAAGCCATTACGTGGTTGCCAAGCGGGTTGAAACGAAAGAATCGAAAACCCTGCGCCTCGCTCAGCGCTGATCCGAAGCAAGCTCATTGTGGCGAGGGAGCTTGCTCCCGCTGGGTCGCGAAGCGGCCCCAAAAACCTGCGAGCGCTGCCCACTCGAACGGGAGCAAGCTCCCTCGCCACAGGCCCGCATTCCAGCCCCCCCTCAGAAATTATCCGGTGACCGCGCCCTCTCCCGCGCATGCTCGCGAGTGATCAGGCCTTTGCTCACCAGTTCCTTCAAGCTCATATCCAGCGTCTGCATCCCCAACGAACCCCCGGTCTGAATCGACGAGTACATCTGCGCAATCTTGTCTTCGCGGATCAGGTTACGGATCGCCGAGGTGCCCAGCATGATTTCGTGGGCCGCCACCCGGCCACCACCGATTTTCTTGATCAGCGCTTGGGAAATCACCGCCTGCAACGACTCCGAGAGCATCGAACGCACCATCGACTTCTCATCGCCTGGAAACACGTCCACCACCCGGTCAATGGTTTTCGCCGCCGAGTTGGTGTGCAAGGTGCCGAAGACCAGATGCCCGGTCTCGGCCGCCGTCAGCGCCAGGCGGATAGTCTCCAGATCACGCATTTCCCCTACCAGAATCACATCCGGGTCCTCGCGCAATGCCGAACGCAACGCCGTAGCGAAACTACGCGTATCGCGGTGCACTTCACGCTGATTGATCAGGCATTTGCGTGATTCATGGAGGAACTCGATAGGGTCTTCGATGGTGAGGATATGGTGATGCCGGTGGTTATTCAGGTAATCGATCATTGCCGCCTGGGTGGTCGACTTACCGGAACCTGTCGGCCCGGTGACCAGCACCAGCCCGCGCGAGACCTCGGCAATACGGCGAAACACATTCCCCATGCCCAGATCTTCCATGCTCTGGATTTTCGAGGGGATGGTCCGGAACACCGCCCCCGGACCGCGATATTGATTGAACGCATTGACCCGAAAACGTGCCACACCCGGCGCTTCGAAGGAAAAGTCGGTCTCCAGCGCCTGCTCGAACTCCACCCGCTGCTTGTCGTTCATGATCGCGTAGATCAGCTCGCGCACCTGCTTGTCATCCAGCGCCGGCAGGTTGATCCGCCGTACATCGCCATCGACCCGGATCATCGGCGGCAGCCCCGCCGACAGGTGCAAGTCGGAAGCCCCTTGTTTGGCGCTGAACGTCAGCAGTTCAGTGATATCCATAGCACTCCCCAATTCCAGTAGAATGCCGCGAACCTCAGACTGCCGGCGTCCCTTGAATGTCCACGATAGCAGACAACATAGCCTTGGTTCAGATACGCATCCGCGCAGCGGAGCAAGCCGCGCAACGTGCCGAGCACAGCGTCCGCCTGCTGGCCGTGAGCAAGACCAAGCCCAGCGATGCCGTGCGTGAAGCCTACGCCGCCGGCGTGCACGACTTTGGCGAGAACTATCTGCAGGAGGCCTTGGGCAAACAGCTTGAGTTGGCCGACCTGCCCTTGATCTGGCACTTCATCGGCCCCATTCAATCGAACAAGACGCGTGCTATCGCCGAGAACTTCGCCTGGGTGCATTCCGTGGATCGCTTGAAAATCGCACAACGCCTGTCCGAACAGCGTCCGGCCGAGCTGCCACCCTTGAACATCTGCATTCAGGTCAATGTCAGCGGTGAAGCCAGCAAATCCGGTTGCACCCCGGCCGACCTGCCCGCACTGGCCAGCGCCATCAACGCGTTGCCGCGCTTGAAACTGCGCGGTTTGATGGCAATTCCCGAGCCGACTGAAGATCGCGCCGCTCAGGACGCAGCCTTCGCTGCTGTGCGTGACTTGAACAAGAACCTGCAAGCCAGCCTGAATCTGCCACTCGACACACTTTCCATGGGCATGAGCCACGACCTGGAGTCGGCCATTGCCATGGGCGCCACCTGGGTTCGTATCGGTACGGCCCTGTTTGGCGCCCGCGACTATGGTCAGCCATAACGTGGCTGACTTACCTCTCTATAAGGACCTGACATGAGCAAGACACGAATTGCCTTTATCGGTGCCGGAAACATGGCCGCCAGCCTGATCGGCGGCCTGCGCGCCAAAGGTCTGGAAGCTGCACAGATCCGCGCCAGCGATCCGGGCGCTGAAACCCGCGCACGGGTATCGGCGGAACACGGCATCGAAACGTTCGCCGACAACGCCGACGCCATTCAAGGCGCAGACGTGGTCGTACTGGCGGTCAAACCCCAGGCGATGAAAGCCGTGTGTGAAGCACTGCGCCCAAGCCTGGCGCCGAATCAACTGGTGGTGTCGATTGCCGCCGGGATCACCTGCGCCAGCATGAACAACTGGCTCGGCGCTCAGCCAATCGTGCGTTGCATGCCCAACACCCCGGCGCTGCTGCGTCAGGGCGTGAGCGGTTTGTACGCCACGACCCAAGTGACTGCCGAACAGCGTCAGCAAGCCCAAGAGCTGCTGTCTGCCGTTGGCATCGCCCTGTGGCTGAACGAAGAGCAGCAACTGGATGCGGTCACCGCCGTTTCCGGCTCGGGTCCTGCGTACTTCTTCCTGCTGATCGAAGCCATGACCGCTGCGGGCGAGAAACTTGGCCTTCCACGGGACATCGCCGCCCAGCTGACCCTGCAAACCGCATTGGGCGCTGCGCACATGGCCGTCGCCAGTGACGTCGACGCCGCTGAGCTACGCCGTCGCGTGACCTCGCCAGCAGGCACCACCGAAGCCGCGATCAAGTCCTTCCAGGCCGGTGGCTTTGAAGCCCTGGTCGAAAAAGCACTCGGCGCCGCAGCCCACCGTTCAGCCGAGATGGCCGAGCAACTGGGTCGCTAATCAGCTCTTACAAAGGAATCAATAATGCTCGGACTCAATGACGCTGCCATTTTCATCATTAAAACCCTGGGCAGCCTGTACCTGCTGATCGTGCTGCTGCGTTTTATCCTGCAATTGGTTCGGGCGAACTTTTACAACCCGCTCTGCCAGTTCATCGTGAAAGCCACTCAGCCGCTGCTCAAGCCTCTGCGCCGGGTAATCCCAAGCATGTTCGGGCTGGACATGTCGTCTCTTGTACTGGCGCTGATCGTGCAGATGCTGCTGATAGCCGTCATCCTGGCCCTCAAAGGCTTCCTGGTCGACTTCCTGCTTTTGGTGCCTTGGGCACTGATCGCGATCTTCTCGCTGTTTTTGAATATTCTGTTCTACGCGATGATCATCAGCGTGATCCTGTCCTGGGTCGCCCCGGGGAGCCACAATCCGGGCGCAGAGCTGGTCGCTCAGATTACTGAACCGGTACTCGCCCCATTCCGCCGTATCGTGCCGAACCTGGGTGGCCTCGATATCTCGCCGATCTTTGCGTTTATCGTGATCCAGTTGCTGCAAAGCTGGCTGATCCCACGCCTTGCATACTTCGCCCTCATGCCACAGGGACTGCTCGGGCTCATCTGATGAGCTACTTTCGCTGGGACGGGGATGATCTGATCCTCGACTGTCACCTGCAACCGGCGGCCCGCAGCGATGATTTCTGCGGGCTGCATGGCGATCGGCTGAAGATCCGCCTGACCGCGCCGCCGGTCGAAGGCAAGGCCAATGCCTACCTGATGGCGTTTCTGGCCAAAGCGTTTGGCGTGTCCAAGAGCCAGGTCAGCCTGATCAGCGGTGAGCTGAACCGGCAGAAGCGGGTTCGGATCAGCTCGCCGAAGAAGCTGCCGGAGTTGCCGGGGTTGGTGCGACAGACCTGATCCACCGAGGCGCTGCATTCGCGAGCAAGCCCGCTCCCACATTGGAATGCACTCCCCTGTGGGAGCGAGCCTGCTCGCGATTGCCCCACCTCGGTCCAGCCGAATGAAATCAGGCCCGGCCTTTGCTTGCCGCTGGGAGCCCTGCTCATTAGACTTACGCCTCATTTCAACGAGAGCAGGGTCGATGCCAACTGCCTTTCCCGCCGATTCTGTTGGTCTGGTGACGCCGCAAGTGGCGCACTTCAGCGAGCCCCTGGCCCTTGCCTGCGGCCGCTCATTGCCAGCCTATGACCTGATCTATGAAACCTACGGCACGCTGAACGCCACGGCGAGCAACGCCGTGCTGATTTGCCATGCCTTGTCCGGTCACCATCACGCCGCYGGTTATCACAGTACCGAAGACCGTAAACCCGGTTGGTGGGACAGCTGCATTGGCCCGGGCAAACCGATCGACACCAACAAGTTCTTCGTGGTCAGCCTGAACAACCTCGGCGGCTGCAACGGATCTACCGGCCCGAGCAGCATCAACCCGGACACCGGCAAGCCGTTCGGTGCCGACTTCCCGGTGCTGACCGTGGAAGACTGGGTGCACAGCCAGGCGCGTCTGGCGGACCGGATCGGCATCAACCAGTGGACCGCCGTGATCGGCGGCAGCCTGGGCGGGATGCAGGCGATACAGTGGAGCATCACTTACCCTGATCGTATCCGTCACTGCCTGGCCATTGCCTCGGCGCCGAAACTCTCGGCGCAGAACATCGCCTTCAACGAAGTGGCGCGCCAGGCGATCCTCACCGATCCGGATTTCCATGGCGGCTCGTTCCAGGAGCACGGCGTGATCCCCAAGCGCGGGCTGATGCTGGCGCGGATGGTCGGGCACATCACCTACCTGTCGGACGATTCCATGGGCGAGAAATTCGGCCGTGGCCTGAAGAGTGAAAAGCTCAACTACGACTTCCACAGCGTCGAGTTCCAGGTCGAAAGCTACCTGCGTTATCAGGGCGAGGAGTTCTCCGGGCGTTTTGATGCCAACACCTACCTGCTGATGACCAAGGCGCTGGACTACTTCGATCCAGCAGCGAACTTCGACGATAACCTGGCGAAAACCTTCGAGGCAGCCCAGGCCAAGTTCTGCGTGATGTCCTTCACCACCGACTGGCGCTTCTCCCCGGCCCGCTCGCGGGAACTGGTGGACGCGCTGATGGCGGCCAAGAAAGACGTTTGCTACCTGGAGATCGATGCTCCGCAAGGCCACGACGCCTTCCTGATTCCGATCCCGCGCTACTTGCAGGCGTTTCGCAATTACATGAACCGAATTTCGCTTTGAGGAAGACATGAGAGCCGATCTGGAAATCATCCAGGAATGGATCCCCGCCGGCAGCCGCGTGCTCGACCTCGGTTGCGGTGACGGCGAGTTGCTGACCTGGCTACGCGATAACAAGCAAGTGACCGGCTACGGCCTGGAAAACGATGCGGACAACATCGCCGAATGCGTGGCCAAGGGCATCAACGTCATCGAGCAGGACCTGGACAAGGGCCTGGGCAACTTTGCCAGCAACAGTTTCGACATCGTGGTGATGACCCAGGCCCTGCAAGCCGTGCATTACCCGGACAAGATCCTCGATGAAATGCTGCGGGTCGGTCGTCAGTGCATCATCACCTTCCCCAACTTCGGTCACTGGCGCTGCCGTTGGTACCTGGCGAGCAAGGGCCGGATGCCGGTTTCGGAGTTTTTGCCATACACCTGGTACAACACGCCGAACATCCACTTCTGCACCTTTGAAGACTTTGAAGCGCTATGCCGCGAACGTGAAGCCAAGGTCATCGATCGGCTTGCTGTCGATCAACAACACCGACACGGGTGGGCCAGTAAGCTATGGCCTAATCTATTAGGTGAGATTGGCATCTACCGCGTCAGCAGTCCTGGCCTGCAGGATCACCAGGTAGCGGTTTAACGAGGTTTTTCAAGGAGAACGATCATGGGTCGTCTAGCCCTGCTTCTATTAACAGCCTGCCTGAGCGCCAGCGCCATGGCCGCTGAACCTATCAAAGGCGAGCGCCAGGAAACCTTCGGTGACGTGACGGTGCACTACAACACCTTCAACTCCACCTACCTGACGCCGGATATCGCCAAAAACGCCGAACTGGTCCGCAGCAAGAATCAGGGCGTGATCAATGTGTCGGTGATCAAGGCCAACAAACCAGTCATCGCCCAGGTCAGTGGCACGGTGAAAGACCTGACCAGTAAAAGCGTCCCGCTGAAGTTCAAACAGATTACCGAAACCGGAGCGGTCTACTACATCGCCCAGTTCCCGGTGGATCAACAAGAAGTCCGCACCTTCGAAATCAACGTGCAAACCGGCGACAAGATCAACACCATCAATTTCAACCAAGAGCTCTTCCCCGGCGAATGATCAATTTCACGCAACTCGTATTGGCCAGCCATAACGCCGGCAAACTCAAAGAACTCCAGGCCATGCTCGGCGAATCGGTGCGCCTGCGCTCGATTGGCGAGTTCAGCAGCGTCGAGCCTGAAGAAACCGGCCTGTCGTTCGTCGAAAACGCCATCCTCAAGGCCCGCAATGCCTCGCGCATTTCCGGTTTGCCGGCACTGGCCGATGATTCGGGGCTGGCAGTGGACTTCCTCGGCGGTGCGCCGGGCATCTACTCGGCGCGTTACGCCGACGGCCAGGGCGACGCGGCGAACAATGCCAAGCTGCTTGACGTGCTCAAAGACGTCCCCGAAGCAGAACGCGGTGCGCAGTTTGTGTGCGTACTGGCGCTGGTACGCCACGCCGATGATCCGCTGCCGATTCTCTGCGAAGGCCTGTGGCATGGGCGCATCCTGACCGAAGCCAGCGGTGAACACGGTTTTGGCTACGATCCGCTGTTCTGGGTGCCGGAGCGCAATTGCTCCAGTGCAGAATTGAACCCGGCCGAGAAAAACCAGCTCAGCCACCGCGCCCGTGCAATGGATTTGCTGCGCCAACGCCTGAGCCTGAAATGACCCACGACTCGTCCGCGTCGCCGCTGATTTACGGCGGCGCGCAATCGCCTCGGGCGGCCTTGCCAGTGCTGCCGCCCCTGGCGCTGTACATCCACATTCCGTGGTGTGTACGCAAATGCCCTTATTGCGACTTCAACTCCCACACCGCAAGCCCGGTGCTGCCGGAAGAAGAGTACGTGGACGCCCTGCTGGCCGACCTCGATCAAGACCTGCACGCGGTTTACGGCCGCGAGCTGAGCTCGATCTTCTTCGGTGGCGGCACACCGAGCCTGTTCAGCGCGCAAGCGTTGGGCCGTTTGCTCAAAGGTGTGGAACAGCGAATCCCGTTTGCCAGCGATATCGAAATCACCCTGGAAGCCAACCCCGGGACCTTCGAACAGGAAAAATTCGTCGCTTACCGTGCCTTGGGCATCAATCGCCTGTCGATCGGCATCCAGAGCTTCCAGCAAGAGAAACTCAAGGCCCTGGGCCGGATCCACAACGGCGATGAAGCGATTCGCGCGGCTGGCATGGCCCGACAGGCCGGGTTCGATAACTTCAACCTGGACCTGATGCACGGTTTGCCCGATCAGTCCCTGGACGACGCGCTGGACGACCTGCGTCAGGCTATCGCGCTGAAGCCGACTCACCTGTCCTGGTATCAGCTGACGCTGGAGCCGAACACGGTGTTCTGGAACCAGCCGCCAACCCTGCCGGAAGATGACACCCTGTGGGACATTCAAGAGGCTGGCCAGGCGCTGTTGGCCGAACACGGTTACGCCCAATACGAAGTGTCGGCGTATGCCCAACCCGGTCGTCCGGCGCGGCATAACCTCAACTACTGGAGTTTTGGCGACTTCATCGGTATCGGTGCCGGGGCTCACGGCAAGCTCAGCCATCCGGACGGACGCATTGTCCGCACCTGGAAGACTCGCCTGCCAAAGGACTACCTCAACCCGGCAAAAAGCTTTCAGGCGGGTGAGAAAGCCCTGACCAACGAAGAGCTGCCGTTCGAGTTCCTGATGAATGCCCTGCGCTTGACCGAAGGTGTCGAGTCGCGCCTGTATCCAGAGCGCACCGGACTGACACTGGAAAGCCTTGCCGAAGGCCGCCGCGAGGCCGAACAAAGTGGCTTGTTGCAGGTCGAACCGTCACGTCTGGCGGCGACGATGCGCGGACAACTATTCCTCAATGACTTGCTGCAGAATTTTCTGACTTAAGGAAATCGAATGGATTTGGTACTCGATCTGCTTGCCACCGTGTCCCGCTGGAGCCGTAGCAACCTGTCGGAAATCGCCCTGGCGCTGGTGGGCTGCCTGCTCGTGCTGTTTGGCGCCGATATCAAAGGCTGGATCGATCAACGCCTGGGCAGCATCGCCGGCGCCTTGCGCGTCCCGTTGATGGCCCTGGTGTGCATGATCGGCAGCGGCGCCGCACTGATCTACGCCACGCCGTGGATCGTTCGCGGCCTGAGCCAGTTCAACAACTACAGCCTGGCACCGGTGTTGCTGGTGGTGCTGGTGTTGATCGGCGTCGTCGCCGACCGCCGCTGAGCCCGAACCCGACACAAAACAACTGTGGGAGCGAGCCTGCTCGCGATGACGGCCTGACAGTCAACTTGGATGTTGAATGTTATGGCCTCATCGCGAGCAGGCTCGCTCCCACAGTTTGTATTGCGTAGGGCTTAGGACTGTTTTTCGAACTTCAAATCCCACACGCCATGCCCAAGACGTTCGCCGCGGCGTTCGAACTTGGTGATCGGGCGCTCGGCCGGGCGTGGCACGCACTTGCCGTCTTCGGCGAGGTTGCGGTAGCCCGGCGCGACGTTCATCACTTCCAGCATGTACTCGGCATACGGTTCCCAGTCGGTAGCCATGTGCAGCACACCACCGACTTTCAACTTGCTGCGTACCAACTCAGCGAACGACGCCTGAACGATGCGACGCTTGTGGTGACGGCTCTTGTGCCAAGGGTCCGGGAAAAACAGCATCAGGCGATCGAGGCTGTTATCGGCCACGCACCGGTTGAGCACTTCGATCGCATCGCAATCGTAGACCCGCAGGTTGGTCAGGCCTTGAGTCAGCACGCCATTGAGCAACGCGCCGACACCAGGACGGTGTACTTCAACGCCAATGAAATCCTGATCCGGCGAAGCCGCGGCCATTTCCAGCAGCGAATGGCCCATGCCAAAGCCGATTTCCAGCGAGCGCGGTGCCGAGCGACCAAACACCTGGTCGAAGTCCACCGGCGCGTCGGCCAGCGGCAGGACGAACAGCGGCGTGCCCTGGTCCAGGCCGCGCTGCTGGCCTTCGGTCATGCGCCCGGCGCGCATCACGAAACTCTTGATGCGGCGGTGTTGGCGCTCTTCGCCTGTTTCCGTCTGGATAGGCGTGTCGTTCGATTCAGTCATCAATGGCTCTTACTTGATCAGACCATCCAGCGGCGAGGAAGCGCTGGCATAGAGTTTTTTCGGCATGCGCCCGGCGAGGTACGCCAGACGACCTGCAACAATGGCGTGTTTCATCGCTTCAGCCATCATGATCGGCTGCTGGGCGTGGGCGATGGCCGAGTTCATCAGCACCGCTTCGCAACCCAGTTCCATGGCAATGGTGGCGTCGGATGCAGTACCGACACCAGCATCCACCAACACCGGGATCTTGGCTTCTTCGAGGATGATCTGCAGGTTGTACGGGTTGCAGATCCCCAGGCCCGTACCGATCAGACCGGCCAGCGGCATGACTGCGATGCAGCCGATTTCCGCCAGTTGACGGGCGATGATCGGGTCATCGCTGGTGTAGACCATCACGTCGAAACCTTCCTTGACCAGCACTTCGGCGGCCTTGAGGGTTTCGATCACGTTAGGGAACAGGGTTTTCTGGTCCGCCAGCACTTCCAGCTTCACCAGGTTGTGGCCGCCGAGCAGCTCACGGGCCAGGCGGCAGGTGCGCACAGCCTCGGTAGCGTCGAAGCACCCGGCGGTGTTCGGCAGGAAGGTGTAGCGATCCGGCGACAGGACTTCGAGCAGGTTCGGTTCGCCCGGGTTCTGGCCGAGGTTGGTGCGGCGCACGGCGAAGGTGACGATTTCGGCACCCGAGGCTTCGATGGCCAGGCGGGTTTCTTCCATGTCGCGGTACTTGCCGGTACCTACCAGCAATCGCGACTGGTAAGTACGACCGGCCAGGACGAACGGCTTGTCGCTGCGTACGTTGCTCATCGGAAATCCTCTGTTGGGGTGAGGTTCTTGCAGAATGCGTGTAGGGCTCGGGATTCGCCTGCTGGCTACTAGCCGCCGCCGATGGCGTGAACGACTTCGACCGAGTCACCGTCGTTCAGCGTTGTTTCAGCATGCTGGCTGCGCGGGACGATATCCAGATTGAGCTCGACCGCCACCCGGCGTCCGGTCAGTTCCAGACGGGTCAGCAGGGCCGCAACGGTTTCGCCGTCGGGCAGTTCAAGGGATTCGCCGTTCAACTGAATGCGCATGCCGGATGCCGCCATCATTTTTAGGGGCCAGCATTCTAGCCCGATCAGTCAGGTCGACCCAAGCCATTCGTCTTGAAACGGACTCTTAAGTCAGCTCAAGCGCCAAGCGGCAATTCCCAGGCACAGCCAGCCCACAAGGAACGCCAACCCGCCGAACGGCGTAACGATGCCAAGCTTGCTGACGCCGGTCAGGGTCAGCAGGTACAGGCTGCCGGAAAACAACAGGATGCCGATGGCAAATGATACACCGGCCCACGTGATCAAACGCCCGGGAATCTGCACGGCCAGCAGTGCTACGCCCAACAGCGCCAGGGTGTGCACCAGTTGGTAGGTGACGCCGGTGTGGAAAATCGCCAGGTATTCGGCACTCAGGCGGTCTTTCAGGCCATGGGCGGCAAATGCGCCCAGACCCACGCCCGAGAAACCGAAAAAAGCGGCCAGCATCAGAAAGCCACGCAGCATGAGGAACTCCAGTCAGAATCATCGGGCAGGGTCTGTATAATGGCCCGCTCGACGGGTTCGGCCAAGCCATCTCTATGCTGCGTTTATTGTTCCGCCGTTTCACAAAAGCCCTGCTCTGGTTCGCCTGTGGCAGCGTGTTGCTGGTGCTGGTGTTTCGCGTCGTTCCGCCTCCGGGGACGGCGTTGATGGTCGAGCGCAAGATCGAATCCTGGGTCGATGGCGAGCCTATCGACGTGCAGCGCAACTGGCAGCCGTGGGAAAACATTTCCGATGACCTGAAGGTCGCGGTGATGGCTGGCGAAGACCAGAAATTCCCCGAGCACTGGGGTTTTGACTTCGGCGCGATTCAGGCTGCTCTGGCCCACAACGAACTCGGTGGCTCGATCCGCGGCGCCAGCACCTTGAGCCAGCAAGTGTCGAAGAACCTGTTCCTGTGGTCCGGCCGCAGCTGGCTGCGCAAAGGGCTGGAAGCCTGGTTTACCGGTCTGATCGAAGTGTTCTGGCCCAAGCAGCGGATTCTTGAGGTGTACCTCAACAGCGTGGAATGGGATGACGGCGTGTTTGGCGCCGAAGCGGCCGCCCGCCATCACTTTGGCGTGAGCGCCCGGTCGCTGAGCCGTCAGCAGGCCAGTTTGCTGGCCGCGGTACTGCCAAACCCGCGAGTCTGGAGCGCCGGCCATCCGAGCCCCTATGTATTGCGCCGCGCCAGCTGGATTCGGCAGCAGATGAGCCAGTTGGGTGGCGACAGCTACCTGATCGGGATCAACTCTTCGCGCCGGGCGCCGTGGAACCAGTAGTCAATCACAACTCCAGCAGCACTGAAGCTCCACTGTGGGAGCGAGCCTGCTCGCGATGACGGTTGAACATTTAACATCGATATCGACTGATCCGACGCTTTCGCGAGCAGGCTCGCTCCCACAGGGGCCGGTGCGAGGCAGGATTATTGGGCACAAACAAAAACGCCCCGATCAATGATCGGGGCGTTTTTTATTGCGTTACCGCTTAAGCAGCAATCGACAGCTTGAGCTTGTTCATCGCACTCTTCTCGAGCTGACGAATACGCTCGGCCGACACGTTGTACTTCTGCGCCAGGTCGTGCAGCGTGGCTTTTTCTTCTGCCAGCCAGCGCTGGTAGAGGATGTCACGGCTGCGGTCGTCCAGCACTTCCAGCGCTTCGTGCAGGTTGTGGGTGGAGTTGTCGGTCCAGTCGGCATCTTCCAGTTGACGGGCCGGGTCGTACCGGTGGTCTTCCAGATAGTTGGCCGGCGACTGGAAAGCGCTGTCGTCGTCCGCTTCGGCGGCCGGGTCGAAGGCCATGTCGTGGCCGGTCAGGCGGCTTTCCATCTCGCGAACTTCCCGCGGCTCTACGCCGAGGCTTTCAGCTACGCGATGGACTTCCTCGTTGTTCAGCCATGCCAAGCGTTTTTTCTGGCTACGCAGGTTGAAGAACAGCTTGCGCTGGGCCTTGGTCGTGGCGACCTTGACGATGCGCCAGTTGCGCAGGATGAATTCGTGGATTTCAGCCTTGATCCAGTGCACCGCAAAGGACACCAGACGCACGCCCATTTCCGGGTTGAAGCGCTTGACCGCTTTCATCAAGCCAACGTTGCCTTCCTGAATCAGGTCAGCCTGGGCCAGGCCGTAGCCGGAATAGCTACGGGCAATATGTACAACAAAACGCAGGTGGGCGAGCACCATCTGCCGAGCCGCCCCCAAATCCTGCTCATAGTAGAGACTCTCGGCCAGTTCACGCTCCTGCTCCGGTGTCAGCAATGGAATGCTGTTCACCGTATGCACATAAGCCTCCAGGTTCGCGCCTGGGACCAGAGCATAAGCAGGTTGCAAAGAAGTGGTCATACGAAAAAACCTCCGACTCACATAACTCGTGCAGTTCAGCACTGCGAAAAGTTGACCGGGAACCGAAGGACAAGTTCCCCTATACGCTGAAAGGTCATACAAGCAATAAGACACTACTTCGGTGCGAGCTCTCTCAAATGGCGCGCTACCGCAATCCATGCACCGATATACCCCAACAGCACTGCGCCTAGCAAGAGTGACAGCCCATCGGCAACCGGGACCCCGGCCAACGCGAAATTACTGCCATACAAGCCGGCCAGCCCAACCACTGCGTCGTTCAGCCAGTTCAGGCCAAACGCCAGAACACCCCAGGACAGAATCCCCGCACCGAAGCCATAGAGCGCGCCCATGTACAGAAAAGGCCTGCGCACATAACTGTCAGTGCCACCGACAAGTTTAATCACTTCTATCTCTGTGCGGCGGTTTTCAATATGAAGACGAATGGTATTGCCTATCACCAAAAGTAATGCAGAAACCAGAAGCACCGTCAGACCGAAGACAAACCGCTCGCCCAGCTTGAGGATGGCCGCCAAACGCTCGACCCAGACTAGATCAAGTTGCGCCTGTTGTACCTTCGGCAACTCGGAAAGTTTTTGTCTTAATGCTTCAAGAGTCGCCTTGTCGACTTCCTTCGGAGTGACCAGCACCACGCCAGGCAACGGGTTTTGCGGCAGCTCCTTGAGTGCCTCGCCCAGACCGGACTGCTGCTGGAACTCTTCCAGCGCCTGTTCGCGGCTGATGTATTCGGCATCGGCTACACCCGGCATGCCTTTGATCTGCTCGCGCAGTTGCTCGCCTTCATTGGCGCTGGCATCGATCTGCAGGTAAAGCGAGATCTGCGCCGCACGCTGCCAGGAACCCCCCAGGCGTTCGACATTGTTCAGCAGCAACGACAAGCCCATCGGCAAACTCAGGGCAACCGCCATCACCAGACAGGTGAAGAAACTGCCGATGGGCTGCTTGCCCAGACGTCGCAGGCTGTCCAGCAAACTGGCGCGGTGACTTTCGATCCAGGCGCGCAGCAAGGTGCTGAAGTCCGGACCCTCGTCTTCGTCGCGCTTTTTCTTCTGTGGCTGCGGATCGGCGGCCTTCGGGGCCACGCGTTCGGAAACCTTCGGACTGCGTGTTGCACTCATACCCCGGCCTCCCCGTCGCCGATCAATCGGCCACGTTGCAAGGTCAGCATGCGATGACGCATGCGAGCGATCAGCGCCAGATCGTGACTGGCGATCAGCACGCTGGTGCCCAGACGATTGATGTCTTCGAAAACACCCATGATTTCTGCCGCCAGACGCGGGTCGAGGTTACCGGTCGGTTCGTCCGCCAGCAGCAAGGCCGGGCGATGGACGATGGCGCGGGCAATGCCGACGCGCTGTTGCTGACCGGTGGACAGATCACCTGGATAGAGGTCGGTCTTGTCCGAGAGTGCAACGCGCTCCAGGGCCGAATCCACGCGCTTGGCGATTTCAGCCTTGGACAAACCAAGAATCTGCAACGGCAAGGCGACGTTGTTGAACACCGTACGGTCGAACAACAACTGGTGGTTCTGGAACACCACACCAATCTGCCGACGCAGGTACGGGATCTGCGCGTTGCTGATGGTCGCCAGGTCCTGCCCGGCCAGCAGCAGTTTGCCGGTGGTCGGACGTTCCATCGCGAGCAACAGCCGCAGCAGGGTACTTTTACCGGCACCGGAGTGGCCGGTGACAAACAAGAACTCGCCCCGACGGACTCGAAAGCTCAGCTCATGCAAGCCGACGTGACCGTTCGGATAGCGCTTACCGACCTGTTCGAAACGAATCATGAACGCTCCCGCTCGGCAAATAGTGCCTGGACAAAGGGTTCTGCTTCAAAGGTACGCAAGTCATCGATGCCTTCGCCGACACCGATGTAGCGAATCGGCAGGCCAAACTGCTTGGCCAGGGCGAAAATCACCCCGCCCTTGGCCGTGCCATCGAGTTTGGTCAGGGCCAGGCCGGTCAGTTCGACCGTCTGGTTGAATTGCTTGGCCTGGTTGATGGCGTTCTGACCAGTGCCGGCGTCGAGCACCAGCAGCACCTCATGCGGCGCATCGGCGTCGAGTTTGCTGATCACCCGGCGAACCTTTTTCAGTTCTTCCATCAGGTTGTCTTTGGTGTGCAGCCGACCGGCGGTATCGGCGATCAACACGTCAATGCCACGGGCCTTGGCGGCCTGTACCGCATCGAAGATAACCGAAGCCGAGTCGGCGCCGGTGTGCTGGGCGATCACCGGGATCTTGTTGCGTTCGCCCCAGACCTGCAATTGCTCGACGGCCGCGGCGCGGAAGGTATCACCGGCTGCGAGCATGACTTTCTTGCCTTCGAGTTGCAGCTTCTTCGCCAACTTACCGATGGTGGTGGTTTTGCCGGCGCCGTTGACGCCGACCACCAGAATCACGAACGGCTTGTTCTGTGAGGTGATTTTCAGCGGTTGCTCGACAGGCTTGAGCATGTTGGCAAGCTCGGCTTGCAAGGATTTGTACAGGGCATCGGCATCGGCCAACTGCTTGCGCGCGACCTTCTGGGTCAGGCTCTGGATGATCACCGATGTCGCTTCGACGCCAACGTCAGCGGTCAGCAGGCGGGTTTCAATGTCTTCGAGCAGTTCGTCATCGATGATCTTCTTGCCGAAGAACAGGCTGGCCATGCCCTCGCCGATGCTGGCGCTGGTTTTCGACAGGCCTTGCTTGAGGCGGGCAAAGAAGCCGGCTTTGGTTTCTTCGGTGCGAGCCGGTTCGGCCGCAACCGGAGCCGCAACCGGAACGACCGGCGCTGGCGGTGTTACCGGTGCCGCGACAACGGGTGCCGGCGCTGGGGCAGGTTCTGGAGCACGTTCTGGCGCCACGAATGCGGCAATCACCGGCTGAGGCAGATCAGGCTCATCAACCGTCAGCTGTTCAGCCGCCGGATCGATGACCGGGACCGGCTCGACCACCAGCAGCTCTACCGCTTGCTGGATCACTGTCGGCGCAGGAATCGGTGGCGTGACATGCGGCGCCAGCTCGTTTTCGACCAGGGCCACCGGCTCTTCAGCTACCGGCAACGTCAACCACGGTTTGTGTACGACTTCCGGCGCGCGCGGTACTTCAGCCACGGGCGCAGGCGCTGGCTCGACAACCGGTTGCACTACCGGCTCGGTTATCGGCAATACGGCGGCGGCCGGTGCTTGCACAACAGGCGCAGCTTCTTTTACCGGCTCAGGCGTAACCTCTGGAAGTGGCTGTGGCTGTTCGACGGCGGGTGCCTGCGGCTTTTTGCGCAGCCATCCGAACAGGCTTTTCTTCTCGCCAGCTGCAGCTGGGGTCTTCTTGTCGTCGTTGGAACCAAACATGGAGGACGGCTATCTCACGGTAGCGACGCGCCAATGGCGCCTCGGCAAATAAATATTCGATGCAGAACAGACTGCGTTTCACCCAGCTTGTTCACGCGCAACATTTTGTCGAAGTGCTCAACAGCACCTCAAGGATCGATTTTACGAAGGACTGAACTGGCAAAATCGGCGAAAAAGCGGAGTTTAGCTGATAAACAGAGGCTTTCCGCCGTGAACCCATACAGCCTGATCAAGCACAAAAGCCTGATAGACGTGGCCGCCAGTAAAACGGACCGTTATCCTAGCACCCTCTAGCCCGCTGACGCTAAGACCTAGCGGGCAGCCCAACAGGTTTAAAAACGAATGAATGCTCTAGCCCGCCGCGCTGCAGGCCTGCTGCTCAGCACAGTTTGTCTGCCCCTTTCAGCTTTGGCTGCCGACCCCCAACCAACCCACGAATTCACCCTCGACAACGGCCTCAAGGTCGTCGTGCGCGAGGATCATCGGGCACCCGTGGTGGTTTCCCAGATCTGGTACAAGGTTGGCTCCAGCTACGAAACCCCGGGCCAGACCGGTTTGTCCCACGCCCTGGAACACATGATGTTCAAGGGCAGCGAGAAAGTCGGCCCCGGCGAAGCGTCGTTGATCCTGCGCGACCTCGGCGCCGAAGAGAACGCCTTCACCAGCGACGACTACACCGCGTATTACCAGGTGCTGGCGCGTGATCGCCTGGGTGTGGCCTTTGAGCTGGAAGCCGATCGCATGGCCAACCTGCGCCTGCCGGCCGACGAGTTCAGCCGCGAGATCGAAGTGATCAAGGAAGAGCGCCGCATGCGCACCGACGACAAGCCGATGGCCAAGGCTTACGAGCGCTTCAAGGCCATGGCCTACCCGGCCAGCGGCTACCACACGCCGACCATCGGCTGGATGGCTGACCTGGACCGCATGAAGGTCGAAGAGCTGCGCCACTGGTATAAATCCTGGTACGTGCCGAACAACGCCACGCTGGTGGTGGTCGGTGACGTAACCCCGGACGAAGTCAAAGCCCTGGCCCAGCGCTACTTCGGACCGATCCCGAAGCGCGACGTGCCGCCAGCGAAGATTCCGCTGGAACTGGCCGAGCCCGGCGAGCGCCAGATCACCCTGCATGTACAGACGCAATTGCCGAGCCTGATGCTGGCCTTCAACGTGCCGAGCATCGCCACCGCGCAAGACAAACGCTCGGTCAATGCCCTGCGGTTGATCGCGGCATTGCTTGATGGCGGCTACAGCGCGCGCATCTCGGCGCAACTGGAGCGCGGCGAAGAACTGGTCTCAGGTGGTTCATCGAGCTACGACGCCTACACCCGCGGGGACAGCCTGTTTACCTTGTCGGCATCGCCGAACACTCAGAAACACAAAACCATGGCCCAGGTCGAAGCCGGCCTGTGGAAACTGCTCGAACAGCTGAAAACCACCGCGCCGTCGGCTGATGAAGTTGAACGCGTACGCGCACAAGTGATCGCCGGCCTGGTCTACGAGCGTGATTCGATCACCAGCCAGGCCACTGCCATTGGTCAGCTGGAAACCGTCGGTCTGTCGTGGAAGTTGATGGACACCGAACTCGCCGAGCTGCAAAGCGTGACACCGGAAGACATCCAGAAAGCCGCCCGTACCTATTTCACTCGCGAACGTCTCAGCGTTGCGCATGTACTGCCACTGCCCGAGGAAACCGCTCATGAGTGAGAGTAAAAAACCACGCCTGGTCCTGATCGGCCTGATACTCGTCGCACTGGTCGCCGCGTTCGGTTTCTACCTCAGCCGTTCGACCGAGACCAATGCCAGCGAAGCCCTCGACCAGGCCAAGGCCAGCAAAAAGCTGCAATCACTGACCGAACTCGACGGTAAAGCGCCGAGCCACCGTAAGTTGGATGTGCAAACCTGGAAAACCGCTGAGGGCGCCAAGGTGCTGTTCGTTGCAGCCCCGGAACTGCCGATGTTCGACATGCGCCTGATCTTCGCCGCCGGCAGCAGTCAGGACGGTGATAAACCAGGGCTGGCCGTGCTGACCAATGCCATGCTCAACGAAGGTATCGCCGGCAAAGATGTCGGCAAGATCGCTGAAGGCTTCGAAGGCCTTGGCGCAAACTTCGGCAACGGCGCCTACAAAGACATGGCCGTCGCCACGTTGCGCAGCCTGAGTGCTGTGGATAAACGCGAACCGGCGCTGAAGCTGTTCGCTGAAGTGGTCGGCAAACCGACATTCCCGACCGACTCCTTGGCACGCATCAAGAACCAGTTGCTTGCCGGCTTCGAATACCAGAAGCAGAACCCCGGCAAACTGGCGAGCCTGGAGCTGATGAAGCGCCTGTATGGCGATCACCCTTACGCACATTCAAGCGACGGCGACGCGCAAAGTGTCCCATCGATTACCGTGGCGCAATTGCGGGCTTTTCACGAGAAAGCCTATGCCGCGGGCAACGTGGTGATTGCACTGGTGGGCGACTTGTCACGCAGCGAAGCCGAAGCGATTGCTGCACAGATTTCCGCCGCACTGCCAAAAGGCCCGGCGCTGGCGAAAATCGGACAACCGGTTGAACCGAAAGCCAGCATCGGACACATCGAGTTTCCGTCCAAGCAAACCAACCTGATGCTCGCGCAATTGGGCATCGACCGTAGTGATCCGGACTATGCGGCCATCTCCCTGGGCAACCAGATCCTCGGCGGCGGTGGCTTCGGCACCCGACTGATGAGCGAAGTACGTGAAAAACGTGGCCTGACCTATGGCGTCTACTCCGGTTTCACGCCAATGCAGGCCCGTGGCCCGTTCATGGTCAACCTGCAAACCCGCGCCGAAATGAGCGAAGGCACGCTCAAACTGGTGCAGGATGTGCTCGCGGACTACTTGAAAACCGGCCCGACCCAGAAAGAACTCGACGACGCCAAGCGTGAACTGGCCGGCAGCTTCCCGCTGTCCAACGCCAGCAACGCCGATATCGTTGGCCAACTGGGCGCCATGGGTTTCTATGACTTGCCGCTGAGTTACCTTGAAGACTTCATGCGGCAGTCGCAAAGCCTGACGGTCGAGCAGGTCACCGCAGCAATGAACAAACACCTGAGCACGGACAAAATGGTCATCGTTTCTGCTGGCCCGACCGTGCCGCAAAAGCCGTTACCGGCCCCCACTGACAAACCAACCGAGCAGCCGCTCGGGGTTCCGGAGCATTAATGGCCAGTCCATCGCGTCCCAAGAAACCTGTTCATAACGTGCACAACGGCGTGAACCAATTGCGCATCATCGGCGGCGAATGGCGCAGCCGTCGGCTGAGTTTCCCGGACGCTCCGGGCCTGCGCCCGACGCCCGACCGCGTGCGTGAAACCCTGTTCAACTGGCTCGCACCGTATGTGGCCGGGGCCAAGGTGCTCGACCCGTTTGCCGGCAGCGGCGCGCTGTTTCTCGAAGCGCTGTCCCGTGGCGCCGCCATGGGCCAGGCGCTGGACGCCAGCAGCCTGGCGGTTTCCAGCCTGAAAGAGCATTTGGGAACGCTGCGTTGCACCGTCGGCCAGGTGCAAACCGCCGATGCCTTGCGCTACCTGGAAACCCAGCCAGCGATCGCCTACGACCTGGTGTTCCTCGACCCGCCGTTCAACCAGAACCTGTTGCCCGCCGTTTGCACGCTGCTTGAAGAACGCCAATGGCTCGCCGACAACGCGTGGATCTACACTGAAAGTGAAACCGCGCCATCAACCCTCGGCCTGCCAGCGGGCTGGCGCCTGCACCGGGAGCAAAAGTCCGGGCGGGTCTACTACGCGTTGTGGCAGCGAAGCACTGAACTAAATTCTTAAAGGAATCGCCTGGACGGGCGAACCGCTTGCTCGGGGCGCCCTCCCGTTTTTTCAAACAGCAACATACCCGGTTTGCTTAGTTCTTTTCCTTTAGTTCATTGTGAACTTGCGAAACAAATCGCATGGACGCAAAGGACTATTAACGGAATGAACGCATTAACTAACGAGACAACTTCCAGTTCAACTACCGAGTTCACACTCGATAACGGCCTCAAGGTCATCGTGCGCGAGGATCATCGGGCACCGGTGGTAGCGTCCCAAGTCTGGTACAAGGTCGGCGCCAGCTACGAGCCTCCGGGTCAGACCGGCTTGTCCCACGCTCTGGAACACATGATGTTCATGGGCAGCAAAAAAGTCGGCCCAGGCAAACTCTTGCCGCTTCTGCGCGAGCTCGGTACCAAATTCAACGCCTTCACCAGCAGCGACTCCACCGCGTACTACCAAACGCTGGCTCGAGATCGTCTGGGCGTGGCCTTCGAACTGGAAGCGGACCGCATGGCCAATCTGCTTCTGCCGGCCGACGAGTTCGCCCGGGAGATCGAAGTCATCAAGGAAGAACGTCGCCAGACCACCGATGACAAACCACTGGCCAATGCCTACGAACGCTTCAAGGCCATGGCCTACCCGGCCAGCGGTTATCACACGCCGACCATAGGCTGGATGGCGGACCTCGAACGGATGAAGGTCGAAGAACTGCGCCACTGGTATCAGTCCTGGTATGCACCGAACAACGCCACGCTGGTGGTGGTTGGCGACGTGACCCCGAACGAAGTCAAAACCCTGGCCCAGCGCTACTTCGGCCCGATCGCCAGACGCAATGTGCCGGCCGCGAAAATACCGTTGGAACTGGCAAGGCCCGGTGAACGCCAGATCACGCTGCACGTGAAGACCCAAGTGCCCAGCCTGATGCTGACCTTCAACGTGCCGAGCATTGCCACCGCCAAAGACAAACGCTCTGTGAATGCCTTGCGCCTGATTTCGGCCCTGCTCGGCGACGGCCACAGCGCGCGCATCCCGACGCAACTGCAACGCGATGAAGAGCTGGTGTCCGACGGTTCGTCGAGCTATAGCGCCTACACCCGGGGCGACAGCCTGTTCCTCCTGTCGGCGACACCCAACAGCCATAAAAACAAAACCATCGCCCAGGCCGAAGCCGGTTTGTGGAGGCTGCTGGACCAGCTGAAAACCACTCCGCCAACCACTGAAGAACTGGGGCGCGTACGCGCGCAGGTCATCGCCGAGCTGGTTTACGAGCGTGACTCGATCACCCGTCAGGCCACCACTATCGGCCGACTGGAAACCTTCGGTCTGTCGTGGAAACTGATGGACACCGAACTGGCCGAACTGGAAAGCGTAACGCCAGAAGACATCCAGAAAGCCGCCAGGCTGTATTTCACCCGCGAGCGGCTCAGCGTCGCTCATATACTGCCAACGGAGGCTAATAAAGAGGATGGGGATGAGTCCGGCGACGGTGAAGTGCCAGACAAGGAAAACTCCGGCCAGATGCTGCAATCGCTGACTGAACTCGACAGCAAGGCACCCAGTCACCGTACGCTTGATATTCAGACCTGGAACACCGCCGAAGGCGCCAAGGTGTTGTTCGCCGAAGCCCGAGGATTACCGATGTTCGACGTGCGTCTGACCTTCGCTGCCGGCAGCAGCCGGGATGGAGACACTCCGGGTCTGGCAATGCTGACAAACCTGATGCTCAACGAAGGTGTTGCCGGCAGGGACGCCAACGCTATTGCCCAAGGTTTCGAAAGCCTGGGCGCACAGTATGTCCCCGGCACTGATCTGGATACGGCGCAGGTATCCCTGCGCAGCCTTAGCGCCAAGGACAAACGCGATCCGGCATTGACGCTCTTCGCCGAAGTCGTAGGCAAGCCGACCTTCCCTGACGACTCGTATGCACGCCTGAGTAATCAGACCCTCGCTGCTTTCGAAGATCAGAAGCGTGACCCCGGCAAACTGGCGAGCCTTGAGTTGATGAACCGTTTGTATGGCGATCATCCATACGCGCACGCCAGCGATGGCACGGCGCAAGCCATTCCGTCCGTCACCCCGGCACAGCTGCGCGCATTCCACGAAAAAGCCTACGCGGCCGGCAACGTGGTGATCGCGTTGGTGGGCGACTTGTCTCGCGCCGAAGCCGAAGCCATTGCCGCGAAGGTATCCGCTAGCCTGCCCAAAGGCCCGGCCCTGGCGAAAATCCCGCAACCGATAGAACCCAAGGCCAGCATCAGCCACATCGAATTCCCATCGAAACAGACCACTCTGATGCTCGCGCAGCTGGGTATCGACCGTGACAATCCAGACTACGCGGCACTGTCCATGGGCAACCAGATCCTTGGCGGCGGTTTCGGCACTCGACTGATGAGCGAAGTCCGCGAGAAACGTGGCCTGACGTACGGCGTGGTTTCGGCTTTCTCCCCAATGCAGGCGCGCGGTACGTTCATGATCAAGCTGCAGACCCGCGCCGAAATGAGCGAAGGCACTCTGAAACTGGTAAAGGACTTGCTCGACGACTACCTCAAAACCGGTCCGACCGAAAAAGAACTTGAGGATGCCAAACGCGAGTTGGCCGGCAGCTTCCCGCAGTCCACTGCCAGCAACTCACAAATCGTCTCGAAACTGGCGTCTATCGGCTTTTATAACCTGCCGTTGAATCACTTGGACGACTTCATGCAGCAGTCCCAGCGTCTAACCGTCGAGCAAGTCAAAACCGCATTGAACAAACACCTGAGCATGGACAAATTGGTCATCATCAGCGCGGGACCGATCGTCCTGCAAAAGCCATTGCCAGAGCCTACCGGCAAACCTGCCAGGTAATTGCCAATCCGTCAGGCGACTATCACAGCGTCGGAAAGCAGAAAACCGAGCAACTCTGTTGTTCGTTGTGGCAACGTATGGCGAAGATTGCCGGTTAACCGACTATTCTGAAAAGGTGCGCACAGGTTGCGCACCGTTGCATTGAGAGCCATCGTGTTTTTTCCGCCTGAACGCTTCACCCCTGCCTTCGGCCTTGGCAACCCGCACTTGCAAACCTTGTGGGGACCGCTGTGGCGCAAAACCACGCACATCGAACGCGAGCGCGAACGCTTGTGGCTCGAGGATGGCGACTTTCTTGACCTGGACTGGCACGGGCCGCACAGCGCCGATGCGCCACTGGTGCTGGTGTTGCACGGTTTGACCGGCTCGTCGAACTCGCCCTATGTCGCCGGCCTGCAAAAAGCCCTGTTCGCCCAAGGCTGGGCCAGCGTAGCGCTGAACTGGCGCGGCTGTTCGGGCGAGCCGAATCTGTTGCCGCGCAGCTATCACTCCGGCGCCAGCGAAGACCTCGCGGCAGCGATCAACCACCTTCGAGCCACCCGTCCGTCAGCGCCGCTGTACGCCGTCGGCTATTCGCTGGGCGGCAATGTGCTGCTCAAGCACCTGGGGGAAACCGGCAGTGGCAGTCAGTTGCAGGGCGCGGTGGCGGTCTCGGTACCCTTTCGCCTGGACCAATGCGCTGACCGCATCGGCCAGGGATTTTCGCGGATCTATCAAGCGCACTTCATGCGCGAAATGCTCGCCTACATCAAGACCAAGCAACAGAAGTTCCTGCATGACGGCCACCACGAGGGCCTGGAGACCCTGGCCAGACTGGGGTCACTGGAGAACCTGCGCACTTTCTGGGATTTCGATGGCCGGGTGACTGCGCCACTGAACGGTTTCAAGGACGCGCATGACTATTATCGCCGCGCCTCCAGCCGTTATTTTCTCGGTGAGATCCGCACGCCGACCCTGATCATCCAAGCGGCCGACGATCCTTTCGTCTTTCTCCACAGCCTGCCGCACGCCAGCGAGTTATCGGACTGCACGCAGTTCGAATTGCAGGCCAAGGGCGGGCATGTCGGCTTTGTCGACGGCACGTTCCGCAACCCCGGTTACTACCTGGAGCGGCGTATCCCGGCCTGGTTGGCCAACACAGGTCGCGAGTAAGGCCATGGAGGCCACTCCGGGCGAGTCAATCCACTTCTGGCAAACGGCCCCTTTGGCCGGCGTAGAGCTGTTGTCCGCGCGCTACATCGAACAGCGCTTCGTCCCTCACGTACACGACGGTTTTGTCATCGGCATCATCATGGCCGGCGCTCAACGCTACCGCTATCGTGGCGCCGAACATCTGGCCGGCAGCGGGACTCTGGTGGTGATCAATCCGGACGAATTACACACTGGCCACAAAGGGACGGACAACGGCTGGTTGTACCGGGCGTTCTATCCCGACAACCAGCAAATCCTTTCGTTGCTGGGCGAACTTGAGCTGCCTGACCACGACTTGCCGGCCTTTGGTGCGACGCTGTATCGCGACCCGGACCTGGTGAGTGGCCTCTGCCAACTGCACCGTTTGCTGGAGAGCCCTGCCAGTGCGCTGCAACAGCAGACCGCGTGGCGGGAAATGATGCTGGCATTGCTGCAACGCCACGCCGCAGTGGCAACGCCCGGTCAACCTGGCCAGGAACATCGGGCCATCGCCCGGGCCAAGGAACTGATGCACGCGCAACTCGCTGCACCGCCCTCCCTGGAAGAACTGGCCGCTGCGGTGAACCTTTCGCCCTTCCACTTCGCCCGAGTGTTTCGCCATGCCACCGGCATGCCGCCGCACGCCTGGCTGATGCAGCAGCGTATCGCCCAGGCCCGTGCGTTATTACAGAAAGGCTGCCTGCCGCTGGACGTTGCCACCCGGCTCGGCTTTGCCGACCAGAGTCATCTGAGCCGGCAGTTCAAGAAGGTTTACGGCGTAGGGCCCGGGGCTTATCGCAGTGCCCGACTGCTTTGAATCTCAAAGCCCCCTGATACCCATGTGGGAGCGAGCCTGCTCCGGGCGGCGCTCCGACGATGAGGCCGTCAGATTCAACAACGATGTTGACTGACAGTCCGCCATCGCGAGCAGGCTCGCTCCCACAGGGGATTTGCGATTAGTCGCCGGTAGCGACGCCCCGCGCAGGATCGGTGATCCACTCGCTCCACGACCCGGCATACAGCGAGCCCAACGGATAACCGGCCAGGCACAACGCAAACAGGTTATGGCACGCGGTCACGCCCGAGCCGCAATACGCCACCAGTTCGGTCGGCGAACGATCGCCCAGTTTCGCGGCAAAACGCTGCTTGAGCTGATCGGCAGGAAGAAAGCGCCCGTCGGCATCCAGGTTGTCGGTAAAGGCCGCGCATTGCGCGCCGGGAATGTGCCCGGCGACCGGGTCAATCGGCTCGACCTCGCCACGAAAACGCGGCAAACCCCGGGCGTCGAGCAAGGTCAGGGTCGGTTGACCGAGGCGCTGTTGCAGTTTTTCGGCGCTCACTAACAAGGTGTGGTCCGGCGCGCCGGTGAAGGAGCCGCGGGTGATGGCCGGTGCATCCAGGCTCAGCGGCAAACCGGCCGCGTGCCAGGCCTTGAGGCCACCGTCGAGAATGAACACGCCGTCGCGCTTGCCCAGCCACGCCAGCAACCACCAGGCCCGCGCGGCATACATGCCGGGGCCGTCGTCATACAAAACGATTTCGCTGTCGTTATTGATACCCCAATCCTGCAAACGCTGAATCAAGTGGTGCGGCGTCGGCAATGGATGGCGACCGGTGACACCCTTGACCACGGGGCCGCTGAGGTCACGTTCAAGGTCCGCGAACGAGGCCCCCTCGATATGCCCCTGGGCATAGCTGCGCTGGCCATAATCCGGGTCTTCGAGGGCAAAACGACAATCCAGAATCACCAACCCGGCCTGATCCTTTTTCTGGTCCAGGGCATTCGGGTTGATCAGTTGCGCGATGGGCATAGCGGGCTCCTGTGGTTAAGTCTTTGTCGATCCTACTGCACTTCTTCCAGGGCCTGGGCCAACGGCACGTAAAACTCCTCGAACAAGGCATTGACCGCCTCGCGCGCTTGCTCCGTGACAAATCCGGCTTCCAGCACCAGCACCTGATACACGCCACGTTTAATGGCTTGTTCGCTGAGGTGGTTGGAATTTTCCCGTGTGGTGCACAGAAAGCGCACCCAGGATGTGAGGATGATCCAGGCGTTGAGCGTCAGGGACTCGATCTGGACCTTGTCCATGCACAGGATCCCGGCGTCGACGAAGCCTGCATAAATTGCCGTGCCCTGGATCAGGCACCGTTGGGAAAAACGCCGGTAACGGGCAGCCAGTTCCGCATCGTTGTCGAGCAAGTGCTCGAGATCGCGGTGTAAAAATCGGTAGCGCCACATGGCCGACAATAGTTCCTGCAAGTAGAAGCGCTTGTCTTCAACGGTCGCGGCGCGGCCCTGGGGTGGGCGCAGGAAGCTCTCTACCAGGGCTTCGTACTCACTGAACAACACGGCGATGATCGCCTGCTTGTTGGGGAAGTGGTAGTACAGGTTGCCCGGAGAAATCTCCATATGCGCAGCGATATGGTTGGTGCTGATGCTGCGTTCACCCTGTTGATTGAACAGCTCCAGGCTGTTCTGCACGATGCGCTCGCTGGTTTTTATTCGTGGGGCCATGGCTTGAGCTTTAATTCTTCAGTGCGTTGCCGGGCATCTTACGACCTATCCGCTGGCGGATAAATCATCGCTTCCCGAGGACATCATTTGACTTTCTAGAGCATAGACTCTAAAAACTTCCTCATTCTAAAAAAACCGGAGCTACCATGCCCGCCGACATTGCCTACCTGCAAAGCTCCCAACAGCTATTGAGTGAGCTACACGCTCTGTTTGCCGTCCAGCGTCAGGCCTACGCGGCCCACCCGATGCCACCGGCTGCGCAACGCCAGCAATGGCTCAAGGCATTGCGTGATCTGCTGAGTGACGAGCGTCAGGCCTTGATCGACGCGATCAGCCAGGATTTCAGCAACCGCAGCGCCGATGAAACCCTGCTCGCCGAGCTGATGCCGAGCCTGCACTGCATTCAGTACGCCAGCAAACACCTCAAAGGCTGGATGAAAGCGTCCCCGCGCAAGGTAGGAATCGCCTTTCAGCCGGCAGCGGCCAAGGTGGTTTATCAGCCGCTGGGCGTGGTCGGGGTCATCGTGCCGTGGAACTATCCGCTGTACCTGGCCATCGGCCCGTTGGTCGGCGCGTTGTCGGCGGGCAACCGGGTGATGCTCAAACTCAGCGAGTCCACGCCAGCCACCGGGCAACTGCTGAAAACCTTGTTGGCCAAAGTGTTCCCCGAAGACCTGGTGTGCGTAGTGTTGGGCGAAGCCGAGGTCGGCGTGGCCTTTTCCAGGCTGCCCTTCGATCACCTGCTGTTCACTGGCGCCACCAGCATCGGCAAACATGTCATGCGTGCGGCGGCAGAGAACCTGACACCGGTGACACTGGAATTAGGCGGCAAGTCTCCGGCAATCGTTTCCCACGACGTACCGCTCAAGGACGCCGCCGAACGTATTGCCTTCGGTAAAACCCTGAATGCCGGACAAACCTGTGTCGCACCGGACTACGTGCTGGTGCCGGAAGAGCGGGTCGGCTCCTTCGTCGAAGCCTATCGTCAGGCGGTTCGCGGGTTTTACCCGACACTCGCGGACAACCCGGACTACACCGCGATCATCAATGAGCGCCAATTGGCCCGGCTGCACAGCTACCTCAGCGATGCCACCAGCAAGGGCGCGCTGCTGATCCCGGTCTTCGAACAGGATCAGGGCCGACGCATGAGCCATAGCCTGCTGCTGAATGTCAGCGACGAGATGATCGTGATGCAGGACGAAATCTTCGGCCCGGTGCTGCCGATCGTGCCTTACAAGAATCTGGACCAGGCGTTTGCCTACATCAACCAGCGGCCACGTCCGCTGGCGCTGTACTTCTTCGGCTACAACAAGGCCGAACAAAACCGCGTGCTCAACGAAACCCATTCCGGTGGCGTGTGCCTGAACGACACCTTGCTGCACGTCGCGCAAGACGACATGCCGTTTGGCGGTATCGGCGCTTCAGGCATGGGCCATTACCACGGACATGAAGGCTTCCTGACGTTCAGCAAAGCCAAAGGCGTGCTGATCAAACAGCGCTTTAACGCGGCGAAGCTGATATATCCGCCTTACGGCAAGTCGATCCAGAAGCTGATCCAGAAGCTGTTCATCCGCTGACGCCTCATGACCGGGTAATAACAATAATGAACCCAAGCCTGACCGAATCCCCCGCGCTGACACGGCGCGGCCTGCTCAAATTCAGTCTCTGCGCCACGGCCTTCCTGACCACGGCCGGCCTTGGCGCCAGTCTCAGTGGTTGCTCGGCCAGCAGCCCGGCCAGCGGTTTCGCCATATTGCGCAGCAGTGATCTGCCGTTCTTGCGCGCGCTGATCCCGGTGATGCTCGACGGCGCCGTGGCCGTCGAAAAACTCCCGGCCGCCGTCGAAGGCACCCTGCAATCGCTCGACCACGACCTCAATCACCTGTCGCCGGAAATGCTCAAGCTGACCCAACAACTGTTCGATGTGCTCGCCATGGCTATCACTCGCGGGCCACTGACCGGAATCTGGGGCCACTGGGAAAACGCCAGCAGCGACGACATTCGCCAATTCCTGCGGCGCTGGCAAAACAGCTCGCTGAGCCTGTTGCGCATGGGCCACAGCTCGATCCTGCAACTGGTGATGATGGCCTGGTACAAGCGCGCCGAATCATGGGCACATTGCGGGTATCCGGGGCCGCCCGCCGTTTGAGACCGAGGTGTCCCTATCGCGAGCAGGCTCGCTCCCACAAGGGGCGCGCGATCCATGTGGGAGCAGCCGGGCGGCGTTCCGTTTGCTCGCGAAGGCGCCAGCCGCATCACCACCGAATCCAAAACAATAAGAGAGCCCAAAGATGCCCGTACCCGATCCGTTCCGCGAAGGCCTGGCCCGTGGCTGGAAAACCTACAACGGCTCGCAACTGGCCAATGATCTGACACTCGAAGCCGACATCGCGATCATCGGCAGTGGCGCTGGCGGCGGCACCACCGCCGAAATCCTCAGCGCTGCCGGCTACAAAGTGCTGTTGATCGAAGAAGGCCCGCTGAAGACCAGCAGCGACTTCAAGATGCTCGAAGACCAGGCCTATTCCAGCCTTTATCAGGAAGGCATCGGCCGCATGAGCAAGGATGGCGCGATCACCATCCTGCAAGGCCGCGCAGTCGGTGGCACGACGCTGGTCAATTGGACCTCAAGCTTTCGCACCCCCGAACCAACCCTCGAACACTGGGCCAGGGAACACGACGTCAAGGGCCACAGCCCGGCGGAAATGGCGCCCTGGTTCGAAAAAATGGAGCAGCGCCTTGGCGTCGCCCCATGGCTGGTGCCGCCCAACGCGAACAACGACGTGATAAAAAAAGGTTGCGAACAGCTCGGCTACAGCTGGCACGTGATCCCGCGCAACGTGCGCGGTTGCTGGAACCTCGGCTATTGCGGCATGGGCTGCCCGACCAACGCCAAGCAATCGATGATGGTCACCACCATCCCCGCGACCCTGGAAAAAGGCGGTGAGCTGCTCTATCTGGCCCGTGTCGAACACCTGCTGATCAAGGACGACAAAGTCACCGGCCTGCGCTGCGTGGCAATGGATGAGCGCTGCGTGGCGCCGACCGGGCGCAGCATCACCGTCAAGGCGCGACATTACGTGCTGGCCGGCGGCGGCATCAACAGCCCGGCGCTGTTGCTGCGTTCCAAAGCCCCGGATCCCCATGAACGGCTTGGCAAGCGGACCTTTCTGCACCTGGTGAACATGTCCGCCGGGCTGTTCGACGAGGTGATCAACCCGTTCTACGGCGCGCCGCAGTCGATTTACTCCGACCACTTTCAATGGCAGGACGGCACCACCGGCAAAATGTCCTACAAGCTGGAAGTGCCGCCACTACACCCTGCGCTGGCGGCGACCTTGCTCGGTGGCTTTGGTGAAGAGAACGCTCGCCACATGCAGCAATTGCCGCACACCCACGCGATGCTGGCCCTGCTGCGTGACGGTTTTCACCCGGACAGCCCTGGCGGCAGTGTCGAATTGCGCGGCGATGGCTCACCAGTGCTCGACTATCAGGTCTCAGCCTATGCCTGGGACGGGATACGTCGAGCGTTTCATAGCATGGCCGAGATTCAGTTCGCCGGCGGTGCCAACGCGGTCATGCCGATGCACGTCGATGCGCGCTACGTGAAAACCCTCGCTGAAGCACGCGCGCTGATCGACGGCCTGAGTCTCGAGCTGTACCGCACACGACTGGGCAGTGCTCATGTGATGGGTGGATGTGCCATGGGTGAAGACCCGAAAAATGCCGTCACCGACAGTCTCGGCCGTCATCATCAACTGAGTAATCTGTCGATCCATGATGGCTCGCTGTTCCCCACCAGCATTGGCGCCAACCCGCAATTGTCGGTCTATGGGCTGACCGCGCAACTGGCGACAGCGTTGGCCATCCGTTTAAAAAACCCATGAAAAAACCCATAATTCGCATCGTCTATAGTGCTTTCTTACCCCAAAGGCGACTTGGCCGACCGGGAAGGCTGCGATACCATCCGACTCCCCAACGGACTCCCGCCAGGACGACGCGATGAACCGAGTGTTGTACCCAGGTACCTTCGACCCTATTACCAAGGGCCATGGCGATCTGGTCGAACGCGCCTCGCGCCTGTTCGATCATGTGATCATCGCCGTCGCCGCCAGCCCGAAGAAAAACCCGCTATTTCCCCTGGAACAGCGTGTGGAGCTGGCCCGCGAGGTCACTAAACATCTGCCGAACGTCGAAGTCGTCGGCTTTTCGACGCTGCTGGCGCACTTTGCCAAAGAGCAGAACGCCAACGTGTTCCTGCGTGGCCTGCGCGCGGTATCGGACTTCGAATACGAATTCCAGCTGGCCAACATGAACCGCCAATTGGCCCCGGACGTGGAAAGCCTGTTTCTTACCCCGTCCGAGCGTTATTCGTTTATTTCTTCGACGCTGGTCCGTGAAATTGCTGCCCTGGGCGGCGATATCACCAAGTTCGTCCACCCTGTCGTGGCCGACGCGCTGACCCTGCGCTTCAAGAAGTAAGCGCTGCCGCAAACTGCAATCTCTTGCAGTCCATCGCGCCTGCGTGCACTGCGGGCGCCGATGCGGCACAATTGTACGCATCAGTTTTCAGATGCCTGGGCAAACTACCCTGGCAGGAGTCCCAATGTCCCTGATCATCACCGACGATTGCATCAACTGCGACGTCTGCGAACCCGAGTGCCCGAACGCCGCCATCTCCCAGGGCGAAGAGATCTATGTGATCGACCCGAACCTCTGCACCCAGTGCGTCGGCCACTACGACGAACCACAGTGCCAGCAGGTTTGCCCGGTGGATTGCATTCCGCTGGACGAAGCGCATCCAGAAACTCAAGAGCAGTTGATGGAGAAGTACCGCAAGCTTACCGGCAAGGCTTGAATCTGGTGTTTTTGTAGCGTTTGTCCAGGCCTCTTCGCGAGCAGGCTCGCTCCCACATTGGATCTGCTGTGTGTACACAATTTGTGCCCAAAGCAAATCTAATGTGGGAGCGAGCCTGCTCGCGAAGAGGCCATCAGCCACACCGATGATCCAGCTGATTCAGTTCTGCTGCTCAAACCCCTCCCCGACACACCCCAGGCAACGGACGAACGCCGCTTTCGCCGGATCGACCACCAGCGCCTGCCCGGCATCACCTACCCCGCCGCCCAGCGCGGTAAACGGCAAGGACACGATAAACACCCCCGCACCAATCACCGTCGCCGCCACCAGCAACGGACGGGCGATCAGCAGATCGCCGATCATCGCGTAGGCCGGTGGGTTGTGGATGCTGTAATTGGGGTCGCCACTGCCGCCGTCGGACGCCTGGGCAGATAAGCCGATGCTCAACAGCAGCGCGGCAGCAAGGGTTCGAATCGATGTCATGGCACGGTCCTTCGGCTAGGCAGTCAGACCACTAACTATAGACCGTAGGAATTCTCAGCTCTGACAACGCGGGCAAAAGACGCTGGCGCGCTGCCCGAGGCGAACTTCCCGCAGTTCGCTACCACAGACCTTGCACTGCTCACCGCCACGACCGTACACGAACAGCTCTTGCTGGAAATAGCCCGGCTGGCCGTCACCGCCAATGAAGTCGCGAAGCGTGGTGCCGCCGCGTTCGATCGCGGCGGCCAGAATGCGTTTGATCTCGATTGCCAGCTTCAGATAGCGCGCCCGGGAAATCCCCTTGGCCTCGCGGCGCGGGTCGATCCCGGCAGCAAAGAGTGCTTCGGTCGCATAAATGTTGCCGACCCCGACCACCACGGCGTTGTCCATGATGAACGGCTTGACCGCCATCGAACGCCCGCGTGACAGCTGGAACAGCCGCTCGCCATCGAACAGATCAGTCAGCGGCTCCGGCCCCAGACGAACCAGCAATTCGTGATTCAGCGGATCAAGGCTCCAGAGCATCGCCCCAAAACGCCGCGGGTCGGTGTATCGCAGCGCCAGGCCGGACTCGAGTTCGATGTCCACATGCTCGTGCTTGAGCGCCGGCAAGCCGACTTCCACCAGACGCAGATTTCCCGACATGCCCAAATGGCTGATCAACGTGCCGACCTCGGCGTTGATCAGCAAATACTTGGCGCGTCGCTCCACCAACACGATGCGCTGCCCGGACAGCCGCACATCGAGGTCCTCGGGGATCGGCCAGCGCAGACGCCGATCACGCACAATCACGCGGCTGACGCGCTGCCCTTCAAGGAACGGGGCAATACCGCGACGGGTGGTTTCGACTTCTGGCAGTTCAGGCATGGTGTTCCCGGATCAGCTGAAAAACCGACACTCAATGATGAGCGCCGAGCTCGCGAATCGTCTGTTTGAGGTTTTCGAAGTCGTAGTCCGAGAGGCCGACATAATCGAGCACCAGCGGCCCGATGCTATCCCACTCGTGGTCTTCGGTCTGATTACCCAACACCCGATACGACGCGCAAATGTGTTCGGCCATCTTCAGGATCGCCAGCAAGTTTTTCAACTGGCTGTTACGGGATGATTCATCGCTGAAAATCGCCAGCGCATTGTGGTGATTGGCGATGGCGTCGGTCACATGCTCCGGCAGACGCCAGGACTTCGCAGTGTAGTAACCGACCACCGCGTGGTTGGTATTGAGCACACGGTTCTCGGTATCCACCACCCGGCACTCGGCGTTGGCACTGGCGTAGGCTTCTTCCAGCACCGACATATAGCTGGGGAAGCGCTTGAGCATCAACGGCACGCCACAATCGTGGAACAGGCCTAAAGCATAAGCCTCGTCCACCGCTTGCGAACCAATGCGCTTGGCCAGGCTCAGGCTGGTCATCGCCACGTCTTGGGCGGTGTCCCAGAATCGGTTCAAGGTGACGATGGTGTCGTCATTCATCTCGCCCTTGATCGACTGTGCGTTGATCAGGTTGATGACCGAACGACTGCCCAGCAGGTTCACCGCGCGCTGGATCGAGGCGATCTTGTTGCTCAGCCCGTAATAGGGCGAATTGACGATCTTCAACAAGGCGCCAGAGAGGCCCGGGTCCTGGGAGATCAACTTCGCGATCACTTCCAGGTCCGGGTCCGGCATGTACTGCTCCATCTGCAAATCCACCATGATTTGCGGCTGAGGCGGCACGCTGATGCCTTGCAGGGCCTGTTGAATCTGTTCGGAAGATAGCTCTTGGGACATACGTACTCACTCTGGGCCAAGGGGCGATTCTAGCGGAAAAAATCCGCCACATGGGCGATCTGTCCGACGCAACGCCCAGAAACAACCGCGCTGCGCCTCCCATCTAGCGCTATAATCCCGCTCTTTTTTTTCACCTGGAGCGACGTCATGTCCCTGCCAAGCTTGCGCCTCAAAGCCAACGCCGACCGTCGCCTGCGCGCCGGTCACCTGTGGGTCTACAGTAACGAAATCGACGTAGCCGCCACCCCACTGCACGGCTTCAAGGCTGGCGATCAAGCGATTCTCGAAGCTGCCGGCGGCAAGCCGCTGGGCATCGTCGCCATGAGCCCGAACAACCTGATCTGCGCTCGCCTGCTGTCGCGCGACATCAAGTTGCCGCTCGACAAGTCGCTGCTGGTGCACCGCCTCAACGTTGCGCTGTCCCTGCGCGAGCGCCTGTTCGACAAGCCGTTCTACCGCCTGGTCTACGGCGACTCCGACCTGCTGCCGGGCCTGGTGGTCGACCGTTTCGGCGACATCCTGGTGGTGCAGATCGCTTCGGCGACCATGGAAGCTCATAAAGACGACGTGATCGCTGCGCTGACCCAAGTGCTCAAGCCAAGCGGCATTCTGTTCAAGAATGACTCTGCGGCCCGTGACGCCGAAGGCCTCAACCGCTACGTCGAAACCGTCTTCGGCCTGGTGCCTGAGTGGGTTGCCCTGGAAGAGAACGGCGTTAAGTTCGAAGCGCCAGTCATTCAGGGACAGAAAACCGGCTGGTTCTACGACCACCGCATGAACCGCGCGCGCCTGGCACCCTATGCCAAAGGTAAACGTGTGCTGGACCTGTACAGCTACATCGGCGGCTGGGGCGTGCAAGCTGCCGCTTTCGGTGCCAGTGAAGTGTTCTGCGTCGACGCGTCGACCTTTGCCCTCGATGGTGTCGAGCGTAACGCCGCACTGAACGGTTTCGCCGACAAAATGACCTGCATTGAAGGCGACGTGTTCGAAGCCCTGAAAGAGCTGAAAGCCAACGAAGAACGATTCGACGTCATCGTGGCCGACCCGCCAGCCTTCATCAAACGCAAGAAAGACATGAAGAATGGCGAAGGCGCCTACCGTCGCCTGAACGAGCAAGCCATGCGTCTGCTCAACAAGGACGGCATCCTGGTCAGCGCTTCGTGCTCGATGCACCTGCCGGAAGACGATCTGCAGAACATCCTGCTGACCAGCGCCCGTCACCTGGACCGCAACATCCAGCTGCTGGAACGTGGCGGTCAGGGGCCGGATCACCCGGTGCACCCGGCCATCGCTGAAACCCGCTACATCAAGAGCATCACCTGCCGCCTGCTGCCTAACAGCTGAGTTCGCTGGCTTGGCGGGGAGCCCACCGGCTCCCCGTCATGGCTCCCCCCTGACGAACTTTCACCCTATTCAAAACATAACTTTCTTACTCTTATCGCCCTATCAATTTGCAGGACGTTTCCGCGCACCTGCCAACCCAGTGAATAGAACTTACAATCAGCTCTAACCTGTGGGATCACTCCCACAAAATTACTGGAACACTCCTACCAAATTCTCCCTTGCTGAAAGTTCAATACAACCTATTCTCTAAATGTCACCAAGCAGGTGGCACCCATTACGAGCTGCATAACTACAGGGAGTTACAAAAATGAAAGCTATTAATATGGAAGCTGCAAAAATCGCTAACCTGGCTTTTCTGGTTGCCCCAAAAGCCCGTTAAGTGATTGAGACGCTGGGGAGTGCCGGCACCCCAGCGCCCTCTCTGACCACCTTCAGAGTATTCCAGCCACCATGCATATAAACCCATATTTATTCATGCTCGCACGCCCTCCCCATTTAATAATCTGGAATTACAAGAACCACACTCAATTCGAGTTAAACCTGGAATATTCGACTCGCCTCATACAACTTATTGAAGACCCCGGGCAATTCTGCAGCAACAACTTAATCGATAGCGATCTTCTTAATACCCACCTACTGACAACTGCAAAAGTGGACACCATGAAATGGGGATGGGATGAACTTTCAAAAATCTTCCACACCGGAACAAAAAACATTCCCTGTGAACAGACGCCCTACGACATTCATGAATGGTCAAAACAGTATCTGGACCATTGCAACGAAGTACTGGCCACGCCATCGCCAACGGAGATGCGCGCGCAATACCCGACAGACGACCTGATTGTCCTGCCGCCCCCTTCCAGCTCACCGGCCAGCTCTCTGGTCAAGTCATTGTTCAGCAGGAAAACCTGTCGCGCCTTCAATGAAGATGCTGTCTCGCTGAGCGACGTCAGCACGCTGCTGTACCTGTCCCTCGGTTATCTGAAAGAACGTGAAAACGATAGCGACGACGCCATTCCTGAAGGCCTCGGAGCCAGACGCAGCAGCCCTTCCGGTGGAGGGCTGAATGCCTGTGAAGGGTTCGTCTATGTCCGTAATGTCAGTCAGTTGAAGCCTGGACTCTACTGCTACCACAGCGATCGGCATGCACTGAGCCTGGTGAAGCCCTTGCCTGAAGAGCCGCTCGGTCAACTGCTGTGCGGCCAGCACTTCATCAACAACTTGCCATTTGGATTGTTCATCACGTCGCGCTTCGACGCGCTGTGGTGGAAATATGAACACTCGCGAGCCTACCGAATGGCCTATGTCGAAGCCGGCCACATCTCGCAAACCTTTCAGTTGATCGCCACCTCCCTGGGGCTGAACACCTGGTTGACCGGGGCCCTCACAGACGATCGGGTCGAAGCACTGCTGGGGCTGCAAGACAGCGCCGAACAACCTTTGTTTTTTGTCGGCTGCGGACACGGCGACGGACAAGCGCTGTGCGTGGAACTGAAAGCCCTGATCAACTGCCAGGAAACCGATGATGCCCATTGCGATCAATGAACCAGACTCCCTGCCAGTCTCGCCGATCCGCAGGTTTACCCTGGGTGACTGGAACAACAACGCATCGGTGCGCAGCAGCCAGAACGCTTACCTGCTGCCTCCTGAACTTGAGCGCGAACTGGAAACCAGAGACTGGTTCCCCCCGGCCTTCCTGCCTTATCTGAAACACCCGTTGCTTGAGGAAGCCGGACAAGCAATCCGCCATCGGCTGGCCGCGAACCATCTGGTGTACTTCCTCGACTACACCACCGCGCTCGAACATCGGGTCGTCAATCGTGCGGTCGAGACCATCGTGCATGGCGAACTCAACGCCGTAATCCCCGTGCGGATGAAAACCGCAGCCCTTCAGCTCTATACCGACGAGGGTTATCACGCGTTGTTTTCCAACCTGGTGGCCGAGCAGGTCGCAGACCTCTACAGGATCAAAAATCGCCGCACGATGCCGCGACGAATACACCGTTTAAAAGCCTTGGTCGACAAAGCCCGCAATAAATACAAGACCCTTGCATGGTTCCTGATCGGGTTTGTCTCGGAAACGATCATCGCCAAAGAGTTGCTCGACATTACCCGCGACAGCCTGGTTTCCACTGTCCACGAAATGCTCACTGACCACTTGGTAGACGAGGCCCGGCACAGCCGATATTTCTGCGAAGTATTCAACTACCTGTGGCTGACGATGGACAGCGGCCAACAAACGTTTGCAGGGAAATTTCTACTGGAGGTCATCGGGGCTTTTTTTGAGGTCGATGAACAATGGCTGAGTGAAGGCCTACGCAGCGTCGGTCTGCCCACGGCGTCCATAGTCGACATTCTCAGCGATGTTTCTGGTGAACAAGCGGGTATTCAGCGCGCCCGCTCTGGAGCATCAGTCACGCTACGGGCGATGAAAAAATCCGGTTTCTTTGCTCTGCCCTATAACCAGCAACTCTTCATCAGGGCGGGGCTGATCGATGCCTGAAGTGACGGCGGCAATGGGGGAAAAAAAACGCAGAGGGGCCATCGGCCTGTTGATGGCGATGACCCTGCTCGGAGTATTTCCGATCGACGTTCTATTGCCATCGTTTCCTGCGCTATCGGAACATTTTCGGAC
Source organism: Pseudomonas sp. 05N432 (assembly GCF_056396945.1). NCBI lineage: Bacteria > Pseudomonadati > Pseudomonadota > Gammaproteobacteria > Pseudomonadales > Pseudomonadaceae > Pseudomonas > Pseudomonas sp. 05N432. The sequence goes on along the minus strand of NZ_JBFTMM010000001.1, from coordinate 245,780 downwards.
AGTGCCAGCAGACATCGCGCTGTCCATCAGCCTGTTCGCCATCGGCATTGCTTTCTCCCAACTGCTGATCGGGCCACTTTCGGACATCATTGGCCGCAAGGGTCTGCTGCTGTCAGGCATGGCTGTTTCAATGCTCGGTGCCGTCGGCTGTGTGCTGTCCACCGAGTACGTCTACTTTCTGTTGTTCCGCGTCGTCCAGGCTCTGGGTTGTGGCTGTTTCGTGCTGTCCCAGGCGCTGGTGCAAGACCTGTTCGAAGGCCAGGAACGTGACCGCTTGCGGATACTGATGGTCACCGCTACCGGCATTTTCATTTCCGTCTCGCCGCTGGCCGGAACCTTTCTGCAAGAGCTGATGGATTGGCCAGGCAGTTTTCTGGTGTTTACCGCCTTGGCCGCAGCCGTATTCTTGAAGGCATGCTTCTTTCTGGAAAGCTTGCCCAGCAAGAGCCTGGGGCCACAAGCGAATATCTTCCAGGCCTACCGCCGGGTCTGTAGTAACTTCGACTTTATCGCCTGGTGGCTCATTTCAGCCTTTGCATTCGCCTGTCACTTTTCCTTTATCGTCATCTCGCCACTGATCTTCATGGAGCAGTTGCAAATGTCAGCCTACGAGTTCGCGCTGACCTTGCTGGCTTATGGTGCGGCATACGTTATCGGCGGCATTCTTGCGGCACTGGCAGGCAGACGAATCAATCCCAACATCCAGATCATCACCGGGCTTTGTCTGATCCTGTTGTCAGGTCTGGTGATGCTCTATTTGTCGAATCAATGGGGTCTGTCGACCTTGGCTGTACTGGTCCCGATGATCATCTGCACCGCCGGGACCACCATCGCCCGCCCCGCTGCCACGTCCAGAGCCATGAACATTTTTACCGACAACGCCGGTACTTCGGCGTCGGCCGGAAGCATGCTGATCTTCATTGTCGGTGGCTTGATCAGCGTGGTGATCAACCTGACCACCAGCAACCTGCAAACGTCCTTGTCGCTGTGTTTCATAGTGTTGAGTATTGCCGGACTGACCTTGAACGCCCTGACCGAAAGACGCCAGCCCGGGCTAATTCCCGACTGACAGCCCGCCAGTCGTCACTCATCACGCTTCACAAGCCCTGCTTCAACGTTTCCCGCCATTCCTTCCTGACGCCAGCGGTGTAGAATCGAACGATTCATCGCCAGTCATCCCCCGGCGGGTTTATGAGCTCAGGCTGAGGCGCGCGGCGATCCCGCAAAGTCATCGGCAACTTTCGGACACACGGCCATTTCTGAGTGTTCCCGAGGTCAATAGAAGCTCACTCCCCTTTTGATACCTGCTTAGCCGCCCGGAGTGCTCCATGCCTGATTACCGTTCGAAAACATCCACCCATGGCCGCAACATGGCCGGCGCCCGCGCACTGTGGCGCGCCACGGGGATGAAAGATGACGACTTCAAAAAGCCGATCATCGCCATTGCCAACTCGTTCACCCAATTCGTACCGGGCCACGTCCACCTCAAGGACCTCGGCCAACTGGTCGCCCGCGAGATCGAACGTGCTGGCGGCGTCGCCAAGGAATTCAACACCATCGCGGTCGATGACGGCATCGCCATGGGCCATGACGGCATGCTGTATTCGCTGCCGAGCCGCGAGATCATCGCCGACTCCGTCGAGTACATGGTCAACGCCCACTGCGCCGACGCTATTGTGTGCATCTCCAACTGCGACAAGATCACCCCTGGCATGCTGATGGCCGCCCTGCGCCTGAACATTCCGGTGATCTTCGTCTCCGGTGGCCCGATGGAAGCCGGCAAGACCAAACTCGCCAGCCACGGCCTCGACCTGGTCGACGCCATGGTCATCGCCGCCGACTCCAGCGCTTCTGACGAGAAAGTCGCCGAGTACGAGCGCAGCGCCTGCCCGACCTGCGGTTCGTGCTCCGGCATGTTCACCGCCAACTCGATGAACTGCCTGACCGAAGCCCTCGGTCTGGCATTGCCGGGCAACGGTTCGACACTGGCCACCCACAGCGACCGTGAACAGCTGTTCCTGCAAGCCGGCCGTACCATCGTCGAACTGTGCAAACGCTACTACGGCGAGAACGACGAGTCGGTGTTGCCGCGCAACATCGCCAACTTCAAGGCGTTCGAAAACGCCATGACGCTGGACATCGCCATGGGCGGCTCGACCAACACCATCCTGCACTTGCTGGCCGCTGCCCAGGAAGCCGAGATCGATTTCGACTTGCGCGACATCGACCGTCTTTCGCGCCACGTTCCGCAACTGTGCAAAGTCGCGCCGAACATCCAGAAGTACCACATGGAAGACGTGCACCGCGCCGGCGGGATCTTCAGCATCCTCGGCTCCCTGGCCCGTGGCGGCTTGCTGCACACCGACCTGCCGACCGTGCACAGCAAGACCATGGCGGAAGGTATCGCCAAGTGGGACATCACCCAGACCAATGACGAAGCGGTGCACCACTTCTTCAAGGCCGGTCCGGCAGGCATCCCGACCCAAACCGCGTTCAGCCAGTCGACCCGTTGGGAAACCCTCGACGACGACCGTGAAAACGGCTGCATCCGCAGTGTCGAGCACGCCTACTCAAAAGAAGGCGGCCTGGCCGTGCTGTACGGCAACATCGCCCTCGACGGCTGCGTGGTGAAAACCGCTGGCGTCGATGAGTCGATCCACGTCTTCGAAGGTAACGCGAAGATCTTCGAAAGCCAGGACAGCGCCGTACGCGGCATCCTTGCCGATGAAGTGAAAGAAGGCGATATCGTCATCATTCGCTACGAAGGTCCGAAAGGCGGCCCGGGCATGCAGGAAATGCTCTACCCGACGTCCTACCTGAAATCCAAGGGCCTGGGCAAAGCCTGCGCCTTGCTCACCGACGGCCGCTTCTCCGGCGGCACCTCGGGCCTGTCCATCGGCCACGCTTCGCCAGAAGCCGCTGCCGGCGGTGCAATCGGTCTGGTACGGGACGGCGACAAGGTGCTGATCGACATTCCGAACCGCTCGATCAACCTGTTGGTCAGCGACGAAGAGTTGGCTGCGCGCCGCGTCGAGCAAGACAAGAAAGGCTGGAAACCGGTTGAAGTGCGCCCACGTAAAGTGACCACCGCACTGAAAGCCTATGCCTTGCTGGCCACCAGTGCCGACAAGGGCGCTGTGCGTAACAAAGCGATGCTCGACGGGCTGTAATGCTTAACCGTTGAACACAAAAATGCCCCGCCAAGTGCGGGGCATTTTTATGTGATCAACTCGGTCAACTGTGGGAGCGGGCTTGCTCGCGAAGAGGCCGTCACATTCACTAATGATGTTGAATGACAGACCGCTTTCGCGAGCAAGCGAACGTCGCCCGGCCCTTCTCACATTGGATCTATGGCGCTTGTGAGTGTGTGTTTAGCCACGCCCCGGTTACTGAATATCTTCCGGCTTGACGATCACCCAGTTCTTGTCCGCTGTCACGGCCAGACCTTCTTTGGCCTGGGCGGCAGCGTGTTTGGCCATCATGCCGTTGAGTTGGGTCATGTATTTGTCCTTGCGATTGACCCACAAGTGCACGCCGCCCTTGGCCACGTCGACGCTGTGGAACAGCATGTAGCCGTCACTGGACGGGGTGTCGCCGCCCACCAGCACCGGTTTTTTCCACTCGTCGATGTAGGTCAGGATCGCCGCTTGCTTGCCGGCCATCCACGTCGCTGGCGTCCACAAATACGGAGTCAACTCCAGGCCCAGGTTGGCCTTCTCGTCATACTTGCCGGCGCTGATCTGCTTGCGTGCGGTGGTCAGCTCGCCGGTCTTGCGGTCCTTGAGCAGCGTACTCACGCCGATCACGTTTTGCGGTTTGACGTTGTAACCGTACTTCGGATCAGCCGCGACCATGCGCACCAGCTCTTCGGAAGCTGCGGTCATCACGTAGACCTCAATGCCGTTCTCCATCAGCTTGTTGTACAGCTCGGCCTGGCCGGTGTAGACCTTCGGCGGCTGGACGTCGATGTTCTTCACCACATCGCCGTCGTAATAGGTGCTCGGCACCGGTTTACCGGAGGCCATCATCTCATCGACGTAGCCTTTGAGTTCCTTGAGGGTGAACCCCGAGAACACCTGAGCGACCCATGGGTAGCAGACCATGTCGTCGACTTCACAGAGGCGATAGTAGTAACTGAACAGGCTTTCCTTGTGGTCGGCGGTGTCCTTGAACGGCATCAGCTTCAGGGAAGGATCAAGGGTCTCGCGGGTGATCAGGCCCTTGTTCTCCATGAACGGCAACAACGACTCTTCAAGGTCGTAGCGGTAACTGGTGTTGTCCATGTCGAACACCGCAAAGTTACCCTTGTTGGCGTTGGCCGCGATCATCGCGTCCAGCTGCTTGGCCTGGGCCTCGGGCCAGTGCTTGAGTTCGGTGGCAAACGCCTGACCGGCAAGACCCAGGCACAGTGCGACGGCTAACAGTTTCGGTACGAACTTCATGTGCATCTCTCCCTGAATGAAAGCCATCGACGCTAACAAATCAGTGTGACAGTCCTCGTCTGCGCACGACCGTTTGCGTTCAGAACCCGTCACTGGCATTCGCGACAGCGTCACGGCCTTATTCCAAAAACGACGGTCGCCATGCGTTTTTGATATTAATTCTTTAGATATCAAGCTGTTAGGCTTGCCGGTTCGCAATCGCCCTGGAACGCGATTGGCACAAGTCTTTTTGGAGTCTCAATGAATCTGCCGCTGATCCTCAATCTGCTGGTGTTCCTCGCCTTGCTGTTTGGCCTGGCACAAACCCGTCACACCACCTGGAGCCTGGCGAAAAAAGTCCTGGTCGCTCTGGTGTTGGGCGTGGTGTTCGGTGTTGCGCTGCACACTGTTTACGGCGCCGGTAGCCCGGTGCTGAAGGCCTCGATCGGCTGGTTCGATCTGGTCGGCAACGGTTATGTGCAGTTGCTGCAAATGATCGTGATCCCGCTGGTATTCGCCTCGATCCTCAGCGCCGTCGCCCGTCTGCACAATGCCTCTTCGCTGGGCAAGATCAGCTTCCTGACCATCGGCACCCTGCTGTTCACCACCGCCATTGCGGCGCTGATCGGCATTGGCCTGACCAACCTGTTCGGCCTGACGGCTGAAGGCCTGGTCGCCGGCACCCAGGAAATGGCTCGCCTGCAAACCATCCAGACCGACTACGCGGGTAAGGTTGCCGACCTGAATGTCCCGCAGTTGCTGTTGTCGTTCATCCCGCAGAACCCGTTTGCCGATCTGGCCCGAGCCAAGCCGACCTCGATCATCAGCGTGGTGATCTTCGCTGCATTCCTTGGGGTCGCGGCGCTGCAACTGCTCAAGGATGACGTCGAAAAAGGTCAGAAAGTGCTCAACGCCATCGACACCCTGCAAGCCTGGGTAATGCGTCTGGTGCGTCTGGTGATGAAACTGACCCCGTACGGCGTATTGGCGCTGATGACCAAAGTGGTCGCCGGTTCCAACCTGCAAGACATCATCAAGCTCGGCAGTTTCGTGGTGGTGTCGTACATCGGCCTGGGCCTGATGTTCGTGGTTCACGGCCTGCTGGTGTCGCTGGCCGGGATCAACCCGCTGCGCTTCTTCCGCAAGGTCTGGCCGGTGCTGACCTTCGCCTTCACCAGCCGCTCCAGCGCCGCGAGCATTCCGCTGAGTATCGAAGCGCAAACCCGCCGCCTGGGCATTCCACAATCGATCGCCAGCTTCGCCGCCTCGTTCGGCGCGACCATCGGCCAGAACGGCTGTGCCGGTCTTTACCCTGCGATGTTGGCGGTCATGGTGGCGCCGACCGTGGGCATCAACCCGCTGGACCCGCTGTGGATCGCGACCTTGGTAGCGATTGTGACCTTGAGTTCGGCAGGGGTTGCCGGTGTCGGTGGCGGCGCAACCTTCGCTGCGCTGATCGTACTGCCGGCCATGGGCTTGCCGGTGTCACTGGTGGCGCTGCTGATCTCGGTTGAACCGCTGATCGACATGGGCCGCACGGCATTGAACGTCAGTGGTTCGATGACTGCCGGTGCGATTACCAGCCAGATCATGCAGCAGACTGACAAAGCGCTGCTGGATGCGGATGAGCATGAGGAGTTGGCGCAGGCTTAAGCTGCGTCTGACAGACCGCTATCGCGAGCAGGCTCGCTCCCACAGTGGGCAAGGTGAAACACATAGTGTGTGAACACCAACAACCCTTGTGGGAGCGAGCCTGCTCGCGATGCTTTTAAGCTTTTTCCCAAACCTCGAAGCTGTACGCCGGCTTATCGCCCTCCGCCGGATTCGGAACATTCGACACCAGTTTCCACTGGTTCGAATCAAACTCCGGAAACCACGCATCGCCCTCGGGGCTCAGCGCCACGCGGGTCAGGTACAGCCGATCGGCCTGTGCCAGGCCTTGCGCATACAGCTGCGCGCCGCCAATCAGCATCAGCTCATCGACGCCCTGCGCCAGCGCCCATTCCTGCGCCCGAATCACTGCGGCTTCCAGCGACGGATAGACTTCCGCGCCTTCAAGTTGCAGGTCGGTCTGACGGCTGACCACGATGTTCAGCCGGCCGGGCAGCGGGCGACCGAGCGAATCCCAGGTCTTGCGACCCATGATGATCGGCTTGCCCAGTGTGGTGGCCTTGAAGTATTTGAAATCCCCCGGCAAGTGCCAGGGCATGCTGTTGTCGACGCCAATCACGCGATTTTCACCGAGGGCAGCGATCAAACTGAGAGGAAGTGTTTTTTTCATGCGGGCGAGGATACCAGAGGCTCACTATCTCGCAACGTACCCCGACCAGCGTAACAGCGGTTATGCTCAGCGTTCATTTGAGCGACGGGATGCCGCGTGACTGAACTGACCACACTGCAAACACTTTGGCTGACCGAAACCGTCCGCCTGCGCGAGGAACACGCAGGCCCGCTGGAAGATCAGGAAGCCAACCGTCTGGCCCGCAGCGCGGGCGGCGACCTGCCGACCCGCATCGAGGCCCGCGCCCTGTGGCTGGCCGAACGCGATGGCTTGACCGGCGCGCTGCGCCATTGGCTGCAAGGGGCACGATTGGCGCTGATCATTCTGGCCGTATTGGCGATCGTCAGCGGTGCCGGGCTGGCATTTGCCGCATTGAACGACGGCCAGACACCAGTCAACGTGTTCTGGGCCCTCGGCAGTCTGCTGGGGTTGAACCTGATTCTGCTGCTGAGCTGGGCATCGGGCCTGATTTTCGCTGGCGATTACAGCGCCACCCTCGGGCGCTTGTGGTTGTGGCTCAGCGAAAAACTCGCCCGCGACGCCAAAGCCGCGCAACTGGCGCCGGCCCTGCTGCTGTTGCTGCAGCGGCAGAAACTCAATCGCTGGGCGCTCGGCATGCTGGTCAACGGCTTGTGGCTGCTGGCAATGCTCAGCGCCCTGGCGATTCTGCTGACGCTGATGGCCACCCGGCGCTACGGTTTCGTCTGGGAAACCACGATTCTCAGCGGCGACACGTTCGTGGTCATGACCCAGGCCCTTGGTGCGCTACCGGCACTGCTCGGCTTCAGCGTGCCGACCGTGGAAATGATCCGCGCCAGCGGCGACACCGCGTTGAACATCGAAAGCGCCCGGCAAGCCTGGGCCGCATGGCTGGTGGGCGTGTTGCTGGTGTACGGCGTATTTCCACGCCTGCTGCTCGCGCTATTCTGCCTGTGGCGCTGGACTACCGGCCGTGCGGCGTTGCATCTGGACCTGAACCTGCCCGGCTACGCGCCGTTGCGCGAACAACTGATGCCGAGCAGCGAACGCCTCGGCGTCAACGATCTCGCGCCCGAGCGCCTGCATCAGGTCGAAGGCGGTACCAATGCGCTGGACAGCGACGGCGCGTTGCTGGTGGCCATCGAACTCGACGACCAGCGCCCATGGCCGCCGCAACTGCCGAAGAACGTCAAAAACGCAGGCATCCTCGACAGCCGCGAATCCCGACAAAAGTTGCTGGAACAGCTGACCCGTTTCCCGCCGGAACGCTTGGCCATTGCCTGCGACCCTCGGCGCTCACCGGATCGCGGCAGCCTGGCGCTGATCGCCGAACTCGCTCGCAGCGCCAGCGCGACCCGGATCTGGCTGCTGCAAGCGCCGCCTGGTCAGGCACTCGACGCCGAACGCCTCGGCGACTGGCACACCGCGCTGCAACAGTTGGCGTTGCCGTTCGCTGACTGTGCTCCGATGAACTGGCTGGAGTCGGGTCATGACTGATTCTGCAAAGAAGCCGCTGAAGCTCGCTGTGGTCGGCCACACCAACGTCGGCAAAACCTCGTTGCTGCGCACCCTGACCCGCGACGTCGGTTTCGGCGAAGTCTCCCATCGCCCGAGCACCACCCGGCATGTCGAGGGCGCCCGGCTGTCGGTGGACGGCGAGGCCTTGCTCGAGCTCTATGACACGCCGGGGCTGGAAGACGCTATCGCCCTGCTTGATTACCTGGAACGGTTGGAACGTCCCGGCGAACGCCTCGACGGCCCGGCGCGGCTGGCGCGTTTCCTCGACGGCAGCGAGGCGCGTCAACGTTTCGAGCAGGAAGCCAAGGTGTTGCGGCAACTGCTGGCGTCCGACGCCGGCCTCTATGTGATCGACGCCCGCGAACCGGTGTTGGCCAAGTACCGCGATGAACTCGAAGTGCTGGCCAGTTGCGGCAAACCGCTACTGCCGGTGCTGAATTTCGTCAGCAGCGCCAACCACCGCGAGCCGGATTGGCGCGACGCCCTGGCCCGTTTGGGGCTGCATGCGCTGGTGCGTTTCGACAGCGTGGCGCCGCCCGAAGATGGCGAGCGCCGGCTTTATGAAAGCCTCGCGCTGTTGATGGAAAGCGCACGCGGTCAGCTTGAGCGATTGATCGTCGACCAACAGGTCCAACGCGCGGCGCGCCAGCAAAGTGCGGCACGCTTGATTGCCGAATTGCTGATCGATTGCGCCGCTTGTCGGCGCAGCGTGGTCAGCGATGCCGCACAGGAACAGCAGGCCATCGGCGAACTGCGCAAAGCCGTTCGTCAACGTGAACAACGCTGCGTCGAAGCGCTGCTCAAGTTGTACGCCTTCCGCCCACAGGACGCTGCCACCAGCGACTTGCCGCTGCTGGATGGCCGCTGGGGCGATGACTTGTTCAACCCCGAAACCCTCAAGCAACTGGGCGTACGCGTCGGCAGCGGGATCGCCGCAGGCGCGGCGGCCGGTGCCGGCGTGGATCTGCTGGTAGGCGGCCTGACCCTCGGTGCCGCAGCGCTGGCCGGGGCGATTGCCGGTGGCGCCCTGCAAACGGCGCGCGGCTATGGCAGCCGCTTGCTGGGTAAAATCAAAGGCCAGCGTGAGCTGACCGTTGACGACAGCGTGCTGCGTTTGCTGGCATTGCGTCAGCGGCAACTGGTGCAGGCCATGAACCTGCGCGGACACGCGGCGATGGACAGCATCCAGGTCGCCACACCGCAGGACAAGAGCTGGCGCGAAGGCAAACTGCCGGAGGCACTGACCAAGGCGCGCGCCCATCCGCAATGGTCCGCTCTCAATCCTCATGCAAGGTTGAGCCAGGCGGAACGGCAGGAGCAGGTAGAGGTGTTGGCTCAGCAACTGTAGCAACTGATCATTGCCCCGCAGTGCCGTCAGCCTGCGTTGATTTTCAGAAACTCAATGGCCAGCGCCTTCACTCGACGTCGGTCGTTCCGGTCAGCACGACCGTCATTGTCCACATCCGAGCTCAGGATCAATTCGAAACTCCCGTCATTATCCTGGTCAAGCGCTGATGCCTTGTACGCAATCGTGCTCCCGGTCGAGCGCAGCGTTCCGTCATGAAAATGCAGCCGCACAGTTTCCGGTGTTCCATTGCCGACGAGGTTTTGCGCAAATATCTGCAAGTACCGCTCCGAACCATCCCCGGCATTGAACCACCCAAGCTTCAAATAGGTCCTGGCAAATTTCGCCAGCGGGTGACGCCCAGAGTCCGTAGCAGTAACAATCGCCTCCCTTATCAGGCGTTCATCTTCATAGAACCGGAAATGAACAGTATCTGCCTCGCCCTTCCTGCCACGGTCCTGGGCGGTTGCTTTTAAATAGAACACGAGCATTCCTTGCACAGTAAAGAGCCTGGAACACTAACCAGCCGAGCAGACCGTCTCTACGGCATCAGGCCGTTGCGGTCCGTAAGGATTTTCCTCAGTTGACGTCTGTTTGCGGGAAAACATCGATGGGGTATAAAAAATGCGGCTTCGGACAAAGCCGGAGCCGCATCAATGATGCTTCAAGGCGACGTTGAAAACGCTGCCAGTCGACCGATCATTTCCATTTGAACTTCAAATACTCGTTACTCAGCAACGTGACCTGTTTCTGATCCACCGCATCGATATCGCCATCATTGTCGACATCAAAATGCACGAGCCAATCCAGCTTCCCGTCATTGTTGGTGTCATAAGCCGACGCGGTATAGACGATGGAGTTATCTGTCGGCTCGCCCTCACCCTCATGAAAGTGCAAACGGACCGTATCGGGGGAGCCGTCCTGAGCAAAGTCCTCGACAAAAATCTTCAGGTAGCGCGTTGAGGTTTCGCCTGGATTGAACCAGTTCAGTTGCAAAAAGGCATCTGCGAACTTCTTGAGCAACCGTTCATCCTTGGTGTTCTCTTTACCGTCGTTATTGACGTCGCCAACCTGAAAATCAACCTTGCCATCTGCAGTGATATCCAGTGCGTACGCCTTGTGAATCAGTTTGTCTTCGCCATTTTTCACTGCTTCAAAAAAATGCAGGAGGACCGTGTCTGCACGATGATTGCCGCTGCGATCCTGAGCGGTAATTTTTAAGTAACGCATGGTTGTTCCTCTGACGCGAAAGGGTCAGCAAAGCTAGACAGCCCCTGGCGAAGCGACTAGCCAGCCTCGTCCTGATATCTCGTAGGAAACGTCTCGATTTGCTGACTTCCACCATTCCCTCCGCAAAATCCAAACAAGGGTCAGAACGCCAACACTCTCAAAGCCTTTGCCTTCAATACCTCCAGATCAATCACCGGCACCCGCATCTCTTTCGCCTGCTCGTCCCACCGGCGCATCCGCAGGCTGATCGCACACAACGGATCGCGCTCAAACGCCTGCACCTCTTCAGCCGTCATTACCCCGCCCTGATATGCCAGCGTGCGCCGACTGGCCTCGCTCAAGCGTTCGTAGTACCCCGGTTCTTTGAACGTCAGATAACGCTTGGCCTGAACGTGGTACTCCACCAGCCGTGCCAGACGCTCGCCAAAACCCAACCGGCGCAAGTAATCGGCGCCGAGGCATTCATGGCTGACCACACCAAAGCCGCCCATGTTTTCGGCGTTCTCGGCGCACAGATGTCCGATGTCATGAAAGAACGCGGCCAGCACCACTTCATCGTCGAAGCTTTCGGCCATGGCCAGTTCAGCGGCCTGGGACATGTGCTCGATCTGCGACACTGGCTCACCGATGTAGTCGCTATCACCGAAGCGCTCGTACCAGCCGAATACTTCAGCAATCACTTGTTCATTGCGGCCCATCAATGTTCTCCCAGCAAGGTCCTGATGTTGCGCTCAGCCATCGCCGGCCCGACGCTCATGCCGACGCCCGTGTGCATCAACGCGGCATGCACGCCCGGTGCGGCCTGCAGGAACGAAAACGGCTGTGCTCCGCGAGCGCCATAGACGCCCTGCCACCGCTCGACCACCTGCACCTTGCAGCCCAGGGTTTGTTCGGCCAGTTCGATCAGCCAGTTATCGACCTGTTCAGCATTGAACGGTGAAGGGTCGCTGCCGTAATGGTGAGAATCACCGATGATCAGTTCGCCGTGCGGCGTCGGGCTGATCAACAGGTGAATACCGTGTTCGTGCAAGTGCGGCGCCTCACGCAGAATCTGCGCCTGCACTGGCGCAGCTTCCGGCAAATCGGCGAAGGCGCCGTAATGCACGCAACTCAATCCGGTGAGCAGCGCATGTTGCAAATTGAGGTTGATTTGCGGCCGCGCGCGGAGCATTTGCAGACGGCAGATCTGCGGCTTGAGCGCAGCGATAGGCTCGGCCAGCAGGGTCTGATAATCGTGGCCGGAGCAGACGATGATCTGCTCCCCCGTAAAGCTGCCGGCGGTGCTGTGCACACGACCGGGTTCAATGTCGCGCACCAGGGTGGAAAAGTGAAACTCCACGCCGAGGTCGCGACGCAGGTAGTCGATCAACACTGGAATCGCTTCGCGCGAATACAGTTGCTGGTCATCCAGACCATGCAATGCCGCGCGGTGATGACGGAACTGGCCGCCGTACACATCGCCCAATGCGGCGCCGCGCAACAGCTCGACGCGATAACCGTGTTCGATCGCGCGGCCGGCGCAGAAGGCTTCCAGCAGTTGCTCTTCAGCTTCGGTGCGAGCAAACAGATACGAACCGTTGCGCTTGAGCTGCAAGCCCGCGAACTGCGCCCATTGGCCCCAGATTTCGCGGCTGGCCCTGGCCAGTTCGAGCATCTGCCCCGGCGGCTGGCCGGTGACCAGCGCCTGGCCAAAGTTGCGTACCGAGGCGCCCAAAGGCGTGGCGCTGCGCTCGAAGACCTTGACCTTGAGCCCGCGCCTGGCCGCCGCATAGGCGTGGGACAGGCCGAGGATGCCGGCGCCGACGATCAATATGTCGCTGTGGTGAGTCATGGAGATATGTCCTGGGTTCGAGACCGCTATCGCGAGCAGGCTCGCTCCCACAGTTGACCGCGTTCCCCTGTGGGAGCGAGCCTGCTCGCGATGAGGCCCTATCAGCCGATGAAGATCTTACTTGGCGACCACCTTCTCGGATTTGCCGTCATAGCGCTTGCGCCACTCGCTGAGGATTTCGTCGCGGTTTTTCGAGGCCCAGGCGAAGTCGTTCTTGATCAGGCGTTGCTCGTAGTCGGCCGGCAGTTCGGTCTGCGGCTTGGCGATGCCAGGCTGGGCGAGGACTGCGAAGTTTTCTTTGTACAGTTCCATCGCCGCGGGGCTTGCGGAGAAGTCCGCAAGTTTCTTCGCCGCGTCTTCATGTGGCGTGCCTTTGATTACGGCGGTGGCTTCGATTTCCCAGCCCAGGCCTTCCTTCGGCAGGACGATGTCCAGCGGCGCGCCCTGGCGCTTCAACTGCACGGCCGGGTATTCAAACGAGATACCAATCGGGAATTCGCCGGCAGCCGCGAGCTTGCACGGCTTGGAGCCGGAGTGAACGTACTGGCCGATGTTCTGGTGCAGTGCGTCCATGTACTGCCAACCCTGCTTCTCGCCGAAGGTTTGCAGCCAGGCGCTGACGTCGAGGAAACCGGTGCCGGACGACGCCGGGTTCGGCATGACGATCTTGCCCTTGTATTCAGGCTTGGTCAGGTCCTGCCAGCTCACCGGCTTGCTCAGGCCCTGTTTCTCGGCTTCGACGGTGTTGAAGCAAATGGTTGCAGCCCACACGTCCATGCCGACCCAGGCTGGCGGGTTGGCAGCGTCGCGGTAGTTGCTGCCGATCTTGCCGAGGTCCTTCGGCGCGTAGCTTTGCAGCATGCCTTGCTGATCGAGAATCGCCAGGCTGGACGCTGCCAGACCCCAGACCGCGTCAGCCTGCGGTCGGGCTTTTTCGGCCAGCAGTTTGGCGGTGATGATCCCGGTGGAATCGCGCACCCACTTGATCTCGACGTCCGGGTTGGCCTTTTCAAATGCTTCTTTGTAGGTCTTCAGTTGTTCGGCTTCGAGGGCGGTGTAGACCGTCAACTCGGTTTTCGCCGCGAAGGCGTTCAGGCTGAAAGCGGTGAGGACAGCAGCGGCCAGGGCCATAGGCTTGAACATGTCTTTTTCCTTTTGTTTACCGGCAGTTGAGTTCAGGTTTGCGGGATTGGAAATCAGCAACCGGGCGCGCTTTGCCGCCAGGCCTGGGAGCGGCGCAGCAAGCCGCGCGAGGCCCAGGCCAGGAGCAGGGAAACGCCCGCCGAGGTGAACAGAATCAGGGTCGACATGGCCGCTGCGCCGCCGACGTTGCCGGCGTCGTCCATGTTCAACACCGCCACCGCTGCGAGGATGGTGTCGGGGCTGTAGAGGAAAATCGCTGCCGACACCGTGGTCATCGCCGAGACGAACAGGTAGCGCACGATGTCCAGCAGCGCCGGCAGGCAGATCGGCACGGTGACGCGCAGGTAGTGGCGGTACAGCGGCGCCTTGAGCGACAGCGCGGCGGCTTCGAACTCGGCGTCGAGCTGGCGCAATGCGGTGGTGGCGGTCATTTGCGCGGTGGTCAGATAGTGCGCAATGGTGCAGACCACCAGCAGGGTCATGGTCCCGTAGAACACGTGCAGCGGGTTGCCGGTGAGGTTGAAGAAGAACACGTAGCCCAGGCCCAGCACCAAACCCGGCACCGCCATCGGCACGAAACTGAGCATGCGCAGCATAAGGTTCAGGCCGCGCTGGCCACGGGTTTTCTCCATCAGATAGGCACCGGTAAAAATCAACCCGCTGCCGATCAACGCCGTGCACAAGGCCATTTTCACGCTGTTGCCGTAAGCCAGCCAGCCGCCACCGGCAGTGTCGCCGAACTGATAGTGATTGAGCGACAGCGACAGGTTGTACGGCCAGAACTTCACCAGCGACGAGTACACCGCCATGCCGAACACCAGCACCAGCGCGGCGCAGATCAGCAACACGATGGTCAGGTAGCAACCGTCCCGCAGCCGCGACGGCGCCGGTTGAAAGACTTGCGCCCGCCCGCTCATGGAGTCGCCATGCCGACGACGCAACCACGCGTCGACGCCGAAGCTGAACAGCGCTGGCAGCAGCAACACCATGCCGATCAACGCACCGCGACCGAATTGCTGCTGGCCAACCACGGCTTTGTAGGCCTCCAGCGCCAGCACTTGATAATCGCCACCGACCACCACCGGCACACCAAAATCGGTGATGGTCAGGGTGAACACCAGGCAGAACGCGGCGAACACCGCTTGCCGGGTCGCCGGCCAGGTAATGCTGCGAAACGCCTTGGCGGGGCTGGCGCCCATGCTCGACGCGGCGTCGAACAAGCGCGCATCGGCTAGTGACAATGCCGAGAGCAGAATCATCAGGGCGTGGGGAAAGGTGTAAATCACTTCGCCGAGGACAATGCCCCAGAAGCCGTAGATGTTGTCCGACAGCAGCCCGCGCAACAGGCCCTGATTGCCGAACAGGTACACGAGCGCAATACCGGGCAGCATCGACGGTGCCATCAATGGCAACAACGATATGCCGCGCCAGATCGCCTTGCCGGGAATCAGTGTGCGTTGCAGCGCGTAGGCAAACAGGTAGGCCAGCGGTACGACAATGGCCGCCACGCTGAGGGAAACCTTCAGGCTGTTGCCCAGCAACCAGTGGAAGTTGTCGCTGGTCAGCAGTTCGCCGGCAGCAACCAGACCACCGCCCTGCCCGGCGTCGTTGCTGAAGCCGCGCCAGAAGATCGCCAGCAACGGCATCAACACCGCGACGCTGAGCAGGCACAGCAGCAAGACTTTGCCACCCACCACGAACACCCAGTCACCGATTTCGGCACGGGAACTCTGTCGAACCTGCTTGTGCGGTATCGGCAGGGCGATCGGCGTGCTCATCAGGCAAACACCTGCAAACTGCGCGGCGGCAAGGCGACCATGATGTCCTGCGCGCCGAGGCGTGGCATGGCTTCAGGCGCCAGTTCGGCGAGCAGCGCATGGCCCGGCAGTTGGTTCAACTCGAAGCTCATCCGGCAGCGATTGCCGAGAAAGGTGATCTCGCGGACCTTGGCCGGGAACAGGTTTTCCTCGTGCACCGGCGGGTTGATGCTGATCGCTTCCGGGCGACAGAACAGTCGGCCCGATGCGGCTTTGCCGGAGTTGTCGGCCAGGCGCACATTCATCCCGCCGACCTGCGCGTGACTGTCGCTGCTGCGCTGGAACGGCAGCCAGTTGCCCTGCCCGACGAACTCGGCAACAAATGGCGTGGCCGGACGATTGTAGATTTCCTGCGGCGTGGCGTACTGCTCGACCTTGCCGTTGTTCATCACGGCGATGCGGTCGGCCATCAACATGGCCTCGTCCTGGTTGTGGGTGACCATCAAGGTGGTAATACCGAGGCTGCGCTGCAATTGGCGCAACTCGGTGCACAGGTGCTCGCGGACCCGGGCATCGAGGGCCGACATCGGTTCGTCCAGCAACAACAGCGACGGTGCCGGCGCCAGGGCTCGGGCCAGTGCCACGCGTTGTTGCTGACCGCCGGACAATTGGCCGGGGTACTTCTTTTCACTGCCGATCAGGCCCACCAGTTCGAGCATTTGCACGACGCGCTTGCGCACTTCCTCGCGGCCGCTGCCGGCCAGGCCGTAGGCAATGTTGGCTTCGACGGTGAGGTTGGGGAACAGCGCGTAGGACTGGAACAGAATGCCGTAGTCCCGAGCCTGTGGTGCCAGCAGGGAAACGTTCCGATCACCGAGGTACAACTCGCCACGATCCTGGCGTTCAAGGCCGGCGATGCAGCGTAGCAACGTGGTTTTGCCGCAGCCGGAGGGCCCGAGCAGGCACACCAGTTCACCCGCGGCGACATCCAGCGAAACGTTATCCAGCGCAGTGAACGCGCCGAAGCGTTTCTCGATACCACGTACCTTCATCGGCGCACCGGGGAAGACCTGGGCAGTTGCGTTCGGGTGGTTCATGGACGGACCTCATCAAGCAGATGAAGGCCATCCTAGGTGGGTAATGCGTCCGTCCTGTGGCAGCGAGGCAAAATCGGCCGATAGTGGTATTCGGGGATTTGGGTTCAAGTCATGTGTTGCATGGACTGACCCCATCGCGAGCAGGCTCGCTCCCACATGGGAACGCGATCACCTGTGGGAGCGAGCCTGCTCGCGATGAGGCCCGTACATTCGACGCATGTCTTAAGCCGGCGCCATTTCCTGCGCGAGTCCAAGAAACGCCGCCGGCAGGCGTGCGCCTTTGCGCTCTTTGAGGCAGTACAGATATTCAGGGATCTGCGGCGCATTTTCGATCGTCAGCACCCGCAATTGCGGGTCATGGGGCACTTCCTGACGGGCGATGATGCTGATGCCGATGTTGCGCAGCACCGCTTCACGAATCGACTCCCGGCTGCCGATCTCCAGCAACGGGCCGAAACTCACCCCAGCGGTTGCCAGCAACGCTTCAGTCAGACGCCGGGTGGTCGAGCCGCTTTCACGCATCAACAGGGTGTGTCCGACCAAGGCACTCAGCGGCACATGATCATGCACCGCCAGCGGATGGTTACGGTGCACCGCCAACACCAGTGGATCGCTGCCCAGCACGCGGCGGATCAATCGCGAGTCTTCGAGCAATTGCGATGATGCGGCGATGTCGACCCGGTATTCCTCAAGGGACTCGAGCACCTGTTGGGAGTTGCCGATTTCCACCGAGACTTCCACTTGCGGCAGGCGCTCGCGGAAGGTCTTCACCAGATCGAGAATGTAATACGGCGCAGTGGCGGCGATGCGCAGCACGCCTTGAACCTGGCCACTGTTGCGCAGGAAAAACTCGATATCGGCTTCCTGCTGCAACAGCGTTTTGACCATCGGTAGCAACCGTGCGCCATCCTCGCTGACCGTCAGCCGACGACCACCGCGATAGAACAATTCAACCGAGTACTGGCTTTCCAGATGACGAATCTGAGTGGTCACCGTGGGTTGGCTCAAGCCGAGCTTTTTCGCCGCGAGGGTAATGCTGCCCAATCGCGCGACCATGTAAAAAGCCTTCAGCTCGGCACTCAGCACTTAACCCTCGCATTGATTATTTGCGCAACAGGCGCAGACCGTTGAACACCACCAGCAGGGCCACGCCCATGTCGGCAAACACCGCCATCCACATGGTGGCGAGACCCACGAAGGTTACCCCAAGAAAGATCGCCTTGATGATCAACGCCAGGGCGATGTTTTGCGTGAGGATATTCGAAGTCTGCCGCGACAGCCGGATAAATGCCGGAATTTTGCGCAAATCATCGTCCATCAGGGCGACATCCGCGGTTTCAATCGCGGTATCGGTACCGGCCGCAGCCATGGCAAAACCGATCTGCGCACGGGCCAGCGCCGGCGCATCGTTGATGCCGTCGCCGACCATCCCGACCCGATGCCCCTTAGCGTACAAGCCTTCGATAGCCTTGAGCTTGTCGGTCGGCAGCAGGTCGCCTCGCGCCTCATCAATACCCACCTGAGCGGCAATTGCCCGAGCGGTGTGCGGGTTGTCGCCGGTCAGCATCAAGGTCTTGATGCCCAGTTCATGCAGCTGCCGGATAGCTTCGCGGCTGGAGGTCTTGACCGTATCGGCCACCGCGAACAGTGCCAACGGACCCGACCGGTCGAGCAACAGCACCACGGTCTTGCCCTGCTCTTCGAGGGCAAACAGTTTCTCTTCCAGCGCTGGCGAGCAAAGGCCCAGCTCTTCCACCAGGCGGTGATTGCCCAAGTGGTAAACCTGACCATCAATCTCACCGCGCACACCGCGACCGGTCAGCGCTTCGAAGTTATCCACAGCGAGCAACGTCAGCTGTTTATCCACAGCCGCGTTGGCGATGGCCAGCGATACCGGGTGATCGGAACGCCCGGCGAGGCTGGCGGCCAGAATCTGCGCAGTGTCTTCGACGGTCGGGTCCAGGGACAGATAATCGGTCTGTACCGGTTTGCCATGGGTGATTGTCCCGGTCTTGTCCAGCGCCAGGTAATCCAGTTCGTGACCACCCTCCAGGTACACGCCGCCCTTGATCAGGATACCTTTGCGCGCCGCCGCAGCCAGACCGCTGACGATGGTCACCGGAGTGGAAATCACCAGTGCGCAAGGGCACGCGACCACCAGCAGCACCAGGGCGCGATAAATCCAGTCGAACCAGACCGCGCCCATGAACAGCGGCGGAATAAGCGCCACGGCCAAGGCGAAGACGAACACCACCGGCGTGTAGATTTTCGAGAAGCGGTCGACGAACCGCTGGGTCGGCGCCCGTGCGCCCTGGGCGGCTTCGACGGCATGAATGATCCGCGCCAGGGTCGAGTTGTCGGCAGCGGCCGTCACTTTGAACTCCAGGGAACCTGCCTGGTTAATGGTCCCGGCGAAGACCTTGTCGCCAACGGTTTTCTCGACAGGCAGGCTTTCACCGGTAATCGGCGCCTGGTCTATGGTCGAGCTGCCGGACAGCACTTCGCCGTCCAGGCCAATCCGCTCGCCGGGACGAACCCGCACCCGCGCACCGAGATCGATACTTTTAGCTTCACGCTCGATCCAGCTTCCGTCTTCCTGCTGCACCGTGACCTTTTCCGGGGTCATCTGCATCAGCCCGCTGATTGCATTGCGCGCGCGGTCCAGGGATTTGGCTTCGATCAGCTCGGCGACGGTGAACAGGAACATCACCATCGCCGCTTCCGGCCACTGGCCGATCAACACTGCACCGGTCACCGCGATGCTCATCAGCGCGTTGATGTTCAAGTTGAGGTTCTTCAGGGCAATCCAGCCCTTTTTGTAAGTGCCCAAACCGCCGCTGAGGATCGAGATCAGCGCAACGATCGCCACTACCCAGGTCGGCGCGGCGCTGGTGAAGTGAATCACCTCGGCCGCCAAAGCACCGACACCTGATACTGCTAACGGCCACCAGGGCTTTTTCACTGGAGCCGGACGGCTGTCATTCGCCTTGGCGCCCTCCTCGATCGGCTCGGCCAGCATGCCGATGGACTTGATGGCGTCGATAATCGGCACGGTGCTCGGCAGGTCATGGGTGACGCCGAGTACGCGGTTGATCAGGTTGAACTCCAGTTGCTGCACACCCGCAAGCTTGCCGAGCTTGTTCTGGATCAGCGTCTGCTCGGTCGGGCAATCCATGGCGTCGATGCGAAACCGGCTCAGGCGCGCGCCGTCGGTCGGCGTTTCACTGAGCTTGATCAATGAAGGCGCTGCGGCGCTGGAACAGCAAGAGCCGCCGCCACTTGCGTGATCGTGTTTCTGAACCGGCTGAAGCTTTTGCCCGTGGCTGTGATCGTGATCGTGATCGTGATCGTGATCAGCGTGGGGTTTGTGGGTGTGCTGGGAGTCGCTCATAAGTTCGCGTCCAAAAAGTGCCTGTTGCCAAGTAAAGACCCTGTAGCCACTATAGGGTCAAGCAACCTTTTGGAGACTGGCGCAATGAAGATCGGTGAACTGGCGAAACTGACCGACTGCCAGGTCGAAACCATCCGCTACTACGAGCGCGAAGGTCTGTTGCCGGAACCGGCCCGCAGTGAAGGCAATTACCGTTTGTACACTCAGGCCCACACCGAGCGCCTGACCTTCATCCGTAACTGCCGCACCCTCGACATGACCCTCGAAGAAATCCGCAGCCTGCTCAGCCTGCGCGACAGCCCGCAGGATCAATGCGAAAGCGTCAACGCGCTGATCGACGAGCACATCCACCACGTCAAGGCACGGATCGACGGCCTGCTGGCCTTGCAGGCACAACTGCTGGAACTGCGCCAAAGCTGCAGCGAACGGCCGGATATCGAGCAGTGCGGGATTTTGCAGCAGCTGGAAGTCAGCGGTGGCGTGGCGGCGAGCGAAGCCGAGCATTCCCATGTCGGCCGAAGCCACGGGCATTAAGCCGCCCGGCGTAGCAGCAGCAAAAGCATGGCTAACGCGGCCAGCACCGCTCCGGTGATGAACGTGCTTTGCGCCCCGACGGTTTGCCACAGCCAGCCGGCGAGAACACTGGCGATCAACAGGCAAATGCCGCTGAGCAAATTGAAAATACCGAACGCCGTGCCCTTCAGCTCGTCGGGGGCCGTGTCCGCAACCAGTGTGGCGAGGATGCCTTGGCTGAAACCCATGTGCAGTCCCCACAGGGCTACGCCCAGCATCATTGTCAGGGGCGAATGGCTTTGCGCGAGCACCAGATCCGCCAGCACCAACAGCGCCATACCGAGGCAAAGCAGTTTAGTGCGACTGATGCGATCGGACAGCCAACCGGCCGGGTACGCGGACAGCGCATAGAACACCGACATGACCACCATCACCAGCGGCACCCAGGTGGCAGACAAACCGGTCTGCTGCGCCCGCAACACCAGAAATGCTTCGCTGAAGCGCGCCAGCGTAAACACCCCACCCACAATGACCACCCACCAGTACCCGGACGAGAAGTCGTGAAGGACTCGCCAATGAATGGGCGATCGAAAGGTGTGCTTGCCAACAGCGTGTTCAGGCTCTTTTACACCGGTGACAATCAGCGCCACCGCGATGACCGCCGGGATCACCGCGAACCAGAGTACAAGCTGGATATCAGCGAGCCAGAGCATCAGCACGATGGCCAGCGCAGGGCCGACAAAGGCGCCGACCGTGTCCATCGACTGGCGCAAACCGAAACAGGCACCGCGAATTTCCAGTGGAGCGACATCCGCCACCAGGGCATCGCGCGGCGAGCCGCGAATGCCTTTGCCGATACGATCGAGAAAGCGCGCGGTGAACACCACATCCACCGAGTGAGCCAGCGGGAACAGCGGTTTGGACAACGCTGCCAGACCGTATCCCACTAACAGCAAGCCTTTGCGTCGACCGATAAAGTCGCTGATCGCACCCGAAAAGACTTTGACGACCATCGCCGTCGCCTCTGCGATGCCTTCGATCACCCCGACGGTCAGCGCGCTCGCGCCCAGGGTCGTGACCAGAAACACCGGCAGCAGGCTGTGCACCAGTTCGGACGAAACATCCATGAACAGGCTGACAAAGCCCAAGGCCCAAATGGTTCGCGGAATACGAAGAGACTCCGATCCGACCTGATTCACGTGTTCATCCTGTCGTGCTCCAGGGCCTTATCGAAGGCGATGACCGAGCCCTATAAGTGACTATTGCGCCGAGCGAGTGCCGGTAGTACTCGCAGGTACAGGCGCTCCAAAACGTCGAGCAGGGGCTCACCCAGTTGCCTCCAGTCCAGCACCTGTTTGACCAGCCAGGCGCTGATCAGCGAAACCAGGAACGACCCGGCGATATCGAATGGAAAGTGCACGCCCAGGTAGACACGCGCCCAGCCAACCAACGCCCCCAGCAGCAAAACCAGCAGGCCCAACTTGCGCAGCGAGGCCAGTATCAACCCAAAGGCTAGCGCAAACATCACCGTTGCGTGGTCGCTGGGAAAAGATGATTCAGCGGTATGCGCCAGAAAGTTTTGCCCCAGCCCAAGCATAAAGGGACGTGGGTGGAACCAAAGGCTGCTGATCAGCAGATTGCAGCCCAGCGCGAAGACAATACTCAGCGTCGCAGTGAGCGCCACCGCCCGCTGCCGGCGTGCGCCTTGCAACCACAACCCGGCCAGCAAAAGCGGTACACAGAAGATCAGCCACTGCGCCAGAAACATCGCCAAGGACCGCATGGGCGCCGAGGCATCTGCGCTGGCGTTGATCGCCAGGAACAGGCTGCGATTGAGTTCTTCCACACATAGACGCCATTCAGGTCATCAGAAATCCCCGCACCGCGATCACACGCTGAGCGGCCCCTATCCTACGAATTTCAATCGCCCGGACAGTCGGAGTACCCCGCCATCCGGGCTTCAGGCGTTTGACACCTGTTTTGCCACAAGTTCTGCTGCCACACGGCACGTCAGCAACTGGGTAAAAGCCGCCGTCAATTCGAGCGTTCGACAGTGTCGGACTGGGCTTTCTGACTGCTCGCCACAGCCTGCGCATGTTCAGACTGCTGATAGTGAACCATCGCCACATCACGCGCGGCGTCCATTCGGGCCTGGACCTTGTCGCCGCCGCCTTCTGCCATCGCAGCCACAGAAGCGCACATCAGGGAAACGACCAAAAAAGCTTTCAGGGATTTCATCGGGAACTCTCCAGTAGTTGGGTTCTGCCAGACCCTGTATTGGCCTGACTGGAGCTCATCCTATAGGGCGCTATTTATCGGCCCTTTCCCCGGGAGATGAATTTTCTGACATGTAGACTTTTAGATTCGCGGTGCTGACGCTTGATCGTTCCCACGCGTGGGAACGATCAGGGCTGGAGGTATTCAGACCGCCATTGGCGCGGTCATTGGGGCGTGGTGCTCATAACCTTCCAGCGAAAAGTCGCTCGGCTCGATCTGTTCCAGCCACTCCGGCTGATACACGCCGGTCTTGGCGAACTCCGGCACACGGTCGGAAATCACCAGTTTTGGCATCGGGAACGGCTCGCGCTTGAGCTGTTCGTTGAGCATGTCCAGGTGGTTTTCGTAGACATGGGCGTCACCGATGAAATAGGTGAACCAGCGCGGCGTGTAACCGGTCAGGCGACCGATCAGGCTCAGCAGCGCGGCACCTTCGGTGAGGTTGAACGGCGTGCCCAGGCCCAGGTCGTTGGAGCGGATGTAGAGCGTCAGGGAGATCTCTTTGGTCTCGATGTTCGGGTGGAACTGATACAGCAGATGGCACGGCGGCAGGGCCATTTCATCGAGCTGGGCGCAGTTCCAGCCGTGGAACAGGATACGCCGGCTGCCCGGGTCCTTGATGATAGTGTCGACGCACTGGCGAATCTGGTCGATTGCCTTGTACAGCACTACATAGGCCTGGCCGTCTTCTTCACCTTCAGCGATCTGCCGATAACCCTGGCTCAACGTCTGTTCGATAGCGGCCTGATTGCTGACCGGGATCTGCTTGTACGCCGGCCACTTGCGCCATTGCACGCCGTAGATCTCGCCCAGGTCGTCTTCGCCCTGACGGAACGGGTTGGCCAGCCACTGGGCGTTTTCATTGGCATTCTGGTCCCAGACCTTGCAGCCCAATGCCCGGAACTCCGCCGCGTTGTTCACGCCCCGCAGGAAACCGACCATCTCGCCGATGGCCGATTTGAACGCCATCTTGCGGGTAGTGATCGCCGGGAAACCTTCCTTCAGGTCATAGCGCAGCATCGCGCCGGGAAAGCTGATGGTGTTCACGCCGGTACGGTTGGCTTGCTTGGTGCCGTTCTTGATGACGTGGGCGACCAGATCGAGATATTGCTTCATGAGTTACCTGTGTCCTTGAACCCGGGACCAAAGCCCCGGGATTCGAATGTAGAGCGCGACGGCTCTTAAGCAGTCGGGGCAACCGGAGCCGCCGGAGCACGGTGATAAGCCAGCCAGATCAGGAACAGACCGGCAAGGATCATCGGTACGCAGAGGACCTGGCCCATGGTCAGCCAGTTCCAGGCCAGATAGCCCAGTTGCGCGTCCGGCACGCGGACAAATTCGACGATGAATCGGAAAATACCGTAGAACAGCGTGAACATCCCGGACACGGCCATGGTCGGCCGCGGCTTGCGCGAGAACAACCAGAGGATCAGGAACAGCGCCACGCCTTCCAGCGCAAACTGATACAGCTGCGACGGGTGACGCGGCAGCTGTGCCGGGTCGCTGAACGGCGGGAAGATCATTGCCCACGGCAGGTCGGTCGGCTTGCCCCACAACTCGGCGTTGATGAAGTTACCGATACGCCCGGCCCCCAGGCCGATCGGCACCATCGGTGCGACAAAATCCATCAGCTGGAAGAACGACTTGCCATTCTTTCTGCCGAACCACAGGGCCGCCAGCATCACGCCGATGAACCCGCCATGGAACGACATGCCGCCCTTCCACACTTCAAAAATCAGCGTCGGGTTGGCCAGGTAAGCACTCAGATCGTAAAACAGCACATAGCCCAGTCGGCCGCCGACAATCACACCCATCGACATCCAGAAGACCATGTCGGAGAGTTTCTCCTTGGTCCAGGTCGGGTCGAAACGGTTCAACCGTCGCGACGCCAGCAGCCAGGCGCCGCCGATGCCAATCAGGTACATCAGGCCGTACCAGTGGATTTTCAGCGGGCCGATGGCCAGGGCCACCGGGTCAATCTGCGGGTAAGGCAGCATTGCGACTCCTCGTTAGAGTTGAAACGTAAAATTCCTGCGCGACCGTGCCACGCCTGGATTAAGCCAGGATTGCGTCGCTGCTCCCGGCAAAAGAGCTCAAAGCAAAAAGCTCAAACCCACGCAAAACAGCAACGCGGCAAACAGTCTTTTCAGCAACCGCGGTGACAGCTTGTGGGCCAGTCGCGCACCGATGCGGGCAAAGACCATGCTGGTCAGGGCAATGCCCAACAGCGCCGGTAAATAAATGAACCCGAGACTATGAGCCGGCAGACGTGGATCGTGCCAGCCCAAAATCATGAAACTTAATGCACTGACGAGCGCAATCGGCAGACCGCAGGCCGAAGAAGTGGCCACGGCTTGCTGCATCGGCACACTGCGCCAGGTCAGAAACGGCACCGTCAGCGAGCCCCCGCCGACCCCGAAAATCGCCGAAGCCCAGCCGATCACACTGCCGGCCAGGGTCAGGCCGAATTTGCCAGGCACCGTTCGGCTGGCCTTGGGCTTGACCTCCAGCGCCAGCTGCAAGGCAATGACCAACGCGAACACGCCGATGATCTTCTGCAAATGCGGTCCCGAGATGGCTTCGGCCGTCAGCGCGCCAAAACCCGCGCCGATCAGAATCCCGACAGTCATCCAGACAAAAATCGGCCAGCGCACCGCGCCTTTCAGATGATGTTCGCGCACTGCATTGACCGACGTGAAGATGATCGTCGCCAACGACGTGCCGACGGCCAGGTGAGTCAGCACCGACACATCAAAACCCTGCAAGGTGAAACTGAACACCAGTACCGGGACGATGATGATCCCGCCGCCCACCCCAAACAGCCCGGCCAGCACGCCGGCACAGGCCCCCAGCAGCAGATAGAGCGGAAATTCCATGACTGCACCCCGAAATAAGTGCGGCATGGTAACGGATGCATGGCCTCAAGCTCCACTGGATGGCGATGGATACCCGCCAGTTCTATGCGTAAAGTGGGCAAAAAGCCAAGAGGGATAACCCCATGTGCTTGATCGTCTTCGCCTGGCGGCCGGGTCATGCGACACCGCTGATCGTTGCGGCCAACCGCGACGAGTTTTATGCGCGCCCCAGCCTGCCGCTGGCGCAATGGCCCGAGACGCCAGAGGTGTACGCCGGACGCGACCTGGAAGCGGGTGGCACCTGGCTGGGCATTGGCGCCGACGGGCGCTTTGCCGCATTGACCAACATCCGCGACCCGCACCAGCCGCCGGCGCGCAAATCACGAGGCGAGCTGGTGGCAGGGTTTCTCACCGGCGACTTACCGGTTGATCAGTATTTGGCCGAGGTTGTCGACAGATCACCGGAATATGCCGGGTTTAATCTGCTGATCGGCAATCGTCATGAGCTGTGGCATTACAACGCGCGCACGCCTGGGCCAGGCAAACTGCAATCAGGCATCTATGGATTGTCGAATGCCGGGCTTGATACGCCGTGGCCGAAAGTGCTCAAGGCCAAGGCGGCGTTGAGTGAAGTCCTGGCCGACCCGCAGCCACAGGCCTTGCTGGCCCTTTTAGGCGACCCGCAAACAGCGCCATTCGCCGACTTGCCGGATACCGGGGTTGGTCTTGCGACCGAGAGTTTGTTGTCGAGCGTGTTTATAGCCAGCCCCACGTATGGCACGCGGGCGAGTACCGCGCTGATTGTGCGGGCGGACGGGACGCGGCATATGGTTGAACGAAGTTTCGGGCCGTATGGCGGGCATCTTGGGGAAGTGGAGATCAGGCTTTAGCTTTGTGCTGCCTGAACTGGCCTCATCGCGAGCAGGCTCGCTCCCACAGGGTTTTGTGTTGATCACAAAATAATGAACCTACACAAATCAATGTGGGAGCGAGCCTGCTCGCGATGAGGCCGTCAGCGCTTTAGAGAGGCTTGATCGCCGCCGGATTGATCATCCGCGCCAACCCAAGGTTCTTCAGCGCCAGTTGCAGCGAGCTGTGGATCACTTGCGGGTTGTCGATGGTCATCAGCTCGGCAAGCAGATCCCTGGCCCAGCTCAGGTTGACCTGGCGCAGCATCCACTTCACTTTCGGCAAGTTGGTGGCGTTCATCGACAGGCTGTCGAAGCCCATCGCCATCAACAGCACCGCCGCCGCCGGATCACCGGCCATCTCGCCACAGATACTCACCGGCTTGCCTTCGGCATGTGCATCGCGCACCACGTTTTGCAGGGCTTGCAGCACCGCCGGGTGCAGGTAGTCGTAAAGATCGGCCACCCGCGGGTTGTTACGGTCGACGGCCAGCAGGTATTGGGTCAGGTCGTTGGAGCCGACCGACAGGAAATCCACCTGCCGCGCCAGTTCCTTGGTTTGGTACACCGCTGCGGGAATCTCGATCATCACGCCAACTGGCGGCATCGGCACATCGGTGCCTTCGTCGCGCACTTCACCCCAGGCGCGGTGAATCAGGTGCAGGGCTTCTTCCAGTTCATGCGTGCCAGAGATCATCGGCAGCAAAATGCGCAGGTTGTTCAGGCCCTCACTGGCCTTGAGCATGGCGCGGGTTTGTACCAGGAAGATTTCCGGGTGGTCGAGGGTCACGCGAATCCCGCGCCAGCCGAGGAACGGGTTGTCTTCCTTGATCGGGAAGTACGACAGTGACTTGTCGCCGCCGATGTCCAGACTGCGCATGGTCACCGGTTGCGGGTGGAAGGCCGCGAGTTGCTCGCGATAAATCGCCAGCTGCTCCTTTTCGCTCGGGAAGCGCTGATTGATCATGAACGGCACTTCGGTGCGGTACAGACCCACGCCTTCGGCACCGCGCTTCTGCGCCCGCGCCACATCCGCCAACAGGCCGGTGTTAACCCACAGCGGCATGCGGTGACCGTCGATCGTCACGCATGGCAAGTCGCGCAGTGCATCCAGCCCCAGCGCCAGTTGCTTCTCTTCCTCGACCACGTCGGCGAACTGCTTGCGCAGCACGTCGCTCGGGTTGGTGTAGACCTCGCCGTGGTAGCCGTCGACGATCATCTGGATGCCGTCGACCTTGGAATACGGCAGGTCGACCAGGCCCATCACCGTCGGGATACCCATGGCTCGCGCCAGGATCGCCACGTGGGAGTTGCCGGAACCGAGTACCGACACCAAACCCACCAGCTTGCCTTCCGGCACCTCGCCGAGCATCGCCGGCGTCAGTTCTTCGCTGATCAGAATGGTGTTGTCGGGATAGACCAGCGTCTGCTGACGCTCTTCCTGCAGGTAAGCCAGCAGGCGTCGGCCAAGGTCCTTGACGTCCGAGGCACGCTCACGCAGGTAGGCGTCGTCCATCAATTCAAAACGGTTGACGTGATCGGTGACCACCTGACGCAGTGCGCCCTGGGCCCACTGGCCGGTCTTGATCACGGTGGTCACTTCGCTGCCCAGCGAAGCGTCGTCGAGCATCATCAGGTAGACGTCGAACAGCGCCCGCTCTTCCGGCCGCAATTGCGTGGCAAGCTTGGCGGACAGCGCACGCATGTCGGCGCGTACGCCTTCGATGGCGGTCTTGAACAGGCCCAGCTCTGCTTCGATATCAGCGATGGTCTTGTCAGGCACCACGTCCAGATCGGCCGGCGGCAACATGACCACCGCAGTACCGACCGCCGCACCGGGCGAGCCGGGTACGCCGACGAACTTTGCTTCCTGAATGCCCTTGCCCTGACGCCCCAGGCCACGGATCGAACCGGTGGCCTCGGCGTGGGCGATAACGCCCGCGAGCTGGGCGCTCATGGTCACCAGGAAGGCTTCTTCACCTTCGTCGAACTGGCGACGCTCTTTTTGCTGGATGACCAACACGCCGACAACACGGCGGTGGTGAATGATCGGGGCTCCGAGGAACGAGGCATAACGCTCTTCACCGGTTTCGGCGAAGTAGCGATAGCGCGGGTGATCCGCGGCGTTTTCGAGGTTGAGGGGTTCTTCACGCGTGCCGACCAGGCCAACCAGACCTTCGTTGGGCGCCATGCTGACCTTGCCGATCGAGCGCTTGTTCAAGCCCTCGGTGGCCATCAGCACGAAGCGGTTGGTTTCGGGGTCGAGCAGGTAGACCGAGCAGACCTGGCTGCCCATGGCCTCTTTGACGCGCAACACAATAATCCCCAACGCCGCCTTGAGATCCTTGGCGGAGTTAACTTCCTGGACGATCTTGCGCAGCGTATTGAGCATGGCTCGGGGTCGAACTCCGTCGTCAGTCGCGCGCTAAAAGGCGCGGGGCAAGCTCTTTGAGAGCGCGGCGGTAAACCTCGCGCTTGAATGTCACCACCTGGCCCAACGGATACCAATAACTGACCCAGCGCCAGCCATCGAACTCCGGTTTACCGGTCAAATCCATCCGCACCCGCTGCTCGTTGGAGACCAGGCGCAGGAGAAACCACTTCTGTTTCTGGCCAATGCACAGCGGTTGGCTGTGCGTTCTGACCAGGCGTTGCGGCAAACGATAGCGCAACCAGCCCCGGGTGCAGGCGAGAATTTCAACATCTTCGCGCTCCAGCCCCACTTCTTCGTTCAACTCGCGGTACAAGGCGTCTTCTGGCGTCTCCTGAGGGTTGATACCACCTTGAGGAAACTGCCAGGCATCTTGATTGATACGGCGAGCCCATAGCACCTGGCCGGCATCATTCGTGAGAATGATCCCGACATTGGGGCGGAAACCATCGGGGTCGATCACGGCAACAACCTCGCAAACGCATGTCGTCGCATTGTTCCACAAAGGTCGTGAAGGCGGCAACGAAGCTTCCTACGTTATGTGCACTCTTGTGAAAAGACCGTATTCTGGAGACCTTTTTACAGACTTTTCAGCGAGTAACTGCAAATGCGTCTGGCTTTATTCGACTTGGACAACACACTTTTGGGCGGCGACAGCGATCACGCGTGGGGCGATTACCTGTGCGAACGCGGCTTCCTCGATGCCGTCGCCTACAAAACGCGCAACGATGAGTTCTACCAGGACTACCTGGCCGGCAAGCTGGACCAGGCCGAGTACCTGAACTTTTGCCTGGAAATCCTCGGCCGTACCGAGATGACCCTGCTGGACGAATGGCACCGCGACTACATGCGCGACTGCATCGAGCCGCTCGTGTTGTCCAAGGGGCTCGAGTTGCTGGCCAGGCATCGGGCTGCCGGCGATAAACTGGTGATCATCACCGCCACCAACCGCTTCGTCACAGGTCCCATTGCCCAGCGCCTGGGCGTCGAAACCCTGATTGCCACCGAATGCGAAATGGTCGACGGCCGCTACACCGGACGCAGCACCGACGTGCCGTGCTACCGTGAAGGCAAGGTGACGCGCCTGAATCGTTGGCTGGAAGAGACCGGCATGTCGCTCGAAGACAGCTATTTCTATAGCGATTCGATGAATGACCTGGCATTGCTGGAGGAAGTGGCAAACCCGGTGGCCGTGGACCCGGACCCGAATCTGCGCGCCGAAGCACAGAAACGTGGCTGGCCGATCATGTCGTTGCGCGACTGAAATCGCCATCGTCGGAACGCCGCCCGGAGCAGGCTCGCTCCCACACTGGATCTCGCCGTTCACAAAATCTGTGTTCACTGAAGATCTAATGTGGGAGCGAGCCTGCTCGCGATGGGAACGACTCGGTTTCAATCCTTAAACCGGTTTCGCACCCATCAACCCGGCAATCGCGATAAAGCAGACAAAACTGAACACCGCCAAGGCAAACGTAAACTTGCCATTGCCACCCGGCGCAGTGCGCAGCTTGTTAAGCCGCACCAGCAGCCAGAACATCGCCAGCGCACCGACTGTGTAGATCACGCTGGACGCCAGAATCCACATCTGCCCCAGCGGCCAGCCCACCAGGTGCACCATCCACCATCCGGTGAACGGCATGCTCAGCAGCGCCAGGCCCATCACCAGCCAGACAAACACCCATGGCCGCTGCAACGTGCGCGCGTGCGCCGTCACATCGCCGTTACGGCGCGTGCGCCAGACCCAGATCGCCAGGCCCAGCGCACCGACCAGCAACAACACCGTTGCCAGGACATGCGCAACTTTCAGGGCGGTTAACGTTTCCATTGTTCGATTTCCTTATGGACTGACCAGCAGCGTAGACGCTCAGCCGAGGAACAGCTTATACGCCGGATTGTCGCTCTCATCCCAATACGGGTAACCGATTTCTGCCAGTGCCGCCGGCACCAGATGACGCTCTTCATGCGGCACTTGCAGACCGGCGACCACCCGACCATCGGCCGCGCCGTGGTTACGGTAGTGGAACATCGAGATATTCCAGCGCCCGCCGAGCTTGTTGAGGAAATTGAACAACGCTCCCGGACGCTCCGGGAACTCGAAGCGCAACACCACTTCATCGACGACATGCGCCGCACGACCGCCCACCATGTGGCGAATGTGCAACTTGGCCAGTTCGTTGTCGGTCAGGTCGAGCACCGGGAAGCCCTGCTCGGTCAGACTGGCGAGCAGCGCGCTGCGTGGATCGTTTTCCGGGTGCGTCTGCACGCCGACAAAGATGTGCGCTTCGCTGCCGGTGTTGTAGCGGTAGTTGAATTCGGTGATCTGGCGTTTGCCGATGGCTTCGCAGAACGCCTTGAAGCTGCCCGGCTTCTCCGGGATGGTCACGGCGATGATCGCTTCACGCCCCTCACCCAGCTCGGCGCGCTCGGCGACGTGGCGCAGGCGGTCGAAGTTGACGTTGGCGCCGGAGTCGATGGCCACCAGGGTCTGCCCGGTCACGCCATACAGCTCGACATACTTCTTGATCCCCGCTACACCCAAGGCGCCGGCAGGCTCGGTGATCGAGCGGGTATCGTCGTAGATATCCTTGATTGCCGCACAGATCTCGTCAGTGCTGACGGTGATCACTTCATCGACGTAATCCTTGCAGATGTCGAAGGTGTGCTGACCGATCTGCGCCACTGCCACGCCATCGGCAAAGAGCCCGACGGTCGGCAGAACCACGCGCTCACCAGCCGCCATGGCCGCCTGCAGGCAGTTGGAGTCGTCCGGCTCGACACCGATGATCTTGATCTCGGGCCGCAGGTACTTCACGTACGCGGCAATCCCGGCGATCAGGCCGCCACCGCCCACCGGGACGAAAATCGCATTAATCGGGCCCGGGTGCTGGCGCAGAATCTCCATCGCCACGGTGCCCTGCCCGGCAATCGTGTGCGGATCATCGTAAGGGTGGATGTAGACGTAGCCCTTTTCGTCGACCAGTTTCAGCGAGTAGGCCAGGGCTTCCGGGAAGGAATCACCGTGCAACACTACTTTGCCGCCACGCGAACGCACACCTTCAACCTTGATCTCGGGGGTGGTCTTGGGCATGACGATGGTCGCTTTCACGCCCAGCACTTTGGCCGCGAGCGCCAGGCCTTGCGCATGGTTACCTGCCGAGGCGGTGACCACGCCACGGGCGCGCTCTTCATCGCTCAATTGGGTCAGCTTGTTGTAAGCGCCGCGAATCTTGAATGAGAACACTGGCTGCAAGTCTTCGCGCTTGAGCCAAATAGTATTGCCCAGCCGCTCGGAGAGCTGGCGAGCAGTCTGCAATGGGGTTTCTACGGCAACGTCATAAACGCGCGAGGTGAGGATCTTTTTGACGTACTGTTCGAGCATCGGAAAGCATCACTGAGCGGGTTGGGCAGGGCCAAGGAGTCTAACCCGGCTTTTGCCCGTGCGACCACACGAATCCAGAGGATTTAGCCAGGCATGGGGCTATAATGCGGGCCTTTCGTTCCCCTTTTGGCACCTCGGAGCCCGCATGACCCAGGATCAACTCAAACAGGCAGTGGCCCAAGCCGCCGTCGATTTCATCCTTCCAAAACTCGACGACAAGAGCATCGTCGGGGTCGGCACCGGCTCCACCGCCAACTGCTTCATCGATGCACTCGCCCAACACAAGGGCGCGTTCGATGGCGCGGTTGCCAGCTCCGAAGCCACCGCCGCGCGCCTCAAGGCCCACGGGATTCCGGTGTATGAGCTCAACACCGTCAGCGACCTGGAGTTCTATGTCGATGGCGCCGATGAAAGCGACGAACACCTGAACCTGATCAAGGGCGGTGGCGCAGCCCTGACCCGCGAAAAGATCGTTGCTGCCGTGGCCAAGACCTTCATCTGCATCGCCGACGCCAGCAAACTGGTGCCGGTCCTGGGCACTTTCCCACTGCCGGTCGAAGTGATCCCGATGGCCCGCAGCCACGTGGCCCGCGAACTGGTGAAGCTGGGCGGCGATCCGGTTTACCGCGAAGGCGTGCTGACCGACAACGGCAACATCATCCTCGACGTCTACAACATGCAGATCACCAACCCGGTCGAACTCGAAACTCAAATCAACGCCATCGTCGGCGTGGTCACCAACGGCCTGTTCGCCGCCCGTCCGGCAGATTTGCTGCTGCTGGGCACCAGTGAAGGCGTGAAGACCCTGCGCGCCAAGTAAGGCGAACACAAAACCTGTGGGAGCGAGCCTGCTCGCGATTAGTCCGGCACATTCAACATCGATGTTGAATAACCGACCGCTATCGCGAGCAGGCTCGCTCCCACATTGTTTTGCGGGGTTGATCAGGGCTGTGGTGGCTTTTTGAAGACGTAAAACAGGTTGGGCTCGCTGACCAGGTACATCGTGCCGCTGTCGTCCATGGCGATCCCTTCTGCTTGCGGCACTGTCTTTTGCAAACCCTGCTGCCCTTTGTCCAGCGACATCGTGCTTAACGGCCGACCGTCGATATCCAGTTCCAGCACCAGATGCGACTCATCCGACAGCGCCAGCAAATGGCCGCTGCGCTTGTCATATTGCAGGCTCGACAGGTCGCGCACGAACAGCCCGGCATCACGCTTGGGGTTGTTGACCACATGCACCGCGTAGGATTTCTCCGGGTTGTAATGCGGGAAGCCCTGCACTTCGTAGATCAGCATCGGGTCGCGCTCTTTGGCGACGAACAACCGCTTGCCCACCGAATCGTAGGCCAGGCCTTCAAAGCCCTTATTGCTGCTCATGTGCACGCCAAGGGTCATCTGCTCGGAATCCGCAGCGTCGAGAAACTCCGTTTCATCCGTCAGGTGAATCTTGATCAGGCGCTGCTGATATTCATCGGCGATCACATAGGTATCGGCACTGATGAACTCCACCGCTTCCGGGTCGCCAAACCCGATCAGCGTCACGCGGCGCAGGATTCGCCCGTCGAGGGACAGCTCGAGCAGCTCGGAGTTTTTATTGGTCACGGTGAACAGGCTTTGGCGCACCGGATCAAACGTCAGCGCCGAAACGTCCGCGCTCAGCCCGTCAATGACCTTCGCCTCGACAACCACCTGGTAATCGTTGAGTGCCATGGACTCGCCATCGGCCGGGTGCAACCAGGCTTGCAGGTTGAACCAGCCGCGCTCGAACAAACGATAATGCTGCCCAGCCGCGCCCAACGCCACGACTGCGGCGAAGAGCACGATCAGGACTCTGTATTGCGGTTTAGCGAACACTGCTCTTGAAGCTGCCGGCGCCCGGCAATTCCAGCACCAGTTCATCGCCAACGTTCAACGGACCGACGCCAGCCGGAGTGCCGGTCATGATCACGTCACCGGCTTGCAGCGAGAAGCAGCCTGCCATGTGCTGGATCATTGGCACGATCGGGTTGAGCATCAAGCTGCTGTTGCCGTCCTGGCGAACTTCACCGTTGATGGTCAGGCGAATACCGATATCGGTCAGGTCCGGGAACGTGCTGCTGACCACAAATGGAGCCAGCACGCAGGCGCCGTCGAACGACTTGGCGATTTCCCATGGCAGGCCTTTGGATTTCAGCTCGGCCTGCTTGTCGCGCAAGGTCAGGTCCAGCCCCGGCGCAAACCCGGAGATCGCGTCCAGCACTTCTTCGCGGCTTGGCTTGGTCGACAACGGCTTGCCGATCAACACGGCGATTTCTGCCTCGTAGTGGACCGAACCACGCTCGGCCGGAATCGCAAAACCACCCTCCAGCGACACCACGCAACTGCCCGGTTTGATGAACAGCAGCGGCTCGGTTGGCACCGGGTTATCCAGTTCCTTGGCGTGTTCGGCGTAGTTACGCCCGATGCACACCACTTTCCCGACCGGGAAATGAATACGTGTACCGTCGACATACTGGTGCTGATAGCTCATTACCGACTCCCTTATTGATTCATCCGGTACAGCGGCTTCAAACAGCGAAGATTTTGCCCGGGTTCATGATGCCATTCGGGTCAAACACCGCCTTGACCGCTTTCATGTACTCGATCTCAACCGGCGAACGGCTGTAGGTCAAGTAATCTCGCTTGGTCATGCCCACGCCGTGCTCGGCCGAGATCGAGCCGTTGTACTTCTCGACGGTTTCGAACACCCACTTGTTGACGGTCGCGCACTTGGCGAAGAACTCGTCCTTGCTGAGGCTCTCTGGCTTGAGGATGTTCAGGTGCAGGTTGCCGTCGCCGATGTGGCCGAACCAGACGATTTCGAAATCCGGGTAGTGTTCGCCGACGATCGCGTCGATTTCCTTCAGAAATGCCGGGACTTTCGACACAGTGACCGAAATGTCGTTCTTGTACGGCGTCCAGTGGGAAATGGTCTCGGAGATGTATTCGCGCAGCTTCCAGAGGTTTTGCAGTTGCGATTCGCTCTGGCTCATCACACCATCGAGCACCCAGCCCTCTTCAACGCAGTGTTCGAAGGTTTCCAGTGCATGGTTGGCCACTTCTTCGGTGGTCGCTTCGAATTCCAGCAGCGCGTAGAACGGGCAATCGGATTCGAACGGTGCCGGCACGTCGCCGCGCGCGAGGACTTTGGCCAGCGCCTTGTCGGAGAAAAATTCGAATGCGGTCAGGTCGAGCTTGCTCTGGAATGCGTGCAGCACCGGCATGATCGAGTCGAAATCGGCAGTGCCGAGGACCATCGCGGTGAGGTTTTTCGGGGCGCGATCCAGACGCATGGTCGCTTCGACCACAAAACCCAAGGTGCCTTCGGCGCCGATGAACAGTTGACGCATGTCGTAGCCGGTGGCGTTCTTGATCAGGTCGCGGTTCAGTTCCAGCAGGTCGCCCTTGCCGGTCACGACTTTCATGCCGGCAACCCAGTTACGGGTCATGCCGTAGCGAATAACCTTGATCCCGCCAGCATTGGTGCCGATATTGCCGCCAATCTGGCTGGAACCGGCGGAAGCAAAGTCCACCGGGTAGTACAGACCGTGCTCTTCGGCGCGGTTTTGCAGCTGTTCGGTGACTACGCCCGGCTGACACGTCGCAGTGCGGTCGGTCAGGTTCACGTCGAGGATCTGGTTCATATAGTCGAACGAAACCACCACTTCGCCATTGGCTGCCACGGCAGCGGCGGACAGCCCGGTGCGCCCGCCAGACGGCACCAGCGCAATCTTGTGCTCATTCGCCCAACGGACGATGGCCTGGACCTGCTCGGTGGTCTTGGGGAATACGATGGCCGTCGGGGCCGGGGCGAAATGCTTGGTCCAATCCTTACCGTAAGCATTCAGGGAGTCGGCATCGGTCAGTACCTTGCCAGGCTCAACCAGGGTCTTCAGCTCTTCAATCAGGGCGGGATTGGTCATCGACAGAACTCTCGAACAATTCATGGTCATCCTGAGCACGCTTCACGTCGCAGGAATGAGTGTTTGCGGGGTGCATATGCTAGCATACCGCCCCCGCAGGATAGTGCCCAAAGGCTGTTCTGCGGCGACGGCGTTCCTGCCGCTCGGGTCAGCATCTGCTGGCCACTTCCCTGCCATTTTTCTCCGGGACACAGGTTTACGCAGATGAGCAAGACTTCTCTCGATAAGAGCAAGATCAAGTTCCTTCTTCTCGAAGGCGTCCACCAATCGGCTGTCGACGTCCTCAAGGCGGCGGGCTACACCAGCATCGAGTACCTGACAGGTTCTCTGCCGGAAGCCCAGCTGAAGGAAAAGATCGCTGATGCGCACTTCATCGGCATTCGCTCCCGCACTCAACTGACCGAAGAAATCTTCGATCACGCGAAGAAACTGGTAGCTGTTGGCTGTTTCTGCATCGGCACCAACCAGGTCGACCTCAACGCTGCTCGCGAACGCGGCATCGCTGTCTTCAACGCACCGTACTCCAACACCCGTTCGGTGGCCGAGCTGGTGCTGGCTGAAGCGATCCTGTTGCTGCGCGGCATCCCTGAGAAGAACGCTTCCTGCCACCGTGGCGGCTGGATCAAGAGCGCGGCCAACTCCTTCGAAATCCGCGGCAAGAAGCTGGGTATCGTCGGTTACGGCTCGATCGGTACTCAACTGTCGGTCCTGGCTGAAGGCCTGGGCATGCAGGTGTACTTCTACGACACCATCACCAAGCTGCCACTGGGTAACGCCACTCAGGTCGGCAACCTGCACGAACTGCTGGCGATGTCCGACATCGTGACCCTGCACGTTCCGGAAACTGCTGCTACCCAGTGGATGATCGGCGAGAAAGAAATCCGCGCCATCAAGAAGGGCGGCATCCTGATCAACGCCGCTCGCGGCACCGTGGTCGAGCTGGACGCCCTGGCGGACGCGATCAAGGACAAGCACCTGATCGGCGCGGCCATCGACGTATTCCCGGTGGAGCCACGCTCCAATGACGAAGAGTTCGAAAGCCCGCTGCGTGGCCTGGACAACGTGATCCTGACCCCGCACATCGGCGGCTCCACCGCTGAAGCGCAAGCCAACATCGGTCTGGAAGTGGCGGAAAAACTGGTCAAGTACAGCGACAATGGTACGTCGGTATCCTCGGTCAACTTCCCGGAAGTGGCCCTGCCGGCTCACCCTGGCAAGCACCGTCTGCTGCACATTCACCAGAACATTCCGGGTGTACTCAGCGAGATCAACAAGGTCTTCGCCGAAAACGGTATCAACATTTCCGGTCAGTTCCTGCAGACCAACGAGAAAGTCGGCTACGTCGTGATCGACGTCGACGCCGAATACTCGGACCTGGCGCAAGAGAAGCTGCAACACATCAACGGCACCATTCGTTGCCGCGTGTTGTTCTAACGCTCAAGCGTCAATAAAAAGGGAGACCCTCGGGTCTCCCTTTTTCATGCCTTATGCAGCAGGGGATGTTTTACAGAGGCCTTCCGGGTTACTAGTCGCCACCCGCACATAGCGAGTCAATGCTTGCAGCAACTGCGAGAAACGATGAGCGTAAAGATCGTCCATCGCCGGCATCATCCAAGTGCTGTTGATCTCCAATTGCACACTTGGCACTCCCAGGCTAGATGCGTATTTAGTGATAGTTTGATTTTTCGAAGCAGCAAAGTAATTGTGCGAAAAGTTTTTAAGTCCTTCCTTGAGCATGGCGTCTGTTAACTCCTGAACAACCTGATCTTTGCCCAGCAACGAACTCCCGTTCATGGTACCGAAATCCACATCATAGGGACGGTAAGAGTTGCTGCCATGCAAGTCGATCAACAACTGAGGCTTCACTTCCTTGATCAGGCTGGCGACTTGCGCCTTGAAATCATTGTCGTCGTAATAATTAGGGTCTGACGGACTCTGAAATTGCGTATAGATCACCGTGGCGCAACCCAGAGTATTTAACATCTTGGCCAAAGCCGCCGTACCACCGCCATCAGCGAATCGGTAGCTACCATCACGCAAAGGCCGTGTAGCGTGAGGCGCTGTCACAATAATCGGAGCACTCCCCCTGAGCACGATAAACCAGGGAGTTCCTGCAGGGGCGGTCTTATCGCTTTGTGCATCGATCTGTTTCTGAATGGTAATAGCTTCTTGGATATTGGGTACATCCACAACAGCTCTGTCGGTTTGAGACAGCGCATAAGATGAGCCGGCAAACAACGTCAGGATTGAGGCAGCCAACAGACGACTATTCATGGGGGAACGTCCTTGAGGAAACAGGATCGGCGTAATTCCTTTCTCGCCGCGAAACAATTGTAGACCACCTCGAAAGACTCAAAAAAAAGCCCGAGGCATTGCCTCGGGCGCTTAACGAACGTCGAACTTAAATACGCCAGATCCAAGACATCCTGTTATTTGACGGTCACGGAGATTTTTTTCGAAACAATCGGCGGATCGAACGGCACGTGGTTCTTGTCGCCCAGCTCCAGTTGCAAGGTGTGCTTGCCCGGCGTCAGGGTCACTTCGGTTTCGGTCTGTGCCTTGCCGAAATGCAGGTGGTTGGCGTCCGCCGGGATCGGCATGTTCTCGACTGGCAACTGGTTGACGTCAATCAGCAGGTGGTGGTGCCCGGTGTGCGGGGTCTGATCGCCGGCCGGCGCCAGGGCAATTTTTTCAACAGCGAATCGGACCTTGAAGGTTTTATCTACAGTCGCACCGTCCGCCGGAGAGACGATATACACCTTCGCACCCGCAGGGGCCTTGGTGCGGGGGACGTCCGCGGCGCTCGCCAGCATCGAAGCGCTGAGCATCAGACCAGCGAGAACTGCACGTGACATAAAGGTTTTCATTCTTTTCTCCAGTTTTGAACTTAATCTTTACGGTTGTGACAACTTCGTGGCGATTCGTTGTCGAAACACCTCAACACCATAGCAAAGCGCACGAAACAGCGCGCCGCACATAACGAATTCAAGGAGTGACCATGCGCTTTCTGCCTGGCCTGATACTGTTGCTGCCCCTTGTGAGCCCTTTTGCTCATGCCGAACTGATCGACGATGTAAACGACCGTGGCGAGTTGCGCATTGCGCTTGAAGCCAACACACCACCGTTCAACTTCAAGGAAGACGGCAAGCTCAGCGGCTTCGAAGTCGAACTGGGCCAACTGCTGGCCAACGAACTGGATGTGCGTGCCGACTTCGTGGTCACTGATTCGGCCGATCTGTTGCCGGGGGTCGAGAGCGGCAAGTACGACGTCGCCATCAACCACATAGCACTGACTCCAGAACTCAAGGATCGTTTCGACTTCAGCGAACCTTATAGTTATTCAAGCGCACAATTGATCGTGCGCCAGGAAGAACAACGCCCGCTCGGCACTTTGCTGGCGCTCAAGGGCCAGTCCCTGGGTGTGGCGCAAGGCAGTCAGTTCGTCGAACAGGCGCGCGGTGTCGAAGGTATTGACCTGCGCAGCTATCCCGACGCGCAGCAACCGCTCAAGGATGTGGCAGACAAACAGATCGACGCAGCCATCAGCGATCGCTTACTGATCCCCTACGCCATTCGCGACAGTCGTCTACCGGTAAAAGAAGGTGCCAAGGTCGGTCCGACCCTGAGCCTGGCGATTCCGTTTCAGAAAGGTAACCCGGCATTCCAGGCCAGCCTCGACCGGGCCCTGCAACGGATCAAGGCGGACGGCCGATTGATGGCGCTGTCGGATAAATGGTTCGGCATGGACGCGAGCCAACCACCGAAACCTTGATATAGAAATGTACGCAATCCTGTAGCAACTGGCGAAGCCTGCGTTCGGCGGCGAAGCCGTCGCAAGCGTCCTAATGCACTACGTCAGGAACTGCGTGGTGTTAGCTCTGCGAGGACTTCGTCCTCGAACGCAGCCTTCGGCAGCTGCTACAAGGACAGTGCAGCCAACGCGAGCGCAGCCTCGGCCAACTCCAGCTCGCTGAACACTTGCACCCCATTGCGGGTCAGCAAGGCTGCGGTGACGCCCTCGCCGCTGACTTTGACCCCGCTGAAGGTCCCGTCATAGGTCAGCCGATTGCCACAGGACGGGCTGTTGGCCTTGAGCACGGCGATGCGGATTGCGTGTTTTCGGACCAATTCCAGAGCCTGATGGGCACCCGAGAGAAACTCGGCGCTGACGTCCTCGCCCTCAGTCGTTATCACCCGTGCAATACCGTCGAGCACCTGGCCGCCCTGCCCACCCGGAATCTCGGCCGCAGCCCGTGGTGTTGGCAAACCGCCGGCGACTTCCGGGCACAAAGGGATCACCCGACCTTCGGCGATCCATTGTTCCAGCTGATTGAACGGCCCGCTGGCCCCACCGTCGTAACGCACGCGGTGGCCCAGCAGACAACGGCTCACCAGAATTTTCTGCATGATCAGAATGGCTCGTTGCCGCGCCGGCGAAACCAGCCCGTCAATGACAGGCGCTCGCGGGTCGCGGGCAGGACTTCATGGGGCACTTCGCCCGACAGGAACACCACCAGGCAACCGCCAGTGGGCACCACATCGTGCTCTCTGCCCTCCTCCAGGTACATCCGCAACTGGCCGCCATGCTCCGGCAGCCAGCTGTCATTGAGATAGATGACCGCCGACACCATGCGCCGGTCGTCGTCGCGAAAGCGGTCGACGTGCTTGAGGTAGAACGCGCCCGGCGGGTAAAGCGCAAAATGGCTCTCGAAATCCTCAAGACCGAGAAACAACCCCCGATTCATCGCCTCGCGCAGGCTGTCCATCAACCCCAGATAACTGTCGCAGGCCGCATCTTGCCCGGGCTCAAGCCACTGAATATGGTCGCCACGAATGCCTTCGCGAATCTCCGAGAAAGGCCCGCGCCCCACTGCCGCTGGCGCCAACTCACCTTCGGCTGCACGTTTACGGCACTCAGCCGCCAGTTCCAGGGTCAGAGCCTGGGGCAGGAAAATATTCTGCTGCGACCAGCCATGTGTAGCCAGGTCGTCGACGATACGTAACAGCAGCGGGTGATCAGAGGGTATTTGCATGGCGCGCATAGTATTCCTGCGCCAGAAAATCCGACAGAGCCGTGTAGCGGAGGATCGTCGGATAAGCTGACGAACCTGATACGAATTCTCGACAACCTGTGTCCGGCCCCGGAGAATAGTCGCCTGCTGACAGGAGTCCTTATGCGCCGTTTGCTTTTTTCACTGTTGATGATCTGCACTTTG
The DNA here is from genome assembly GCF_056396945.1 of Pseudomonas sp. 05N432. Taxonomy (NCBI): domain Bacteria; kingdom Pseudomonadati; phylum Pseudomonadota; class Gammaproteobacteria; order Pseudomonadales; family Pseudomonadaceae; genus Pseudomonas; species Pseudomonas sp. 05N432. Next base: position 204,267 of record NZ_JBFTMM010000001.1, on the reverse strand, counting down.
CCCGCTTGGGCAGACGGCCACGACCAGTTGTACAAGGTCGCCGGTTGGCCAGACCAACGCGCGCATTTTAACGATGCCCTCACTGCCGCCCAGCAACGCTACCAAAGCAGCCTGCCGCCCGCGGTGTTTCAGGCGCTGGTCAGTAACAGCAACCAGCGCTTTGCCCCGCAAGCCATGGACCATCGAGCCGAAGCGCAACTGCGCAAAAACCTCGCGGACCCTGCACCTGCACTGGCGTTTTTCCAGTCACCACTGGGACGCAAGATCATCGCCGCCGAACTGCTGGCGACCCGCCGCGACCAGTTGGCGAAGAACGCCAAGGGCCTGCCGAAAATCGAAGCCAGCGACACCCGTCAGTTGATCATTGGCCATTTGGCCCAGGCACTGCCGGCGCGCGAAGCCGGTGCCGAAGTCAGCCTGGCGATTGCCGGCGTAGCGGCCGACAGCCTGAGCCAGATGATCCCCGGCCTGCTCGGCGGCGGTCAGGCCCAAGGCATGCTGGACGGCCAGCGTCAGCGCTTGATGGATCAAATCGGCTCCGACTTGAACAACACGTTGCTGTACGTCTATCGCGACTTATCGGATGACGAACTGGAAGAGTTCGCCACCTTTGCCGAGTCCTCTGAAGGTAAGGCGTATTACCGGGCGGCGTTGGCAGCGATTCGGGCGGGACTGGCGGTGGGGAAAAGCACCTCGAGCCTTAGCCAGTAAGCTTCTGCGTCTGGAAGATCGCCATCGTCGGAACGCCGCCCGGAGCAGGCTCACTCCCACACTGGATTTGTGAACGACATAAAACCAATGTGGGAGCGAGCCTGCTCGCGATGGCGTCATAACAGTCGCTAGAAATTTCGCCCTTTGATGCGCTTGGTCAAAAACCCGAAATACTCCTGGCGCAACGCCGGGGTTTCATTCGCCAGATGATGGCGGGCCTCGGGCAGTTTCAACACCTGCGGCCGGTCGAACTTGCTCCCCAGCACGTCAAGGTTGTGTTCCCAGTCCACCGTCATGTCCGCCTGCCCCTGGACGATCAGTGGTCGACGGCTGCTGTGCGGAGCCGCTTCAATGCGCTTGATCCACCGCGCCAGCGCCCCGACCCACACGCTCGGCAAACGCAGCGGTTGTAGCGGATCGGCTTGCAGGAATGGCAAGAACGCCGGGTCGTTGGTGTTCTCGCTGAAGCGCCGGGCGATGCCTTTGACGAAAGGCTTCATCAGGTAATAGCTGAAGTGCGACCAGCCCCAGGAGCGCGGCCGAACCAGCGGCGCAAGCAGTATCACCTGCCCTTGCGCAGGACTGTCCGCGCCAGCGTTCAACACGTGATCGATAACAATCGCACCGCCCGTACTCTGCCCGCACAGGTGCCACGGTTGCGGCAGATCCAGCGACCGCGCCTCAGCGAACAACCCTTGCAGCGCCGCCTGATACTCGGCGAAATCCTCGATACTCGCGCGCTCGCCACTGGACAACCCATGCCCCGGTAAATCACAGGCGATCACCACGAACCCCTGATCCAGCGCCCATTCGATCACATGCCGATACAGGCCCATGTGATCGTAGAAACCGTGGAACAGGAACATCGTCGCCACCACCCGCTGCGGCCACCAGACCTGGCTGACCAACTGATAGTCACCGACCTTGAAACTGCCAAGCCCGCGTTTGACCGGCACACTGCGCTGCGGGAAATCCAGCCCATAAAAATGCTGATAAGCCTGCGCCTCCTCCGACAACGGCTGCGCCTCGGCCAAGGGCCGCAGGCTGGCACGCAGATGATCGGGGTTGAAGGTGGCAGGCATCACGGGTTTCCAGGCAAAGCGCAGAGCGCAAAACAGACTTTATGGGCCTGCGATATTCATCTGTCGCGGCAAGCATGGCAAGCTACGCGACCTTCGAGGATGGTTCCGTATGCGTCCGCACTACCGCACGACACTGCTTGCCAGTCTGCTCGCCCTTGTGTGTGCCGGCGCGCTGTGGGCCGCCTATGACTGGTTTCAGGGACGCTACCTGCGGGCATTCAGCTCGCACACGGCGTTGTTTTCCGGTGATCCGCTGAGCCTTCCCGCCAATCTGGCAGGCCCCGGTGCGATTCGGGTCGTGCACTTCTGGGACCCGGCCTGCCCGTGCAACGTCGGCAATCAACAGCACCTGGCCGAACTGCTTGAGCACTTTGTGCCGCAAGGCGTTGAGTTTTATGCGGTACAGAAGCCCGGTAGCCAGGGTCAGTTACCCAGTACCTTGAGCCGCCTGAAAACCCTCGACACCTTGCCAGGCTCCGAACAAATCCCTGCAAGCCCGGCGGTCGCGATCTGGGACCGCAGCGGCAAACTGGCGTATTTCGGGCCCTACAGCGAAGGCCTGACCTGCAACTCCAGCAACAGCTTTATCGAACCGATCCTCCAGGCACTGAGCGAAGACCGCCCGGTGAGCGCCACGCATACCCTCGCGGTGGGCTGCTACTGTCCATGGGCACACTAGGGTCTGTACGAGAACTCGCCGAGCGGCGATCAGGCAAGGCAAAAACAGGCGAGGAACGGCTGGGGTCGCACCCGACTTTAGGCCCCTAAATGAGCATTCCGAGCCTGTTTTTAACGCAGCCTGGTCGATGCGCAGGCAGTTATCGTACAGAGCCTAAGGCATTCCGGACTTTTCAAGGAAGGTAATGCTCGGCACAGAGGGTCTGTGCTAAATGTTTGCAGCCTTAGACGGCGGCAATTTCGAATGCACAAGGAGTCACCATGAAACGCGTTCTGACCCTGCTGGCCCTGCTACTCGTCGTCCTCGCGGCTGGCGGTGGCTGGTATGTGTACAGCAAGCAACCGACGCGTCAGGGCCAGGTGGAATTGCAACGCCTGCAAGGCTCGGTGACGGTGCGCTACGACGAACGCGGCGTGCCGCATATTCGCGCCGAGAACGAAACCGACCTCTATCGCGCCCTCGGTTATGTACACGCCCAGGACCGGCTGTTCCAGATGGAAGCCATGCGTCGCCTGGCCCGTGGCGAGCTGGCCGAAGTCCTCGGGCCAAAACTGATCGACACCGACAAACTGTTCCGCAGCCTGCGCATCCGCGAGCGCGCCGAAAGCTACGTGGCCGCACTCGACCGCCAGTCTCCGGCGTGGAAGGCGCTGCAAGCTTATCTGGACGGGATCAACCAGTATCAGGACACCCACGCAGCGCCGATAGAATTCGACGTGCTGGGCATCCGCAAACGCGCGTTCACCGCCGAGGACACCGTCAGCGTCGCCGGCTACATGGCCTACAGCTTTGCCGCGGCGTTTCGCACCGAACCGTTGCTGACCTATGTACGCGATCAGCTGGGCAGCGATTACCTGAATATCTTCGACCTCGATTGGCAGCCCAAAGGCGTGCTGGCCAAACGTCCGTCCAGCAAAGCCCCGGTGCTCTCCGCCGCTGACTGGAAAGACCTCAACGCCATTGCGCGCCTGAGTGAGCAAGCGTTGGCCGACAACGGCCTGCCACAGTTCGAGGGCAGTAACGCCTGGGTGGTTTCCGGTACTCGCACCCAAAGCGGCAAACCGCTGCTGGCCGGTGATCCGCACATTCGTTTTTCGACGCCGTCGGTGTGGTACGAAGCGCAACTCTCGGCGCCGGGTTTCGAGCTTTACGGGCACCATCAGGTCCTGGTGCCTTTTGCTTTCCTCGGCCACAACCTGGACTTCGGCTGGAGCCTGACCATGTTCCAGAATGACGACCTCGACCTGATCGCCGAAAAGGTCAACCCGGACAATGCCAACCAGGTCTGGTATCACGGCAAGTGGGTCGACATGGTCAACACCGAGCAGCAGATTGCCGTGAAGGGCCAGGCGGCGGTCACGTTGATCCTGCGTCAATCGCCCCATGGCCCGATCATCAACAACGTGCTCGGTGCCAGCGCCGGCAAGACGCCGATCGCCATGTGGTGGGCATTCCTCGAAACCCAGAACCCGATCCTCGAAGGCTTCTATCAGCTCAATCGTGCCGACACCCTGGCCAAGGCCCGCGCGGCGGCGGCCAAGGTTCATGCGCCGGGGCTGAATATCGTCTGGGGCAATGCCAAGGGTGACATTGGCTGGTGGGCAGCGGCACAACTGCCTAAACGTCCGGCCGGGGTCAAACCGTGGTTCATACTCGACGGCAGCACCAGTCAGGCTGACAAGGAAGGTTTCTACCCCTTCAGCGCCAACCCGCAGGAAGAAAACCCGGCGCGCGGCTATATCGTCTCGGCCAACTTCCAGCCGGTTTCGCCGACGGGCATGGAGATCCCTGGCTACTACAACCTGCCGGATCGCGGTCAGCAGCTCAATCGCCAGCTCAGCGACAAGAGCGTGAAGTGGAACATCGACGCCAGCCAGAAACTGCAACTGGGCACCACCACCGACTACGGCCCTCGCCTGTTGGCCCCGCTGTTGCCGGTACTGCGTGAAGTGGTCAGCGACCCGCAAGAGCTGCAACTGGTGGAGCAACTGGCCAAGTGGAAAGGCGATTACCCGGTGAACTCCACCAGCGCCACCCTGTTCAACCAGTTCCTGTTCAACCTCGTCGATGGCGCACTGCACGACGAACTCGGCGACAGCTTTTTCGAGACCTTGCTCTCGACCCGCGTGATCGATGCCGCACTGCCTCGGCTGGCTGCCTCCGCGAACTCGCCGTGGTGGGACAACCGCAACACACTCGGCAAGGAAACCCGCGCCGACATCGTCAAGGCTGCGTGGCAGGCGAGTATCGCCCACCTGAAAACCACCCTCGGCCCTGACCCGGCGCAATGGCTATGGGGCGATGCCCACACCCTGACCCACGGCCATCCGCTGGGCATGCAAAAGCCGCTGGATCGAATTTTCAACGTCGGCCCGTTCGAGGCTCCCGGCAGCCACGAAGTGCCGAACAACCTCTCGGCAAAAATCGGCCCGGCGCCATGGCCTGTGACTTACGGCCCGTCGACCCGCCGGATCATCGACTTCGCCGACCCGGCGCACGGCCTGACCATCAACCCGGTCGGCCAAAGCGGTGTGCTGTTCGATTCACACTACGATGACCAGGCCGAAGCCTATATCGAAGGCGTCTACCAGGAGGCGCATTTCAATGAAGAAGAAGTCACGGCCAATACCCGCAGCACCTTGAAGCTGTTGCCGGCGCGGGTGGCGCAGTAGATCGAGATTGTTGTTGGCAGGGCTGCCGTCATCGTCGGAACGCCGCCCGGAGCAGGCTCGCTCCCACAATTGATTTTCTTCGTACACAAAAACTGTGTGCACTGAAGATCTAATGTGGGAGCGAGCCTGCTCGCGATGAGGCCCTGACAGACAACAAAGATTTAAATCCCTCGCCGCAATCTTCCCGGCGCTGTTTTCTTGAACTTCTTGATAAACGCAGGCCGGCCAAAGCGATGAGTTTATCGATCGAGTTCATTTGCGACGATTGGATCAACAACTGAGCGGATCGGGCAAACGCAAAGCGCCCGAGTGGTCAAAACTGTACGTGTCGCACACCGTACATCCCAACCTGCTCAGGAGTGAATGCAATGTTCAATAACTGGTCCGAACTGCTGCCCACCATCCAGAAAGCCTTCGGCGCACTGGGCAAGAGCAACCCGAAAATGGTCAAGGCCTTTATGGCGCTGGATGAAGCTGCCGCTGAAAATGAAGTGCTCGACGCCAAGACCCGCGAGTTGATTTCCATCGCTGTCGCCATCACCACTCGTTGCGACGGCTGCATCGGAGTACACACCGACGCGGCGATCAAGGCCGGTGCCACTCGCGAAGAAATCGCCGCCACCCTGGCCACCGCAATTTCGCTGAATGCCGGCGCAGCGTACGTCTTCTCGCTGCGAGCACTTGAAGCGCATGACGTGCTGAAAGGCTGACATCAACCCCTGTGGCGAGGGAGCTTGCTCCCGCTGGAGTGCGCAGCACTCCAAAAACCGATGAGTGCGGTACACCTGATACAGCACGGTTGCAGGTTTTGGGGCCGCTCGCGGCCCAGCGGGAGCAAGCTCCCTCGCCACAGAACAGCTCAAACTATCGCCGAAAAATTCAGCCGAAACTGCTGCGGCGTCACGCCCAGCCGTCGGTTGAACACGCTGCGCATGTGCTGGGCGTCACGAAAACCACATTGATACGCGACCGTCTTGAGCGGTGCCCGAGAGCTTTCGAGCATCACCCGGGCAGCGTCCACCCGCGCCTGCTCAACGAACTCCGCCGGAGTGATTCCAGCTTCCCGGGCGAACACCCGAGAGAAATTGCGCGTGCTCATGTTGGCCGCTGCGGCCAGATCGGCAATGCCCAAATCCCCGGTCAGGTTGGCCAACACGTAATGCTGAACCATCGCCACAGGGGATTTTGCTTCAGCATGCGGCGTCAGAAACGGGCTGAACTGCGATTGCCCACCGGAGCGCTGGGTAAACACCACCAGACGCTTGGCCACGCTCAAGGCCACTTGCGGACCGTGATCCTTGGCGAGCAAGTACAGCGACAGATCGATCCCCGCCGTCACGCCCGCCGAGGTGAACAGCTCAGCGTCCTCGACGTAGAGCCGATCGGCTTCGACCCGGGTCGACGGACATAATGCCGCCAACGCGGCGGCATCGCTCCAGTGCGTGGTCACCGTACGCCCCTCGAGCAACCCGGCGCGGGCCAGTGTGAAGGCACCGTTGCAGATGGAGCCGAAGCGCTGCGAACGCGCGCACGCCTCGCGTAGCCAACCATGAAACAGCGCGCCGAAATCCTCGAACGGCAACTGCGGCCCACCGGCCACCAAGAGCAAGTCGTAAGCCTCCAGCGCTTCGCTGAAATGCCGATGGGCGTGCAGCGCCAGGCCGTTCGAGCACGGCATCACACCGCGTTCGAGGCCGATGACGTGCAGTTGATAATGATCCTGCCGCGCAAGGAACCGATTGGCCTCGGAAAATACGTCCATGGGACCGGTGACATCCAGCGACTGGACGCCAGAGAACACCACGATGGCAACGGATTTAGTCATGGGGCAAAGCGGCCTCTGGCGGATGAACGGCTCACCCACCCTAGCCAATCCATGGCCAAGAAGCGAACTGGCACGATTTGCATGCTGATTGGCCGGGATCGTAGCCGCGTGTCGATTGTTCACTTCAGGAGGCGCGAACAGACTGGATCCATCAGCGCCGCCACGGCGTTCCCCATGAGGCAACTACCATGAGCAGCAGCATCGCCGGCATCAAAATCCCCGACAGTACCCTCGCCCGCGCCACCACCGACTACATTCGCGACATCGAGTCCGAGCTGCTTTACCACCACTCGCGCCGGGTGTTTCTGTTCGGTGCCCTGAGCGGTGAACGCCAGGCACTGGCCTACGACCCGGAGCTGCTGTACGTCGGTGCGATGTTCCATGACCTGGGCTTGGTGGAAGGTCACCGCAGCACTGACGAACGCTTCGAAGTCGACGGGGCAAACGCTGCCGCAGCCTTCCTCAAGCCGTACGGGTTGAGCGACGACGATATCGAGCAGGTCTGGCTATCGATCGCCCTGCACACCACGCCGGGCATCCCCAGACATCTGCGGCCGACCGTGGCGCTGGTGACCGCTGGCGTCGAAATGGACGTGTTGGGAGTGGACTACTCGGCATTTTCGATCGTGCAGCGTGAAGCGGTGGTACACGCGCATCCACGGGGTGAAGGTTTCAAGGAATGCATCATCTGCGCCTTTGCCGACGGCCTGCGCCATCGTCCGCATACCACCTTCGGCAACGTGAAGACCGATGTGCTGGTGGATCAGGAACCGGGGTTCAAACCGATGAACTTCGTCGAAGTGATTCGCACATCGCCTTGGGCGGCATGAAAACCGGAGGGAGCGAGCCTGCTCGCGAAAGCGATGTGTCAGTCGACACCTGCGTCGACTGACAGGGCCCCTTCGCGAGCAGGCTCGCTCCCACAGTTGATCCGGATTAACCCGGCATCGGGTTCAAGCCGCTTCCGGCGCCTGCGCGCGGCGTACGTCCGGTTGCTTCCAGGAGTCCGCAGCACCCTCTTCGATGGCTTGCTGAATCGCACGTTTGCGGCTTTCTTCAGCACGGCGGCTGAAGAACCAGACCATGAAGGTCACGATCGACACCGCCAACAGAATCAGGCTGGCCACCGCATTGATCTCGGGCTTCACGCCCAGACGCACGGCCGAGAACACTTCCATCGGCAAGGTCGTGGAACCCGGCCCGGAGACGAAACTCGCCAGCACCAGGTCATCCAGCGACAAGGCAAACGACATCATGCCGCCGGCGGCCAGCGACGGCGCGATCATCGGAATGGTGATCAGGAAGAACACCTTCCACGGCCGCGCACCGAGGTCCATGGCCGCCTCTTCGATGGACAGGTCCAGCTCACGCAGGCGCGCCGAGACCACCACCGCCACATAGGCGGCGCAGAACGTGGTGTGGGCAATCCAGATGGTCACCAGCCCCCGCTCCTGCGGCCAGCCGATCATCTGCGCCATCGCCACGAACAGCAGCAACAGCGACAGACCGGTGATTACTTCCGGCATCACCAGCGGCGCGGTGACCAAGCCACCGAACAGTGTGCGGCCCTTGAAGCGAGTGACGCGGGTCAGCACGAACGCCGCCAGCGTCCCCAGCGCAACGGCGGCAATCGCGGTGTAGCAGGCGATTTCCAGCGAGCGCACCACCGAGCCCATCAGTTGGGTGTTGTCCAGCAGACCGACGTACCACTTGACCGACCAGCCGCCCCAGACCGTCACCAGTTTCGAGGCGTTGAACGAGTAGATCACCAGGATCAGCATCGGCGCATAAATGAACAACAGGCCGAGCACCAGCATCAGGCTGGAGAAACGGAAGCGCTTCATTCTTTACCCTCCATTTCCTTGGCCTGACTGCGGTTGAACAGGATGATCGGCACAATCAGGATCGCCAGCATCACCACCGCCAGGGCGGACGCCACCGGCCAGTCACGGTTGTTGAAGAACTCTTGCCAGAGCACTTTACCGATCATCAGGGTTTCCGGGCCGCCGAGCAGTTCCGGGATCACGAACTCACCGACCACAGGGATGAACACCAGCATGCAGCCAGCGATGATGCCGTTTTTCGATAACGGGACGGTGATCTTCCAGAAGCTGTTGAAGTTGCTTGAACCCAGGTCCGAAGCGGCTTCCAGCAAACTGTTGTCGTGCTTCACCAGGTTGGCGTACAGCGGCAGGATCATGAACGGCAGGTACGAATAAACCACACCGATATAGACCGCCAGGTTGGTGTTGAGGATCTGCAGCGGCTCGTTGATCCAGCCCATCGACATCAGGAAGCCATTGAGCAAGCCGTTGTTGCTGAGGATGCCCATCCACGCATACACGCGGATCAGGATGGCGGTCCAGGTCGGCATCATGATCAGCAGCACCAGCACTGTCTGCACTTCTTTACGGGCGCTGGCGATGGCGTAGGCCATCGGGTAGCCGATCAGCAAACAGAGAAGCGTGCTGAAAAACGCCATTTTCAACGAGCCGAGGTAAGCGGCGATATACAACTCGTCGCCGCCCAGCATCGTGTAGTTGCCCAGGTTCAGCAGCAGCTGGACCTTCTGATCGACGTAGCTGTAGATCTCGGTGTACGGCGGAATGGCCACGTCGGCTTCGGCGAAGCTGATCTTCAGGACGATGAAGAACGGCAGCATGAAGAACATGAACAGCCAGAGGAACGGGACCCCAATGACCAGATGACGACCCGCGGGAATTATTCGACTGAGTCGGCGCGTGAGTTTTTGCGTGTTCATGAGCGCAGTACCACGCCGCTGTCATCTTCCCACCAGACGTAAACCTGATCGCCCCAGGTAGGGCGCTGGCCACGACGTTCGGCGTTGGCCACGAACGACTGCACGATCTTCCCGCTTGGCAATTCGACGTAGAACACCGAATGCCCGCCGAGGTAGGCAATATCGTGGACCTTGCCGCTCGACCAGTTATGTTCGCAGGTCGGCATTTCTGCTGTCACCAGCAGTTTTTCCGGACGAATCGCGTAGGTCACCGACTTGTCTTGCACCGAGGTGCTGATGCCGTGGCCGACGTAGATGTTGCGGTCCAGGTCCTTGCAGGTAATCAGCGCATGGCCCTCGGCATCGTCCACCACTTCGCCTTCGAAGATGTTGACGTTACCGATGAACTCGCACACCAGGCGGCTGGTCGGGGTTTCGTAGATATCGATCGGGCTGCCGATCTGCGCGATCCAGCCCAGGTGCATGATTGCAATGCGCTCGGCCATGGTCATGGCCTCTTCCTGATCGTGGGTCACCATGACGCAGGTCACGCCGACGCGTTCGATGATCTCCACCAGTTCGAGCTGCATCTGCGAACGCAGTTTTTTGTCCAGCGCGCCCATCGGCTCGTCGAGCAACAGCAGCTTCGGACGCTTGGCCAGTGAGCGAGCCAGCGCAACACGCTGACGCTGACCACCGGAGAGCTGGTGCGGCTTGCGCTTGGCGTACTGGCTCATCTGCACCAGCTTGAGCATTTCGGTCACACGGGCATCGACTTCTGCCGCCGGGATCTTGTCCTGCTTCAGGCCGAAAGCGATGTTCTGCGCCACGGTCATGTGCGGGAACAAGGCGTAGGACTGGAACATCATGTTGATCGGACGCTCGTACGGCGGCATCTCGGTGATGTCGACGCCGTCGAGGAAAATGCGCCCCTCCGTGGGCCGTTCGAAACCTGCAAGCATGCGCAGCAAGGTCGATTTGCCCGATCCCGAACCGCCGAGCAAAGCGAAGATCTCGCCCTTCCTGATTTCCAGGGACACATCGTCCACGGCAATCGTCTCGTCGAACTTCTTCGTGACCCGGTCGATTTTGACCAGCACCTGTTTCGGTGTCTGGTCGCCCTCGAGGGCTTTCTTATAGGCGCCGGAGGCAACTGCCATTTACGAAACTCCCAACAAAATTTGCAGTTCACCCAATACAGGCGAACCTTGGATAGTCTGAGCCTTTGTCACTATTTACCCGACTTGACCTTGGTCCAGCTGCGGGTCATCAACCGTTGAATCTTTGGCGGCAGCTCAACCTGCACGTAGGTCTTGTCGAGGACCGCTTGCGGCGGATACACCGATTGATTGCTACGAATCGATTGCTCCATCAGTTTGTCCGACCCGGGATTGGGGTTGGCGTAGCCGACGGCATCACTCACCTGAGCGATCACTTCAGGCTTGAGTACATAGTTGATGAAGGCATGGGCCTGTTTGACGTTGGCGGAGTCCTTGGGAATCGCCAGCATGTCGAACCACAGCGCACCGCCTTCCTTTGGAATCGCGTAGGCAACATTCACGCCTTTTCCAGCTTCGGCAGCACGGGCCTTGGCCTGGAAAATATCCCCCGAGAAACCGACCGCGACACAAATGTTGCCGTTGGCCAGGTCCGAGATGTATTTGGACGAGTGGAAGTAGGTCACATAAGGCCGCACTGCCAGTAACTTGGCTTCAGCCTTTTGGTAGTCGTCCGGGTTCGTGCTGTTGGCGTTCAGGCCCATGTAGTTCAGGACCGTCGGCAGCATTTCGTCAGCCGAGTCGAGGAAGGCCACGCCACAGCTGTTGAGCTTCTTGATGTTCTCGGGTTCGAACAGCACGGCCCAGGAATCGATCTTGTCGACGCCGAGCACCGCCTTGACCTTGTCGACGTTGTAGCCGATGCCGTTGGTACCCCACAGGTACGGCACGGCGTACTGGTTGCCAGGGTCGTTCATTTCCAGGCGCTTGAGCAGCACCGGATCGAGGTTGGGGTAGTTCGGCAACTGCGACTTGTCGAGCTTCTGGAACGCCCCGGCCTTGATCTGCTTGCCCAGGAAGTGGTTGGACGGCACGACCACGTCATACCCGGTGTGCCCGGCCAGCAACTTGCCTTCCAGGGTTTCGTTGGAGTCGAACACGTCGTACACCGGCTTGACGCCAGTGGCTTTTTCGAAATCGGCGAGGGTGGTCTGCCCGATGTAATCCGACCAGTTATAAATATGCACGGTGGACGCAGCTTGAACACTGACGGCGAGCGTCAGGCCGGCGCCGATCAGCAAGGCGTTGCGAAACAAAGAAACAGGCAAGTGAAGGTCCTCTAAAATAGTTGGGCCCAAGTTGCCCAGCGTTACGTGACAGCCATGGCTGCGTGGCAACAAAACCGGCGCGCAACTTACCCTCGATAAACCTTTCCAGCAAAACTTTCTGTCATTTAATTATCCCTGCTGCCGCCGCCAGAGCGACGACGGCAACAGGTTATTGCCTTAAACCGGCTTATTTACCGGATTTGATCTTGGTCCAGCTGCGGGTCAGCTCACGCTGGGTAGCGGCTGGCAAATCGGCGATTGCATACAGCTTGGCCTGCACTTCGGCAGTCGGGTAGATGCCCGGGTCCGAGGTGATTTCCTTGTTCACGTACTGAGTGGCTTCGGCGTTGCCGTTAGGGAAACGCACGGCGTTGGTGATTTCAGCCATCACTTTCGGCTGCAACAGGTAGTTCATGAACTTGTAGGCACCCTCGACGTTTTCCGCATCTTTAGGAATAGCGACCATGTCGTAGAAGCTGCCGGCGCCTTCTTTTGGAATGGCGTAGCTGACTTTCACCTTGTCACCGGCTTCGGCGGCACGGGTCTTGGCCTGCTGAACGTCACCCGAATAGCCGACGGCTACGCAGATGTTGCCGTTGGCCAGGTCCGAGATGTACTTGGACGAGTGGAAGTAGGTGATCGAAGGACGAATCTTCAGGAACAGCTCTTCAGCCTTCTTCAGATCTTCCTTTTTCTGGCTGTCGGTCGGCAGACCCAGGTAATGCAGGGCAACTGGCAGCATTTCGGTCGGCGAATCGAGGAAGCTCACGCCGCAGCCCTTGAGCTTGGCGATGTTCTCCGGCTTGAGCACCACATCCCAAGAGTCGATCTTGTCGATGCCCAGCGCCGCTTTGACCTTCTCGGCGTTGTAACCGATACCGATCGAACCCCACATGTAAGGGAAGGCATGTTTGTTGTCCGGGTCGCTGACAGAAACCGCCTTGAGCAGCGACTTGTTCAGGTTGCCGTAGTTGGACAGCTTGGACTTGTCCAGCTCCCGGTAAACACCGGCCTTGATCTGCTTGGCCAGGAAGTTGTTGGAGGGCACCACCACGTCATAACCGGACTTACCGGCCAGCAACTTCGCCTCGAGGGTTTCGTTACTGTCGAACACATCGTAGACGACCTTGATCCCGGACTCTTTTTCAAAGTTCGCGATGGTGTCCGGTGCGATGTAGTCGGACCAGTTGTAAACGTGCAGTACTTTATCGTCGGCCTGGGCTGCCCCAGCCATCACGCCCATCAGGGACAAGGCGAGCAGTGTCTTGCCAGTTTTCTTCAAACCTAATGCCTTCATGCGTAATGCTCCAATTATTCTTTTTAACCACATTTTTTTTGTGAACCAAGATCCAGCGGCCGATTCCTTGGCAACTCAAACAGCGGATAGTCTGGCAAGTTACAAGGCAGGCTTTCAAGGAAAGACCCATCCTTTGTGCGCCCTGAGCGAAGTGCCAGCCACGGACCTCGCTCAGAGCCTAGCACTTAGCTTTGCAGCGCACTCAGCGTCAGGTCCAGGCACTTGCGCGCCTTGGTCACCAGTTCGTCGATCTCGGCCTTGGTGATGACCAGTGGCGGAGCAATGATCATGGTGTCGCCCACGGCGCGCATGATCAGCCCGTTGTCGAAGCAGAACTGCCGGCAGATCATGCCAACCCCCTTGCCGACATACCGCGCACGGGTCGCCTTGTCCTGAACCAGTTCGATAGCCCCCAACAGACCTACCCCACGAACTTCACCCACCAGAGGGTGATCGTTCAGTTCCCGTAGACGCTTTTGCAAATAAGGTGCCGTTTCTGCACGAACGTGCTCGATAATTTTCTCTTCGCGCAGAATACGAATATTTTCCAGTGCCACCGCAGCGGCGACCGGGTGCCCGGAATAGGTGAATCCGTGGTTGAAGTCGCCCCCTTCGTTCAGCACATCGACCACTTCATCACGCACGATCAGGCCACCCATCGGGATGTAGCCGGACGTCAGGCCTTTGGCGATGGTCATCATGTCGGGCTTGAGGCCGTAGAAATCGCTGCCGAACCACTCGCCGGTACGACCGAAACCACAAATCACCTCGTCCGCAACGAACAGGATGTCGTACTTGGCGAGGATTTCCTTGATGCGCGGCCAGTAGCTGTCTGGCGGAATGATCACGCCGCCCGCGCCCTGGATCGGCTCGGCAATGAACGCACCGACCGTGTCGACGCCGAGTTCGAGAATCTTTTCTTCCAACTGGTTGGCGGCCCAGATACCGAACTCTTCAGGGGTCATGTCGCCCCCGTCACCGAACCAGTACGGCTGCGGGATGTGAACGATGCCCGGGATCGGCAAGTCGCCCTGTTCGTGCATGTAAGTCATGCCGCCCAGGCTGGCGCCGGCCACGGTCGAGCCGTGGTAGCCGTTTATGCGGCTGATGATGACCTTCTTGTTCGGCTGGCCCTTGATCGCCCAGTAGTGGCGGACCATACGCAGCATGGTGTCGTTGCCTTCGGAGCCGGAACCGGTGAAGAACACGTGGTTCATGCCTTCTGGCGCGATGTCCGAGATGGCCTTGGCCAGCTCCAGTACCGGCGGGTGGGCGGTCTGGAAGAACAGGTTGTAATAAGGCAGCTCGCGCATCTGTTTGCTGGCGGCATCGGCCAGTTCATCGCGACCGTAACCGATAGCCACGCACCACAGGCCGGCCATGCCGTCGAGGATCTTGTTGCCTTCGCTGTCCCAGAGATAAACGCCCTTGGCGTTGGTGATGATCCGCGGGCCTTTCTCTTTCAGCTGCTTGAAGTCGCTGAAAGGCGCCAGGTGGTGTTCGCGGCTCAAGGTTTGCCATTCACGGGTTTGCGGGTTCTTGCTGGTCATAAAGCTCTCCTTATAGGGTGAGAGTGCGGCTGTTCAGGGCTGCACCCGGCGCATCAGACGGCGAACAACAGGAACTCCCGCTCCCACGAACTGATCACGCGCTTGAAGTTTTCATGCTCGGCCCGCTTGACCGCGACGTAGCCAGTGATGAATTTTTTGCCCAGATACTTCTCGATGGTCGCGCTGTGTTCCATGCGCTCCAGTGCGTCTTCGATGGTCAGCGGCAAACGCAGATTGCGTCGCTCGTAACCCCGTCCAACCACCGGTGCGCTCGGGTTGATGCCTTCCACCATGCCGATGTAACCGCAGAGCAGGCTCGCGGCGATCGCCAGGTAAGGGTTGGCATCGGCGCCCGGCAGGCGGTTTTCCACCCGACGGTTTTGCGGCCCTGCGTCCGGGACTCGCAGGCCGACGGTGCGGTTTTCTTCGCCCCACTCCACGTTCACCGGCGCCGAGGTATCCGGCAGGAAGCGGCGGAACGAGTTGACGTTGGGTGCGAACAGCGGCAACAGCTCGGGGATGAACTTCTGCAAGCCACCGATGTGGTGCAGGAACAGCTCGCTCATCGTCCCGTCTTCATTGGAGAAGACGTTCTTGCCGGTTTCTATGTCGATGATGCTCTGGTGCAAGTGCATCGCGCTGCCCGGCTCGCCGGTCATCGGCTTGGCCATGAAGGTCGCGGCCACGTCGTGCTTGAGCGCCGCTTCGCGCATGGTGCGCTTGAACACCAGGATCTGGTCGGCCAGGGACAGCGCGTCGCCGTGACGGAAGTTGATCTCCATCTGCGCCGTGCCGTCCTCGTGGATCAGCGTGTCCAGATCCAGCTCTTGCAGTTCGCACCAGTCGTAGACGTCTTCGAACAACGGGTCGAATTCGTTAGCCGCCTCAATGGAGAACGACTGACGTCCGGTTTCCGGGCGACCGGAGCGGCCAATCGGCGGCTGCAACGGGAAGTCCGGGTCTTCGCAACGCTTGGTCAGGTAGAACTCCATCTCCGGCGCCACGATCGGCTGCCAGCCCTTGTCGGAATAGAGCTTCAGGACTTTCTTCAGCACGTTGCGCGGCGACAGCTCGATCGGGTTGCCCTGCTTGTCGTAGGTGTCGTGAATCACCTGCGCGGTCGGCTCGATGGCCCACGGCACGAGGAATACCGCGTTCGAGTCCGGGCGGCAGATCATGTCGATGTCGGCCGGGTCGAGCAGTTCGTAATAGATGTCGTCTTCGACGTAGTCGCCCGTCACTGTTTGCAACAGCACACTCTCGGGCAGGCGCATGCCTTTTTCGGCAATGAACTTGTTGGTCGGCGAAATCTTGCCGCGGGTGATCCCGGTCAGATCGCCAATCATGCATTCGACTTCTGTGATCTTGTGGTCTTTCAACCAATCGGTGAGCTGGTCGAGGTTGTTACTCATAAATGCCTCTGGGCTGAGTGTCCTGACGTCTTTAAACGTCAGGCGTTATTTGACGCATCCGCGTCGCGTTGTGTTGCCTGCTGGCTGGCGCGAATCAACGGGAGGGCAGTGGCGTCGCGTGCAGGATCATGAGCAGTTCCCGGCACACTCGCAGGACCGCTATAGTGAAAAGGTTCTACAGTAGAAGGAGAGCCGGTAAACAGGATGCCATCCAGACCGTCAATAATATCGGTCGGATCGAGCAGTTCCGCCAGTGACGCGAGTATCGACGGCAGGCCCTTGGCAGCGGTGGCCGCTGCGCGGACGTACTTATCGCGGGTGATGTGATAAGCATGCAAACCGATCTGCCTTGAGCAGTTGGTGACGCCGATTAACGGCAGGCGAGACATGAAGCACCCCGGTATTATTGCTGTTATGGGTTTGATTTGAGCTTAGCGTTGTTCATTTTTTTACACAACACCCCCGTAAAAAATACAACACGCCCCGCTCAAGGCTGCGGCCGCCAAAGACCCTGAATGCATAAAAGTGCCCCAAAGCGCCTCAAAAATGCCCTTGGAGCGCTTTTTTAGGGCAAAAAAGGCCTCGCTTGACTTCGGCATGCCGTTCGGGTTGACTGGAATCCGAAAAGATCAATGATTGATATTTTTAACAACAAAGGTGTTGCATCATGTCGGTACCCCCGCGTGCCGTTCAGCTCAACGAAGCGAACGCGTTCCTTAAGGAACATCCTGAGGTTCTGTACGTTGACCTTCTGATTGCGGATATGAATGGTGTGGTGCGCGGCAAGCGCATCGAACGCACCAGCCTCCACAAGGTTTACGAGAAAGGCATCAACCTGCCGGCCTCTCTATTTGCTCTGGATATCAACGGCTCGACGGTGGAAAGCACCGGCCTGGGCCTGGACATCGGTGATGCTGACCGAATCTGCTATCCAATCCCCGATACCCTGTGCAATGAACCCTGGCAGAAGCGCCCTACCGCGCAACTGTTGATGACCATGCACGAACTGGAAGGTGAACCTTTCTTCGCCGACCCACGTGAAGTCCTGCGCCAGGTCGTGACCAAGTTCGACGAGATGGGCCTGACCATCTGCGCCGCATTCGAGCTTGAGTTCTACCTGATCGACCAGGAGAACGTGAATGGCCGGCCACAACCTCCACGCTCGCCGATTTCCGGCAAACGTCCGCACTCGACCCAGGTTTACCTGATCGACGACCTCGACGAATACGTCGACTGCCTCCAGGACATCCTGGAAGGTGCGAAAGAGCAAGGCATCCCTGCCGACGCGATCGTCAAGGAAAGTGCTCCGGCGCAGTTCGAAGTGAACCTGCACCACGTTGCCGACCCGATCAAGGCCTGCGATTACGCGGTACTGCTCAAGCGTCTGATCAAGAACATCGCCTACGACCATGAGATGGACACCACCTTCATGGCCAAGCCTTACCCAGGCCAGGCGGGTAACGGTCTGCACGTCCACATCTCGATCCTTGATAAAGACGGCAAGAATATTTTTGCCAGTGAGGATCCCGAGCAGAACGCCGCACTGCGTCACGCGATCGGCGGTGTGCTCGAGACCCTACCGGCGCAGATGGCCTTCCTCTGCCCGAACGTCAACTCGTACCGTCGTTTCGGCGCACAGTTCTACGTGCCGAACTCGCCGTGCTGGGGCCTGGATAACCGTACCGTGGCGATTCGCGTACCGACCGGCTCGTCCGACGCCGTACGTATCGAACACCGCGTTGCTGGCGCCGATGCCAACCCGTACTTGCTGATGGCTTCGGTCCTGGCAGGCGTGCATCACGGCCTGACCAACAAGATCGAGCCGGGCGCGCCCGTCGAAGGCAACAGCTACGAGCAGAACGAGCAAAGCCTGCCGAACAACCTGCGTGATGCACTGCGCGAGCTGGACGACAGCGAAGTCATGGCCAAGTACATCGATCCGAAATACATCGACATTTTTGTCGCCTGTAAAGAGAGCGAGCTGGAGGAGTTCGAACACTCCATCTCCGACCTCGAGTACAACTGGTACCTGCACACCGTGTAAGCGGCTGTAGCAAAAAAACAACGCCGCCGGCCTCATCGCCAGCGGCGTTTTTTTGTGGCCGCCTGCGGCGGATCGCGAGCAGGCTCGCTCCCACAATAGATCGGTGTCAGACACAAGTTTCATGCTCACTGGAGATAAAATGTGGGAGCGAGCCTGCTCGCGAAAGCGTCCTGGCAGACAACATCGAACCCTGCTCGTACAATGCCCGCTGCCCTGCAGGAGACTTCAATGACCCGCCCCGCCCCCCTTCGCAAACCCCGCGCACGCAGCCAGGCCCGGATCGACTCGATACTCGACGCCGCCCGCACGCTGCTTGCCGCCGAGGGCGTGGCCAGCCTGTCGATCTACAGCGTGGCCGAACGCGCCGAGATCCCGCCGTCATCGGTCTACCACTTCTTCGCCAGCGTCCCGGCCCTGCTCGAAGCCCTGACCGCCGACGTCCACAGCGCTTTTCGCGCGTGCCTGCAAGAACCGATCGACGTCGACTCGCTGAATGGCTGGCGTGATCTGTCGCGACTGGTCGAGCAACGCATGCTCGCCATCTACGACGAAGACGCCGCCGCCCGGCAACTGATCCTCGCTCAACACGGCCTGACCGAAGTCACCCAGGCCGACCGCCAGCACGACCTCGAACTCGGCGACCTGATGCACAAACTCTTCGATCAGCATTTCGAACTGCCGACGTTGCCCAAGGATGTCGATGTGTTTGCCTTGGCCATGGAGCTGGGTGATCGCGTCTATGCGCGCTCAGTGCAACAACATGGGCAGATCACCCCACGCATGGCCGAGGAAGGGATGCGGGTGTTTGATGCTTATCTGGGGCTGTATTTGCCACCGTATTTGCCCAAGCGCGCTATTCCCGCCTGATTTCCTTGTTGCCTTCTCGGGCCTCATCGCGAGCAGGCTCGCTCCCACATAGATCTTCAGTGAACACAGATTTTGTGTATGGCAGAAATCCCCCTGTGGGAGCGAGCCTGCTCGCGATGGCCACACCACTGATTCCATGACAGGCACACATGGAACAACCCCGAAGGGCTCAAGCCGTCCGGGGTTGTGTGTGACACATCGATCACAACTTGGCGATCGACACCTCGGTGGATTTCACGAAGGCGATCACTTCGCTGCCGATCGCCAGTTCCAGCTCTTTGACCGAGCGCGTGGTGATAACCGAGGTGACGATGCCGGACGCTGTCTGAACATCGATTTCCGAGAGCACGTCGCCCTCGACGATTTCCTTGATGGTGCCTTTGAACTGGTTACGAACATTGATGGCTTTGATCGTCATGAGGTTGATTCCTGTCGTTGGGTGAACATCGAGTCAGTGAGCCCAGCGCAATTGCGTGGGCAAGGGTGAAACAGGTTCCGGCGCAGGCGGCGAACCCGGAAGTGACAGCACGCGGTTGAGCACTTCGGTTTCCAGCGCTGCCAGCCGATGGGAACCACGGACCCGAGGGCGCGGCAGTTCGACCAGCAGGTCGAGGCCGATTTCGCCCTCTTCGATCAACAACACCCGGTCGGCAATCGCCACCGCTTCGCTGACGTCATGGGTCACCAGCAACACGGTAAAACCGTGCTGCTGCCAAAGACGTTCGATCAGTTGCTGCATTTCAATCCGGGTCAGCGCATCCAGTGCGCCCAGCGGCTCATCGAGCAACAGCAAGCGTGGCTGATGGATCAGCGCTCGCGCCAAGGCCACCCGCTGCTTCTGCCCGCCGGACAACGCCGCCGGCCATTCATCGGCGCGATCTGCCAGGCCCACGGCGTCCAGTGCGTCCAGCGCCTGCTGGCGCCAATCGCCCTTGAGCCCGAGGCCGACGTTGTCGATGACCTTTTTCCATGGCAGCAAACGCGCTTCCTGGAACATCAACCGGGTGTCTTCGCGCGCCTTGTCGAGCGGTGCAGAACCGGCCAACAGCTCACCGTCCGTGGGTTGATCAAGGCCTGCCAGCAGACGCAGCAAGGTACTTTTGCCACAGCCGCTGCGACCGACCACGGCCACGAACTGACCGGCCGGAATGTGCAGATCGATCTCGCGCAGCACCTGCCGCGCGCCAAAGGTTTTTTGCAGTTTGCGCACCACCAGCGGAATTCCGCGCAGCAGGCGTGGAGGTTGTTGCGCCGTCATGCTGCACCGCCCTTGGCCACTTGATAGGCCGGGTGCCAGCGCAACCAGACCCGCTCCAGACCACGGGCTGCAAGGTCGGCCAATTTGCCGAGCACCGCGTACAGAACAATCGCCAGCACCACCACATCCGTCTGCAAGAACTCCCGGGCATTCATCGCCAGGTAGCCAATGCCGGAGCTGGCAGAGATGGTTTCAGCGACGATCAGGGTCAGCCACATGAAGCCCAGGGCAAAGCGCACGCCCACCAGAATCGAAGGCAGCGCGCCCGGCAGAATCACCTGACGGAACAGGCTGAAACCGGACAAGCCGTAACTGCGCGCCATTTCGACCAAGGCCGGGTCAACGTTGCGAATGCCGTGGTAAGTGTTGAGGTAGATCGGGAACAACGTCCCCAGCGCCACCAGGAAAATCTTCGCCGACTCGTCAATGCCGAACCAGAGGATCACCAGCGGAATCAACGCCAGATGCGGCACGTTGCGGATCATCTGCACCGAACTGTCGAGCAGGCGTTCGCCCCACTTCGACAGGCCGGTGATGAAACCCAATGCCAGACCGATACCGCCGCCAATCACAAAACCAATGCCGGCGCGCCAGCCGCTGATCGCCAGGTGTTTCCAGATTTCGCCGCTGCGCACCAGGCTCACGCCCGCCTCGATCACCGCGCTGGGGGCCGGCAAAATCCGTGTCGACAACCAGCCCGCCGACACCGACAACTGCCACACCGCCAGTAGCAGCACCGGCAAGGCCCACGGCGCCAGGCTGTGGATAAGCTTTTCCCTTTTCATGGCGCGCCTCAGCTCTGGGACGCGGCTTTGGGAAGAATGTCGTTGGCGACCATCTCGCCGAACGGGCTGACGTAACCGGCGCTTTTCGGCAACTCGGGACGCTCGACGTCGAGGTGCGGGAACAACAACTCCGCGACCCGATACGATTCCTCCAGATGGGGGTAGCCCGAGAAGATGAAGGTATCGATGCCCAGGTCCGCGTATTCCTTGACCCGCGCGGCCACAGTCGGACCGTCGCCGACCAATGCGGTGCCAGCACCGCCGCGCACCAGACCGACACCGGCCCAGAGGTTCGGGCTGACTTCCAGGTTGTCGCGGCTGCCGCCGTGCAGCGCGGCCATGCGCTGCTGGCCGACTGAGTCAAAACGCGCCAACGAAGCTTGAGCACGAGCGATGGTGTCGTCGTCCAGATGGGAGATCAAGCGATCCGCAGCCTGCCAGGCTTCAGCGTTGGTTTCGCGGACAATCACATGCAAACGAATGCCGAAGCGCACGGTGCGCCCGAGCTTCGCGGCCTTGGCGCGTACTTGTTCGATTTTCTCGGCGACGGCGGCCGGTGGCTCGCCCCAGGTCAGGACCATTTCGACCTGCTCGGCAGCCAGATCCTGAGCCGCTTCAGAAGAGCCACCGAAGTACAGCGGCGGACGCGGTTGCTGGATCGGCGGATAGAGCAATTTCGCGCCCTTCACGCTGATGTGCTGACCGTCGTAGTCGACCGTCTCGCCTTCCAGCACCCGACGCCAGATCCGGGTGAATTCCACCGAGGCCTGATAACGCTCTTCGTGACTGAGAAACAATCCGTCGCCGGCCAGTTCTTCTGGATCGCCACCCGTCACCAGGTTGAACAGCGCACGCCCACCGGACAAGCGATCCAGGGTCGCCGCCTGGCGCGCGGCCACCGTCGGGGAAATGATCCCGGGGCGCAACGCGACCAGAAACTTCAAACGCTGGGTCACCGGGATCAGCGACGCAGCCACCAACCACGAGTCTTCGCAGGAGCGGCCGGTGGGAATCAGTACCCCACCAAAACCCAGGCGATCCGCCGCTTGGGCGACTTGCTGCAAATAACCGTGATCGACGGCGCGAGCGCCTTCGGCGGTGCCAAGGTAATGGCCGTCACCGTGGGTAGGCAGGAACCAGAAAATATTAAGGCTCATGGAGTGGTCTCCTAAGGAAATCGAATTACGGCGCAGTGGCAACGGCTGCCGGTGGCGTCCAGATAACGTCTTTGATGCTCAAGGGTTTCGGAATCAATTTGAGCTGGTAGAAGCTGTCGGCGATTTTCTGCTGGGCCGCGATCACTGGCGGCGTGAGGAGATGCGCGCCGAAGCCCTGGCGTTTCACCGCGGTCAGGGTAATGTCTGCCGGCAAGCCGAGCAGCGGCGAGACTTGTTGGGTGACTTCTTCAGGGTTGGCTTTGGACCATTCGCCGATGGTGCGGACTTCCTCCACCAGGGTCTTGATCACGTCCGGATGTTTTTCGGCATAAGGCTTGGTCGCCAGGTAGAACTGATGGTTGTCGACGATGCCGCTGCCGTCACGCAAGGTGCGCGCGTGCAGTTGCTGTTCGGCGGCGGCCTGGTACGGGTCCCAGATCACCCAGGCATCGACGCTGCCGCGTTCGAACGCCGCACGGGCATCGGCCGGTGGCAGGAATACGGTTTGGATGTCGGTGTACTTGAGACCGGCGTCTTCCAGTGCGCGCACCAGCAGGTAGTGCACGTTGGAGCCTTTGTTGAGGACGACTTTCTTGCCCTTGAGGTCCTGCACCGATTTGATCGCCGAGTCTTTCGGCACCAGGATCGCTTCGCTGGTCGGCGCAGGTGGCTCGTACGCGACGTAGAGCAGGTTGGCACCGGCCGCCTGAGCGAACACCGGTGGAGTCTCGCCGGTCACGCCGAAATCGATCGAGCCGACATTCAGCCCTTCGAGCAGCTGCGGGCCGCCGGGGAATTCAGTCCATTGCACGCTGATGCCTTGGGCGGCGAGGCGTTTTTCCAGCGAGCCGCGGGCTTTGAGCAGCACCAGGGTGCCGTACTTTTGATAGCCGATTCGCAAGGTCTCGGCCGCTTGAGCTTGAGTAATGACGCCGAAGGACACAGCCGCAGCAAACAGAGCGACCAGACCTCGACGCAAAATGACAGTGCGCATAGCGCTCTCCTTTTTGCAGTAGGGTTTTGGCTGCACCTGCTTGCCCGTTAGCGGGCGAGTAAGGCCAGTACATCAAATTCGGGTAAGGCTTAAATGCTCCAGCGAGCACTCAACAAACGATCATTCAACAGGTTGGGGTCCAGCGGCTTGGGCCGACGGGCCATGGCACTGAAGAACTGCTCCAGCGCCTCAACCAAGCGCTGCTCCAGTGCCGGCGACAACTGCGCCTGCGCACTGCCTTCGCCGTAAGCGATCTGGCTGTCTTCGGCGAAAATTCCGTGGAGCATTTCCTGGGCTTTCAGTGCCGACAGCACGGGCTTGAGCGCGTAATCCACGGCCAGCATGTGGGCGATGCTGCCGCCAGTGGCCATCGGCAGTACAACCTTGTGGCTCAAGGCGCGCTCCGGCAGCAGGTCCAGCAAGGTTTTCAGTGCGCCGGAAAACGACGCCTTGTAGACCGGCGTGGCAATCAACAAGCCATCGGCGTTTTCAATCTGTTGCAACAGGTCGATCACCTTCGGGCTGTCGAAGCGTGCATGCAGCAAGTCTTCGGCCGGGAAGTCCCGTACCTGATAACTCACCACCTCTACACCTTGTTGCTGCAACCAACGTTGGGAGCGATCCAGCAGCACCCCGGAGCGGGAGCGTTGGCTGGGACTTCCTCCGAGTGAGACGACCAGCATGCGGCTATTCCTTAAGCGTTTCCGGCGATTCGCAGTGTGCGATCTCGCGACAATGGACAGACCTTACCAGTTGATTTATATATCCATAAATCATATTTATTTATGTGTTTATTCTTTTAATGCATATGCAGGAAAACGTTTTCCAGGCGAAAAAAAAGGCCGTCGAAACGGCCTGAAATCCCCTGCTTTGTGGATACTTTGAAGCTGTTGCGCTTGGCAGACCGCTATCGCGAGCAGGCTCGCTCCCACATTGGGATGTGTACACCTGTGGGAGCGAGCCTGCTCGCGATAGCGATTTAAGCCACGCCGCAAAACGTCAATGACTTACCTGTTGGGTTGTGGCGTCAGACGCAAATACGGTTTCACTGCACGGTAGCCTTTAGGGAAGCGTTTGCTGATTTCATCTTCATCCTTCAACGACGGCACGATCACCACTTCATCACCGTCCTGCCAGTTGGCCGGGGTGGCCACTTTGTAGTTGTCGGTGAGCTGCAATGAGTCGATCACCCGCAGGATCTCGTGGAAGTTGCGTCCGGTACTGGCCGGATACGTGATGGTCAGGCGAACCTTCTTGTTCGGGTCGATGACGAACAGCGAACGCACGGTCAGGGTGTCGTTGGCATTCGGGTGGATCAGGTCATAGAGGTCGGAGACCTTGCGGTCGGCGTCGGCGAGGATCGGAAAGTTGACGAGGGTGTTCTGGGTTTCGTTGATGTCTTCGATCCACTTGTGGTGCGAGTCCACCGGGTCGACCGAGAGTGCAATGGCCTTCACGCCGCGCTGGGTGAATTCATCCTTGAGCCTGGCGGTAAACCCCAGCTCCGTGGTGCACACCGGTGTGAAGTCCGCTGGATGGGAAAACAACACGCCCCAGCTATCGCCCAGCCACTGGTGAAAACGGATAGTGCCGGCGCTGGAATCCTGTTCGAAATCGGGGGCAATGTCGCCCAGTCTGAGGCTCATGGTGCTGCTCCTGGTGAGTGCGTGATGAGCCTACTGTGCCTAGTGTCGCCGCTTATTAAAAAGAATAAATATCGATTTATTTAGACTAAAAGTGAATATTAAACATCTGTTCACTGGACGTATACACAAGCAAAGACCACTCTTGGAACCAAGGTTCGAGAAGGCCTTGAGTTGCTGCAAAGAGGGAAGTGAAGGCGGGCCTGCGGGGGTGGGCCCGACTTGAAACGCAAAAGCCCCGCCAGGCTTGCGCCGAACGGGGCTTTTTATACAGGCTTACAAACGCCTGGGTATTACAACAGCGGGATCGAGTAGCTGACGATCAGGCGGTTTTCGTCCTGGTCGCGGGTGTTAGCAAGGTCGGTGCGCCACATGGCGTTTTTCCAGGCAAAGCCGAGGTTTTTCAGCGGGCCTTCCGGAACCACGTACGCCAGGCTCAGGTCACGTTCCCACTCGGTTTTGTCGCCAGTAGTGGTGTCGATACCGTTGCCACGCAGGTAGATCACACCGGCGGTCAGGCCAGGTACGCCAACCTTGGCGAAGTCATAGGCGTAGCGAGCTTGCCAGGTACGTTCGCCAGCGCGGGAAAACTTCTGGATCTGCATGTCAGTGATGGTGCTGTTCGACGAGCCGTCACCCTGGTTCAGATAAGGGAAATCGCTGTCGCCGCTGCTGACCTGATAGCCGCCGCCGAAGGTGTGACCTTCAACCGAGTACAAAGCCAGGTAGCTGTACAGGTTGTTGTCGACCTTGCCTTTGGTCAGCGATTTTGGGGTGTCTGGGTAGTAACCCGAGGTGAAGTAGTTTTTGTCGTTGCCGTTGGCACCGTTGTCGCGACTACGGTAGTAGCGCAGGTCACTTTTCAGCACGCCAGGACCGATGGACCAGTTGTGCACCAGGCCCAGGAAGTTCTGCGAGTAGAAGTCCTTCAGCTCGCCGTAGTAGTACGAGGCGGTCAGGTCTTTGGTGAGCTTGTAGTCAGCACCACCGTAGTAGAACTTGTTGCTGAACTTGCCCGCGTCGTAGTTGGAGCTGCCGTTGGCACCGGCGATCGACAGACCTTCGTCGTTGCTGGAGTTGCGGCCTTTGGCCTCGTTGATCTCGCCTGCAGTCAGGGTCAGGTCCTTGATCTCGTTGGACTTGATCTCGCCACCGGTGAAGGTTTGTGGCAACAGACGACCATCGTTGTACTTAATGACCGGGTTGTTCGGTTGCAGGGTGCCGATTTTCAGCTCGGTCTGGGAGATTTTGACCTTACCGGTCAGACCCAGGCTGGCGAATTCGTTAACAGCCTCCTTGCCATCACTTGGGAATACAGTGCCACCGGAAGCAGTACCGGTGTAGTTACCGTGATTTTCACGGCTGGAGTCCAAACGCACGCCATACAGGCCAATGGCGTCAACACCGAACTGGACAGTACCTTGGGTGTAACCCGAGATAAAGCGCAGATCGAAGCCTTGGCCCCATTCTGCGTTCTTGCTCCTGGTGTTGGACGTAGCCGATGGTTGGCCGTCACGGTTATCGGTGTTGATGTAGAAGTTACGCAGACCCAGGGTCGCCTTACTGTCTTCGATGAAACCGGCGGCGCTTGCCTGCTGCGCCAAAACCCCTACGGCCACAGCCAGGGCCAAGGTGGACTTATTCATGTTTCGCTCCTCTACGTTTCTAATTTTTGTGCACTTTGGTCCAGGATCTGACGCCCCGGTTCCCATCGATGCGCGATTAGCGCAAGACCGTGACCGATAAGTCAATCGTAAGCAGTCGCGTCTACGACTTTGGTCTAATCGCAGTGTTTGGTCCGTTCAGGTTAGTGAATTTCTCATAAACCCAAAAAGAATTATTTCTTTATTTTTCATGCGATTTGGGAATATAGCTCAACACGCCTCAACCGAACCGCATGCAGAGGTATCGGCCCATGAACTAATTCCTAAATGATATTTACAAACGCTTCTTTAGTTCCATTCGTGCTCGCGTAATCCCTCATACGTCAATCACGATCAAATAAGCGACGCCATCATGGCGAAACGTGCATCTTCCCGTCAAATTGTTACAGTTTGTATACAGTAGTAGACTTTTTTTCCATCTGCTCACTGAACACCGTAACAAGCAACAAAATGACAGAAATGATCGACTTATTCCTACGATCCGCCAGCCTCGGGGGTAGTCTAGGCGCCTCAGGTTACAGAGTCTTTTCGAAGATCTTCGAATTACGCTGATAGTTGTACAGCGAGGCCCTGGCCGACGGCAGGCGCTCGACGCTGCTGGGCACAAAGCCGCGCTCGCGGAACCAGTGCGCCGTCCGGGTAGTGAGGACGAACAGGGTTTTGAGCCCTTGGGCACGAGCACGGGTCTCGATCCGTTCCAGCAATTCATCACCACGGCCGCCATGGCGGTATTCCGGGTTCACCGCCAGACAGGCCAGTTCCCCGGCATCCGAGTCCGCGATCTGATACAGCGCCGCACAGGCGATGATCATGCCTTCACGCTCAACCACACTGAACTGCTCGATTTCGCGCTCCAGCACTTCGCGAGAACGACGCACCAGGATCCCCTGCTCTTCCAGCGGGCTGATCAGGTCCAGCAAACCACCGACGTCTTCGATAGCCGCTTCGCGCACTACCTCGAACTGCTCCTGCGCCACCAACGTACCGCCACCGTCACGGGTGAAGAGTTCGGTCAGCAGCGCGCCGTCTTCGGCATAACTGACAATGTGGCTGCGGCCGACGCCGCCACGGCAGGCTTCAGCCGCGGCATCCAGCAACTCGGCCTGATAGTTCGCACCCAGACGCTGCAAATGCGCCGGCACCTGCTGCGGACGCAGTTCACGGACCAGACGGCCGTTTTCATCGATCAGCCCCGGGTCCGCGCCGAACAGCAGCAGCTTGTCGGCGCCCAGATCGATGGCGGCGCGGGTGGCGACGTCTTCGCAGGCCAGGTTGAAGATCTCCCCGGTCGGCGAGTAGCCCAGCGGTGACAGCAATACGATAGAGCGCTCATCCAGCAGACGGTTGATGCCCTTGCGGTCGACCCGACGCACTTCGCCGGTGTGGTGATAATCGATACCTTCGAGCACACCGATCGGCCGTGCGGTCACCAGATTGCCGCCGGCCACTCGCAGACGCGAGCCCTGCATCGGCGAAGACGCCATGTCCATCGACAGGCGCGCCTCGATGGCAATACGCAGTTGCCCCACCGCATCGATCACACACTCCAGGGTCGCCGCATCGGTGATGCGCATCCCGTGGTGGTAATGCGGAGTCAGGCCACGTGCGGCAAGACGGGTTTCAATTTGCGGACGCGAACCGTGAACCAATACCAGCCGCACACCCAGGCTGTGCAGCAGCACCAGGTCGTGGACGATATTGCCGAAGTTCGGGTGCTCGACGCCGTCGCCGGGCAGCATGACGACGAAGGTGCAATCGCGGTGAGCGTTGATGTAAGGGGAAGCGTGACGAAGCCAGTTAACGTATTCGGGCATAACACCTGCGCCTGTAACAAATAGCAGCCGATAAAAAGGACGAAGCAAAACGCACAGCGGGCTGGTGGTTATCGTCGGAACAGGCTTGGCGACACGCGCGTTCTCCTCATGAATACGGGTTGGGTGCCCCGGGATTTATCAAGCCGGGGTCAGGCAGTAGTGTTCGATCAGTTGACGTAATAGATGCACGGTAGGCTGCAAACGTGACATTTCAAGGTATTCCCCTGGTTGGTGGGCGCAGGCGATATCACCTGGGCCAAGCACCACTGTCTCGCAGCCAAGACGCTGAAGATAAGGCGCTTCAGTGCCGAACGCTACTGCTTCGGCAAGGTGGCCGGTGAGTCTTTCGGCGACCTGCACCAGTTCCGAGTCGGCCGCCTGCTCGAAAGGCGGCACTTCAGGGAACAGCGGAGCGTAGTCGATCTTGACCTGATGGAGCTCGGCGACCGGTTCGAGTTTCTGCCGGATCGCTGCACGCAATGCGTTCGGGTCCATGCCTGGCAAGGGCCGCAGGTCGAATTCCAGCGAGCATTGACCGCAGATCCGGTTCGGGTTGTCGCCACCGTGGATGCAGCCGAAATTCAGTGTCGGTTGCGGCACACTGAACTGCGGATTACGAAACTCGCGCTGCCATTGCAGGCGCAAGCCGCGTAACTCGCCCATCGCATCGTGCATGGCCTCCAGAGCACTATGGCCCAGGCGCGGATCGGACGAATGGCCGCTCTGACCGAGAATATCGATGCGCTCCATCATCACGCCTTTATGCAGACGGATCGGTTTCAAGCCTGTTGGCTCACCGATCACCGCTACCCTGCCCAATGGCCGACCGGCAGCCGCCAACGCCCGGGCACCCGCCATGGAGCTTTCTTCGTCACAGGTGGCGAGGATCATCAGTGGCTGCTTGAACGGTTTATCCAGCAGCGGCAACACGGCTTCGATGGCCAGCGCGAAAAACCCCTTCATGTCGCAACTGCCGAGGCCGACCCAGCGGCCGTCGACTTCGGTCAGTTTCAGCGGATCGGTCTGCCACAGCGCGCCGTCGAACGGCACCGTGTCGCTGTGCCCGGCCAGTACCAGCCCGCCGGGGCCACTGCCAAAACTGGCGAGCAAGTTGAATTTGCCAGGACTGACTTGCTGGATATCGCACGAAAAGCCCAGGTCACCGAGCCAGGTCGCCAGCAAATCAATGACCGCGCGATTGGATTGATCGAGGCTGGGTTGGGTACAGCTGACGGACGGTGCGGCGATCAGCGCAGCGAACTGATCTTTCATGGACGGCAAAGGCATCGCTGACTCCCAACTCCCAAGATGAACACTCATCATAGAGCCATCCTGTGACAGGAATAAACCGTCGCGGCGCGTAGGTTTAATGAGTGCTGTACACTGCACGGCCTTGGCAGCCACACATTCCCCCGGCTGCGCTCCCGATCCTGGATTTTCCGGCCATGCAGAAAGAAACCGAAATCAAACTCCGCGTCAGCCGCGAAACCCTCGCCGCCCTGCGCGAGCACCCGCTACTGAAAAAACGTAACAAAAGTGGCTGGGAACGCCGTGAGTTGATGAACCAGTACTTCGACACGCCAGAACGTGACCTGGCCCGCGCCAAGGTCGCCCTGCGCCTGCGCCGCGATGGCGAAGAAGTCATTCAAACACTCAAGACCCGTGGCCACAGTGTCGCCGGTCTGTCCGAGCGTAACGAATACGACTGGAATCTGCCCAAAGCCAAGCTCGACGTGAAGAAACTCGACGGCGAATGCTGGCCCGAAGAGCTGGCCGAGCTGGACAAGAAAACCCTGAAGGCTATTTTCACCACTGATTTCGTCCGTGAACGCGCAGAAATCGCCTGGGGCCGTGGCAAGACCAAAGTGGTCATCGAAGCCGCACTGGACCTGGGCAACGTGATTGCCGGCAAACAGAAAGAAGAAATCTGCGAGCTGGAGCTGGAGCTACGCGAAGGCGAGCCCGAGGCATTGCTGGAACTGGCCGCCGAGCTGGCCGCGACCCTGGCGCTGATGCCGTGCGATATCAGCAAGGCCGAGCGCGGCTACCGCCTGTTCGACGCCAACAGCTATTCATTGAGCCTGCCAGCGCCGGAGCTGACCTTCGAAATGCCGCTGGACGACGCGTTCGCCGCATTGAGCTGGCACTTGCTGGGCAGCAGTCAGCGTCTGGCCGAGCAGTATCGCTTCAACGGCCACTGGCGCCTGCTGCAGGACTGGGTCGAAAACCTGGCTGAATTGCGCGCACTGCTCAGCAGCCTGGGTCAAGCCGCTCCGCGTCAGTCGACCCACGACTTGCGCGTGGCGCTGGATGCCTTGCTGGAAGACTGGCGCCCGCTGGTTCAGGCAGGTCTGGACGACGAAGACGTGCGCAAAGCCGCGCCGGAGCAGTTCCTTGAAGAGCTCGAAGACCCGCGCTGGGGCCAGTTCTCGCTGAACACCTCGCGCTGGTTGCTGGCCCGCACCTGGACTGCCGATCGCAACGTTCGCGGCAATCGCCAGGGTGCTGCACAACTGGGTAACTGGTTGCCGCGCCTGCTGGGCGAAGAAGCGACGTCCCTGCAATTGCAGCGCTATCAGCAACAGCCGGAAGACCTGGCCGAGCAACTGCCGCGTATTGAACGCATCCAGGCCTGGCTGCACCATGCCCGCAACGTGCTGGACATCCCGGAAATGGATCGCCTGTACGGTGAACTGAACAAACTCGCGCAACTGGCCAACGAGCCGATCACCGACGAAGTGCTGGACGCACGCAAGCAGCAGGCGATTGCGGTGTATCAGAACCGCGCGTGGAAGATGTTGTTGCGTATGTAAGACCGCCATCGCGAGCAAGCTTTGCTCCTACAGTATGTACGGCAAATCACCATTGGGTGGTTGGCACATAACCCGTAGGAGCAAGGCTTGCCCGCGATGAGGCCCGCACATTCACCGCAAGGCTTTAACCCCGCAACACCGGCAAACTCGTCGTGGACTTGATCTCCGACAAGGCCACGATCGAGTTGACCTCCTGAATCCCGGGCACCATCGACAGCTTCTCGAAGAAGAAGCGCTCATAAGCTTCGATGTCTGCGGTGACGATCCGCAACAGAAAATCCACCGCACCCATCAGCACATAACACTCCAGCACCTCCGGAAAACCGCGAATCGCCTCGGTGAACTCCGTGAAGTTCGAACGCCCGTGGGCGTTGAGTTTGATTTCGGCGAAAATTTGCGTGTTGAGGCCGATTTTCTTGCGATCGAGCAAGGTCACCTGCCCACGAATAACCCCCTCCTCCTTCATCCGCTGAATGCGCCGCCAGCACGGCGACTGCGATAGCCCGACCTGCTCGGCAATCTGCGCACTGGAAAGTGAGGCGTCCTCTTGCAGCAGCGCCAGAATCCGTCGGTCGTACGCGTCAAGTTCGCTATGCATAGAAAAACCCGTAAAAACATTATCTGAGAATTGGACAATTCGATTTACAGCCAATTAGCCTCATCATAGATAAGAAATACCCGGCACCGAATGTAAAAATTTCTCCAATGATTTGGAGACCGACCATGCCCCCGCTCGAAGCCGTCAGCAACACCCCAACCCGCGCCGATGTGTGGAACGTCAGTAATGCCCATTGCCGCGTGCACTACCAATTGCTGGCCGAGGCCGAGCCGGACGTGTTGTGTCGGACACTGAATCTGTTCGCATTGCAGTTTCTGGTTCCGCAGCAGGTCAATGTGCTGCGCGACGACGACCTGCTGTCGATCAGTGTCGTCATGGACGGCTTGAGCTGGCACCGCGCCCAGGTCATCGCGGAAAAATTACGTAACCTGATCAGTGTCTGCTCGGTGGAACTGCAAGCGGCTGATTCGCAATGGGTTCAGCCTGCACAGGCCGCCGGCTGAAGCGTTCCGGTAAAGACTCGCAACGATGAATCGGCCGACAACCGAACGGTCGGTCCTTGCGGGGACTATTCTTGGCATCTGTGGTCAGAGACGCACCTGTCTACACCGCACGTGCAGGATCGTTTCCATAAGGAGCCCGGATGTCCGTTCAACTCGCCACTCAGGATCGCTGGCTGGATCTCAATGACCTGCTACGCGAACTGGTCGCCCAAGGTTTCATCAGCCAGGACTCGGCCGAGCACGCGCTGACCACCCGTCGCAACGCCAGCAACAGCCAGTTGCACCCGCTGGAGTTCCTTGCCAGCCAACACCTCGACGACCTCAGCCGCCCCGGCAAACGCCTGGATCTGGAAAGCCTGACCCTGTGGCTCTCGCAGCAGGCCGGCCAGCCTTACTTGCGCATCGACCCGCTGAAAATAAACGTCGCGCAAATTACCTCGCTGATGTCTTACGCCTTTGCCCAGCGCCACAAGATCCTCGCGGTAGCGATCGACCGCGACGCCGTCACTGTCGCTAGCGCGCAGCCTTATGTGCGCAGCTGGGAAGCCGACCTGACCCACGTTCTACAGTTGCCGATCAAACGGGTAGTGGCCAACCCGGCGGATATCCAGCGCTTCAGCGTGGAATTCTTCCGCCTGGCCAAATCGGTCAGCGGCGCGACCAATGCCGATCAGCACATGAACACCCTGGGCAACTTCGAACAGTTGCTCAACCTCGGCGCCAGCGATCAGGAACCGGACGCCAACGACGCGCACATCGTCAACATCGTCGACTGGTTGTTCCAGTACGCTTTCCAGCAACGCGCCAGTGATATCCACATCGAACCACGGCGCGAACAAGGCACCGTGCGCTTTCGCATCGACGGCGTATTGCACAACGTCTATCAATTTCCACCGCAGGTGACCATGGCGATCGTCAGTCGCCTGAAGAGCCTGGGGCGGATGAACGTTGCAGAAAAGCGCAAACCCCAGGATGGCCGGGTCAAGACCAAAACTCCGGACGGCGGCGAAGTAGAGTTGCGGCTGTCGACGCTACCCACGGCATTCGGGGAAAAAATGGTCATGCGGATCTTCGATCCGGAAGTGCTGCTCAAGGACTTCGACCAGCTCGGGTTTTCCGCCGATGACCTGCGCCGCTGGCAGGACATGACCCGCCAGCCCAACGGCATCATTCTGGTCACCGGGCCGACCGGTTCGGGCAAGACCAGCACGCTCTACACCACGCTGAAAAAACTCGCGACGCCAGAGGTCAACCTCTGCACCATCGAAGACCCGATCGAAATGGTCGAGCCGGCGTTCAATCAGATGCAGGTCCAGCACAACATCGACCTGACCTTTGCCAGCGGTGTGCGCGCACTGATGCGACAAGATCCGGACATCATCATGATCGGCGAGATCCGCGACCTCGAAACCGCCGAAATGGCTATTCAGGCGGCACTCACCGGGCACCTGGTGTTGTCGACCCTGCACACCAACGACGCACCGAGCGCCATCAGCCGCTTACTGGAACTCGGCGTGCCGCATTACCTGATCAAAGCCACCCTGCTGGGAGTCATGGCACAACGTCTGGTCCGCACGCTATGCCCGCATTGCAAGGCACCGCTGACGCTGGGCGAAGACGATTGGCAAACTTTGACCCGTCCCTGGCAAGCACCGCTGCCAGGCAACGCCCAACGTGCGATTGGCTGCCTGGAGTGTCGCGACACCGGTTATCGCGGACGCGCCGGGGTCTACGAAATCATGCAAATGACCGACAGCGTCAAAGCCCTGATCAACCCCGACACCGACCTGCTCGCCGTCCGTCGCCAGGCGTTCAAGGAAGGCATGCGCAGCCTGCGGCTGTCGGGCGCACAAAAAGTCGCGGCGGGGCTGACGACAATTGAAGAGGTGCTGCGAGTGACGCCGCAGAGTGAGCAGAAATAGGGGGGGTTATCCTGGTCGAACACGCCGATGAACGCTACGGAACTCGTTTGGGGTATTGGCAATCCAACCTGCCAGAAATCCCACTGGAGTCACCCATAATGCGTTTTAAACTTGCTGCCGCTACGTTTGCCTTGCTTTCCCTGTCTATCGGTTCAGCAATGGCCCATGGCCGTGACCACGACCATGACGGCATCTTGCAAGAAGTTATTTCCTCAGGTGCGACCACCGCGTCCACCTACCTGACCTCCAGGGATCACAAGCTGGTCGTCGCCGCTCAGGACGACGCCAGCAGCTTCGTGGCCAGTGACGGCAATATCCGTGGTCCGTACCTGGAATCCGCCATGCAGAAAGTCCGTGCCGACAATCCGGGTTTGAAGGCTACCGACATGGAATTGGCCAACGCAATCCTGGCCAAGAACGCGGTCGCCCCGGAATAATTCTGTTGCTGTAAAAATGCGATCCACTGTGGGAGCGAGCCTGCTCGCGATGGGGTCATAACATTCAACATT
Source organism: Pseudomonas sp. 05N432 (assembly GCF_056396945.1). Lineage (NCBI taxonomy): Bacteria > Pseudomonadati > Pseudomonadota > Gammaproteobacteria > Pseudomonadales > Pseudomonadaceae > Pseudomonas > Pseudomonas sp. 05N432. The sequence continues at coordinate 169,441 of NZ_JBFTMM010000001.1, read as the reverse complement.
TTTGCTGACTGTTACATCGTCATCGCGAGCAGGCTCGCTCCCACATTATTTGATTTACGCATGTCAGCGGTATTCATCCACCGGCACGCAGGCGCAGAACAGGTTGCGATCCCCGTAAACGTTGTCCACGCGGTTCACCGTCGGCCAGTATTTATGCAGCCTGGTGTGCGCATCCGGGGTCACCGCTTGTTCGATGCTGTAGGGCCGATCCCAGACGCCGGTAATGTCCGCCAACGTATGCGGCGAGCGTTTCAGCGGATTGTCCTCGGCAGACCAATTGCCATTCTGCACCTCGGCAATTTCCGCGCGAATGCTCAGCATCGCGCTGATAAAGCGATCCAGTTCCGCCTTGGATTCGCTTTCAGTAGGCTCGACCATCAACGTTCCCGGCACCGGGAAAGACATGGTCGGCGCATGGAAACCGTAATCCATCAGCCGCTTGGCAACGTCTTCTTCGCTGATACCGGTCTGCGCCTTGAGCGGTCGCAAGTCGAGGATGCATTCGTGCGCCACCCGCTCGTTGCGCCCGGTATAGAGCACCGGAAACGCACCGGATAACTGTTTAGCCAGGTAATTGGCCGAAAGAATCGCCACTTCACTGGCATCCGCCAACTGCGGCCCCATCATCGCGATGTACATCCAGCTGATCGGCAAAATGCTCGCACTGCCCCAGGGCGCCGCGCTGACTGCGCCATTCTGCGGATGGGGCCCCTCGATCGGCACCACCGGGTGATTGGCAACGAACGGTGCCAAATGCGCCCGTATGCCAATCGGCCCCATCCCCGGCCCGCCTCCGCCATGGGGAATGCAGAAGGTCTTGTGCAGGTTCATGTGTGAAACGTCGGCGCCGATATCCGCCGGCCGAGCCAGTCCGACTTGCGCATTGAGGTTGGCGCCATCCATGTACACCTGGCCGCCGTGGCTGTGGATAACTTCGCAGATTTCGCTGATGCCCTCTTCATACACCCCGTGGGTCGAAGGGTAAGTGGCCATCAGGCAGGAAAGCTTGTCGCCGGCAGCCGTCGCCTTGGCTTTCAAGTCATCAAGGTCGACGTTACCGGCATCGTCGCAGTCGACGATCACCACCCGCATCCCGGCCATCTGCGCCGAGGCCGGATTGGTGCCATGGGCAGAAGCGGGAATCAGGCAGATGTCCCGTGCACCTTGCTGACGGCTTTCATGGTATTTGCGGATCGCCAGCAACCCGGCGTATTCACCTTGGGCGCCGGAGTTGGGCTGCATGCAGATCGCATCAAAACCGGTGATCGCGCAGAGCCAGCTTTCCAGTTCGCTGATCATCAGCGAATAACCCACCGCCTGCTCTCTCGGCGCAAAGGGGTGCAGGTTGGCGAACGCTGGCCAGGTGATCGGGATCATCTCGCTGCTGGCATTGAGCTTCATGGTGCAGGAGCCCAGCGGAATCATCGACTGGTTGAGCGCCAGGTCCTTGTTCTCCAGTTGCTTGAGGTAACGCAGCATCTCGGTTTCGCTGTGATGAGCGTTGAACACTGGATGGCGTAAATACGACGTGGTCCGCAACAAGCTGTCGGGAACCCCGGAGACCAGCGGCTCGCCATCCAGCTCGGCAACATCAAGCCCGTGATCGGCGCCCAGGAACACATCAAACAGCTTCGCTACGGTGCGCTCATCACAGCTCTCGTCGAGACTCAAGCCAACCTGCCCGCGCCCAAGAATCCGCAAATTGATTTGCGCCGCTTTGGCGCTGTCGATGATTGCGGTCTGGCTGCCGCCGACTTCCAGGGTCAAGGTGTCGAAGAAATGCTGGTTGAGCCGGGGGATGCCGTTGCGCTCGAGCCCGGCGGCGAGAATGCACGTTAGCCGGTGTACCCGTTGCGCAATCCGTTTAAGCCCCTGCGGGCCATGGTAGACCGCGTAAAAACTGGCGATATTGGCCAGTAACACCTGGGCCGTGCAGATGTTCGAATTGGCCTTCTCGCGGCGGATGTGTTGCTCGCGGGTTTGCAGGGCCATGCGCAACGCGACATTGCCGCGAGCATCTTTCGAAACGCCGATGATCCGCCCGGGGATCGCTCGTTTGTATTCATCGCGGCTGGCGAAAAACGCTGCGTGAGGGCCGCCGTAGCCCATCGGCACACCAAAGCGCTGGGACGAGCCGAATACCACGTCAGCGCCCATTTCACCTGGCGGCGTCAGCAACAACAGGCTCAGCAGATCAGCCGCAACGCAGGCCAGCGCCTGCTGCGCATGCAAGTGATCGATCAGCGGGCGCAGGTCGCGGATTTCGCCATGGGTATCGGGGTACTGCAGCAGCGCGCCGAATACCTGATGCTGTTTCAGGTTATCCACAGCGTCGACGATCAGCTCGAAGCCAAAGCCTTCAGCGCGGGTCTTCACCACGGAAATGGTTTGTGGATGACAGTTCTCGTCGACGAAGAACAGATTGCTTTTCGACTTCGCGACACGCTTGGCCAGCGCCATGGCTTCGGCCGCTGCCGTGGCTTCGTCGAGCAACGAGGCGTTGGCCAGTTCCAGGCCCGTCAGGTCGATGGTCAATTGCTGGAAATTGAGCAGTGCTTCGAGTCGCCCCTGAGCAATTTCCGGCTGATAGGGCGTGTAAGCGGTGTACCAACCGGGATTTTCCAGCACGTTGCGCAAGATCACCGCAGGTGTCAGGGTGCCGTGGTAACCCATGCCGATCAGGCTGGTCCAGACCTGATTCTGTTCGGCATAGCCGCGCAGCTTTGCCAACGCGGCCTCTTCATCGAGCGCAGGCGGCAAGTCCAGTACGCGATTGAGGCGAATTCCCGGCGGCACCGTCTGCTCGATGAGTTCGACGCGGCTGCCGAGCCCGAGGCTGTCGAGCATCGCCTGCTGCTCGGCGGTGTCCGGCCCCAGGTGGCGCCGCAGAAAGGCATTCGGATCTCGTAACTGGCTCAAGGATGGCAACTGGGACATGACGGGCTCTCTCTTGAATGGCGCTCAACGTCGATGCAACTCGATCAAAGCAGCATAGCTCCCCCTGTGCACTCGGCATGGCGTCTTTGCTCAATCAGGCTCATCATGTGCGGCGCATATATCTACCGTCAGCCAATCGGGTGCACTGATCGTCATGAGCCAACTGCCTTTTCTGCCGTTTTCCAAACCTACTATCGATGAAGCCACAATTGCCGCTGTCGGCGATGTCTTGCGCTCCGRCTGGATCACCAGCGGGCCCAAGGTGCAGGCGTTCGAAGCCCAGCTCTCGGAGTTTTTTGGCGGCCGTCCGGTGCGCACGTTCAACTCCGGGACCTGCACCATGGAGATCGCCCTGCGCATCGCCGGGATCGGTGCCGGTGACGAAGTCATCACCACGCCGATTTCCTGGGTCGCCACGGCTAACGTGATTCTCGAAGTCGGCGCCACCCCGGTGTTCGCCGACATCGACCCGATCACCCGCAATATCGATCTGGACCAGCTCGAAGCTGCCATTACCCCGCGTACCAAGGCCATTATCCCGGTGTTCCTCGCCGGATTGCCGGTGGACATGAGCCGCCTGTACGCGATCGCCAAGAAACACGGCCTGCGCATTATCGAAGACGCCGCCCAGGCATTGGGTTCGAGCTGGAATGGTCAGCGCATCGGCTCCACCGGCGACTTCGTGTCGTTCAGCTTCCAGGCGAACAAGAACGTCACCTCCTCGGAAGGTGGTTGCCTGGTTCTGAACAACGCTGAAGAAGTGCGCCTGGCCGAGAAATATCGCCTGCAAGGCGTGACCCGTACCGGCTTCGACGGCCTGGATGTCGATGTGCTGGGCGGCAAGTTCAACATGACCGACGTGGCAGCAGCCATTGGCCTGGGCCAGTTCGCCCACATTGAAGCCATCACCGCTCACCGCCGTGAACTGGCCAAGCACTACTTCGCCTGCTTCGGCAGCGATTTCGAAGCCAAATACGGTGCGCAGCTGCCACCGGCAGACTTCACCAACAGCAACTGGCACTTGTTCCAGCTGGTGTTGCCAGAGCGCAAGGACGGCAAACCGGCCCGCGCGACCTTCATGGAGCAAATGCAGGAACTGGGCGTCGGCATCGGCTACCACTACCCGCCGATCCACCTGCTGAGCCTTTACCGCGAACGCGGTTTCAAGGAAGGCATGTTCCCGGTGTCCGAGCGTGTCGGTCGCCTGATCGTCTCGCTGCCGATGTTCACGGCCATGAGCAAAAGCGATGTAGAGCGTTCAGTGGCCGCGGTGAAGACTGTATTGCAAAACGCGTAAATCGCGCCCACAAAAAAGCCTCGATCACTCGAGGCTTTTTCATTTCCGGCAGCAATTACTCGCCGATGGCGTGCTTGTAGCCTGTAGGGTCGAGCAACTTGTCCAGCTCAGAGGTATCAGTCGGCTCGAGTTTGAAGAACCAGCTGTCGTATGGCGCGCTGTTGACCAGCTCCGGGCTGTTGGCCAACTCTTCGTTAACGGCGATGACTGTACCGGAGACCGGCGAGTAGATATCCGAAGCCGCCTTGACCGACTCGACTACGCCCGCAGCTTCACCGGCAGCGAAGACTTTGCCGATTTCCGGCAGCTCGACGAACACCACATCGCCCAAAGCTTCCTGAGCATGGTCTGAAATGCCGACTTTTACGCCGCCATCTTCATCCAGACGCGCCCACTCGTGACTTTCGGCAAAACGCAGGTCGGTAGGGATATCGCTCATGTTCTGTATCCTCAAGAAGAAATGTCAGCGGTGCTGGCCCGCCAGAGAAAGTTAGATCAGGGTTTTGCCGTGTCGTACGAAGGTCGGTTTGACCACCCGAACCGGGTACCACTTGCCACGAATTTCCACTTCAGCCCGGTCGGCGGTCGCCATCGGCACCCGTGCCAAGGCAATCGATTTGCTAAGCGTAGGAGAGAAACTACCACTGGTGATCTCCCCTTCGCCAACATCAGCGATGCGAACCACCTGATGGGCACGTAAAACCCCACGCTCTTCGAGCACCAGACCAACCAGTTTTTGCTTCACCCCGGCGGCCCGTTCAGCCTCCAGCGCTGCGCGGCCGATGAACTGACGAGTGGCCGGTTCCCAGGCAATGCTCCAGGCCATATTGGAAGCCAGCGGTGAGACATCCTGATGAATGTCCTGGCCGTAGAGGTTCATCCCGGCCTCAAGACGCAGCGTGTCACGAGCGCCGAGGCCTATCGGCGATATGCCTGCACCCACCAGATCATTGAAGAATCCCGGCGCCTGATCGGCCGGCAGGGCAATCTCCAGACCGTCTTCACCGGTGTAACCGGTACGGGCGATGAACCAGTCACCGTCACACTGACCTTCAAACGGTTTGAGCTGCTGGATCAGCGTGCCACGGGACTGGGTCACCAGTTCGGCGATCTTTTGCCGCGCCTGCGGACCTTGAATCGCCAGCATCGCCAACTCGCTACGCTCGTGCAGTTGTACCTGATAGTCGCCGAGCTGGGCCTGCATCCAGGCCATGTCCTGATCACGGGTGGCGGCGTTCACCACCAGGCGGTAAGCGTCTTCCAGGCGATAAACGATCATGTCGTCGACCACCCCGCCCCGCTCATTGAGCATGGTGCTGTACAAGGCACGGCCGACGCTGTGCAGACGTTCGACATCATTGGCCAGCAAATGCTGGAGCCAGGCCTTGGCCTGAGGGCCGCTGACATCGATTACGGTCATATGGGAGACATCGAAAACCCCACAGTCGCGGCGCACCTGATGGTGTTCCTCGACCTGTGAGCCGTAATGCAATGGCATATCCCAACCGCCAAAATCGACCATCTTCGCGCCAAGTGCGAGATGAAGGTCATACAGAGGCGTACGCTGTCCCATGGGTTTCTCCTTCCGGGCGTGGCGAAGGTACGGACAGGCGCTGTATGGTTGAAAGCCTTGAAGTAGAAGGCTTTCAGCCTATTTCAGCGACCCGGTCTGAAGGACGATCCGCACCGAATGCCGCGCATTGTAGCCGCAAGGTGTAGGACTGGCACCTAGCCGTTTTGATGTGCCGAACGTCGAATCAAGCCGATGACGGGTAACAGGCCCACCAGAATCAGTGTCAGCGCCGGCAACGACGCCCGTGCCCACTCGCCTTCGCTGGTCATTTCAAAGATCCGCACCGCCAGCGTGTCCCAGCCAAACGGGCGCATCAGCAAGGTCGCGGGCATTTCCTTGAGCACGTCGACGAACACCAGCAGCACTGCGCTCAACGTTCCGGGCAGCAACAACGGCAGATACACCTTGAAAAACAGTCGTGGCCCACTGACACCCAAACAGCGTGCAGCTTCTGGCAACGACGGACGGATTCGCGCCAGGCTATTTTCCAACGGCCCGTACGCCACCGCGATAAAGCGCACCAGATACGCCAGCAACAGCGCCGACAGACTGCCCAGCAGCAACGGTTTGCCCGCGCCGCCAAGCCAGCCCGACAGCGGCACCACCAGCTCACGGTCCAGGTAACTGAACGCCAGCATGATCGATACCGCCAGCACCGAACCGGGCAAGGCGTAGCCGATGTTGGCCAGGCTGACTCCGGAGCGAATCATCCGGGTCGGTGCCAGGCGCCGGGCAAACGCCAACACCAGCGCGACGCTGACGGTGATCAGCGCCGCCATGGCGCCCAGGTACAACGTATGGATGATCAGCCCGGCGTAACGCTCATCCAGATCGAAGCGCCCGCGCTGCCAGAACCACGCCACCAGTTGCAGCAATGGAATGACAAAGGCGCAGGCAAACACCAGCCCGCACCAGCTGCTGGCGGCCACAGCCTTGAACCCGCGCAGGTGATAAAGCGCCCGGCCCCGTGGCCGCTCGTTACTCGCCCGACTGGCGCCACGCGCACGGCGCTCGCCGTACAGCAGCAACATCACCACCAACAGCAACAGGCTGGCCAGTTGTGCAGCGCTCGACAGGCTGAAGAAGCCATACCAGGTTTTGTAAATCGCCGTGGTGAAGGTATCGAAGTTGAACACCGATACCGCCCCGAAATCCGCCAGCGTCTCCATCAACGCCAGAGCAACACCCGCTCCAATCGCTGGCCGGGCCATCGGCAAGGCCACGCGCCAGAATGCTTGCCACGGTGATTGGCCGAGCACGCGCGCAGCCTCCATCAGGCCTTTGCCCTGGGCCAGAAACGCCGTGCGCGCCAGCAAGTAGACGTAGGGATAGAACACCAGCACCAATACCAGAATCACCCCACCGGTGGAGCGCACGCGCGGCAATCGCAAGCCGCTGCCAAACCACTCGCGAAGCAGGGTTTGCACAGGACCGGCGAAATCCAGCAGTCCGACGTAAACGAACGCCAGCACATAAGCCGGGATCGCAAACGGCAGCATCAGCGCCCAATCCAGCCAACGTTGTCCGGGGAATTCGCAGAGGCTGGTCAACCACGCCAGGCTCACGCCCAACAGCGTGACACCCACCCCGACGCCGAGGATCAGCGTCAGGGTGTTGCCCAGCAGGCGCGGCATCTGGGTGTCCCACAGGTGCGACCAGATCTGCAGGTCGACAGCTTGCCATGACAGCAGCAACACACTCAGCGGCAGCAGCACCAGGGCGGCAACGACGAAAACCAGCGGATACCAACGGCGTTGGGCGGGATGGGCCAAGGAAAGTCTCTAAAAAGTGCGGAGCCGACGCAGTAATACAGCCAGCTTCATATTGTGGCGAGGGAGCTTGCTCCCGCGGGGTCTGTCCGCGCTTGGGCGAAGCGACCCTAAAATCAGCCACCGCGAATATTCAGGTGGAACTCGATTGCCGGATTACGACCGCTTCGCGGCCGAGCGGGAGCAAGCTCCCTCGCCACGAGTCAGTTCCAACCGGCGCGGTCCATCAGGCGAATGGCTTCTGCCTGACGCAGACCCGCCACTTCAACCGGCAGGGTGTCCGGTTTAAACGTGCCCCAGGCTTCGACTTCCGCGGACGGTTTCACCGTCGGGTTGGCCGGGAATTCCTGGTTAACGTCGGCGAAGATCTTTTGCGCTTCAGGTGTGGTCATCCATTCCACCAGCGCCTTGGCGGCTTCCGGGTGCGGGGCGTGTTTGGTCAGGCCAATGCCCGACAGGTTCACGTGTACGCCGCGGTCAGCCTGGTTCGGCCAGAACAGCTTGACCGGCAGGTCCGGCTTCTGCTGGTGCAGACGGCCGTAGTAGTACGTGTTGACGATACCGACGTCGCATTGCCCGGCGCTGATAGCGTGCAGTACGGCGATGTCGTCAGAGAACACGTCAGTGGACAGGTTGCGCACCCAACCCTTGAGGATCTCTTCGGTTTTTTCGGCACCGTGGGTTTCGATCAGGGTCGCGGTCAACGACTGGTTGTAGACCTTCTTCGCGGTACGCAGGCACAGCCGACCTTCCCACTGCTTGTCGGCCAACGCTTCATAAGTGCTGAGGTCCGAGGGTTTTACCCGGTCGGTGGAATAGGCGATGGTCCGCGCCCGCAGGCTCAAGCCGGTCCAGGCATGAGACGCGGCGCGGTATTGCAGCGGGATGTTGGTGTCGATCACCTTGGAGGTGAACGGTTGCAGGATGCCCATTTGCTCGGCCTGCCAGAGGTTGCCGGCATCGACGGTCAGCAGCAGGTCGGCGGTGGCGTTCTGGCCTTCGGCCTTGATGCGCTGCATCAGCGGCGCTTCCTTGTCGGTGATGAATTTCACCTTTACGCCGGTTTTTTGGGTGTAGGCATCGAAGACCGGTTTGATCAGCTCGTCGATACGCGAGGAGTAGACCACCACCTCGTCGGCGGCCTGGGCAGTGGTGCCGATCAGGGTCAGGGCGAGGGCTGTCAGTAGACGCTTCGGTGCCAACATGGGAGCGGTCTCTCGAAATCAAAAATGAGTCGAAATGATAAGGACTCACATTTAGCTTCTCAACCGATCACGGCCTGGAGGAGTTACCAGATGTTGCACCATCAGGGGTTGATGGTGAATGTGCCGCCCTCATCGCGAGCAGGCTCGCTCCCACATTGGAATGCACTCCCCTGTGGGAGCGAGCTTGCTCCGGGCGGCGTTCCGACGATGAGGGCATCAGCTCCGACACAAAATGTCAGGCCTTGGCCAGCTCTGGCAGATCCCCGATCAATCCAAGCGCTTCGCGCACGAACAGCGCCTTGGCTTCGGGCATCTGGTCGACCATTTTCAACCCGGTATTACGCAACCAGCGCAGCGGCAAAGGGTCAGCCTGGAACAAGCGCTCAAAACCTTCCATCGCCGCCATCAACGCCAGGTTGTGCGGCATGCGTCGACGCTCGTAGCGGCTGAGGACTTTCACGTCCGCCAGGCGCTCGCCACGGCTGGCTGCCTGCAACAGCACTTCCGCCAGAACCGCCGCATCGAGGAAACCGAGGTTGACGCCCTGCCCGGCCAGCGGGTGAATGGTGTGCGCGGCATCGCCGATCAGCGCCAGCCCCTCAGCCACATAACGCTTGGCGTGACGCTGACGCAACGGCACGCAAAGTCGCGGGTCGGCGCTCAGCACGCTGCCCAAACGCCCTTCGAAGGCGCGTTCCAGCTCACGGCAAAAACCTTCGTCGTCCAGCGCCATCAAACGCTCGGCTTCGCTCGGGGTGGTCGACCAGACAATCGAGCACCAGTCTTGCTGACCGTCACGCTCCAAGGGCAGGAACGCCAATGGACCGTAGTCGGTAAAACGCTGCCAGGCGGTCAGCTGATGCGGCAGCGAGCAGCGAACGCTGGTGACAATGGCGTGATGCAGATAATCCCACTCGCGGGTCGCGACACCCGTAAGACGACGCACCGCAGAGTTGCCACCGTCCGCCGCGATCACCAACGGTGCACGCAGCGTGCGGCCATCGGCCAGGGTCAGCAGCCAGTCGTCGCCGGAACGGCGCATCTGCTCCAGGCGCGCATTGGCCAGCAGGCCGAGGTCGCAATCATGCAGGCGATCAAGCAGTGCATCCTGCACCACCCGGTTTTCGACGATATGCCCGAGTGCCTCGGCGTGGACGCTGGAGGCCGAGAAATGAATCTGCCCGGTGCCGCTGCCGTCCCAGACGTGCATATCGGTATAAGGGCTGCTACGCCGGCTGACGACACCGTCCCACACGCCCAGACGCTCGAGGATCCGCTGACTGGCGGCCGACAAGGCGCTCACTCGAGGCTCGAATGCCGACTGCGCATCGAAGGGCTTGACGCTCATGGGACTGCCGTCGAGCAGCAGGACTTCCAGCCCGCTGTCCTGTAACGCCAGCGCCAACGCGCTCCCGACCATTCCGGCCCCGACAATCAGCAGATCTGCGCGCATTTCCATGCTTTAAGCCTGTCTCGCTTGCGGCTTGAGCCGCACGTAAAGGGTTTTATCGACCACGCTGCCCGCGCCGTCCTGAGTATCGAAACACCGGGGTAACCACTCAGCCATCGGAGCGTGTTCCCAACCCCATGGCTTGCCGGGCGAACCAGCGTTTGGCCGGCGGCAACAGGTCGAGGCCCAACAGGCCGATGTTGCGCCCCAGCGAAACCAGTGGCCGGGTGCTGCCGAACAACCGGGTGACCTGATCGGAGAAGCCCACGGTGAGGTTCTGGTCCAAACGCTGGCGTTCGCGGTAAGCCTGCAAGGTGGCGAAGTCGCCTGGTGCACTCGGGCTGGCGAGCAGCGCTTCGGCCAAAGCCTGGGCATCGCGCAGCGACAGGTTGAAGCCCTGACCGGCAATCGGGTGCAGGCTGTGGGCAGCGTTGCCCAGCACGGCCAGATGCGGACGCACCTGCTCTTCGGCCTCGATCAGCGACAATGGGTATAGATTCCGCGCGCCGACCTGCTTGAGCGTGCCGAGGCGATAGCCGAACACGCCCTGCAACTCGCTGAGGAAACTGCGTTCATCGAGTGCCGCCAGACGCTGCGCATCCATGCCCAGGCGAGTCCAGACCAGCGCGCAGCGGTTTTCCGGCAGCGGCAGCAAGGCCATCGGGCCGTCATCGGTGAAGCGCTCGAACGCCATGCCGTTGTGGGCTTCGCTGGGAGTGATGTTGGCGATCAACGCACTTTGGTTGTACGGACGCTTTTTGACGCCGATCCCGAGTTGCTCGCGCAAGCCCGAACGACCGCCATCGGCCAGCACCGCGAGTTCGCACTCCAGTAGGGTTTCATCGTTGAGGGTCAGGCGGTAGCCGTCTTCCAGCGGTTCCATGCGCGTAACTTCGGCCGGGCAACGCCAACTGATCACGTCCTTGTCCAGCCCCTGCCAGAGGCATTGGCCCAGCCAGGCGTTTTCCACCACGTAGCCGAGGGCCGGAACGCCCTCTTCCATGGCCGACAGTCGCGCGGTGGAGAAGCGTCCACGGTCGGACACATGGATCTGTTTGATCGGCTCGGCGCGGCGGGAGATTTCCTGCCACACGCCCAACCGCTGATAAATCTGCCGAGCGCCGAAAGACAGCGCCGAAGAGCGCGCGTCGTAGCTTGGCTGGTAGCCGTCGCCGGGAGCGAACGGTTCGATCAGCACGATCTTCCAGCCGCGGGCGCGGGCACCGGCCTGCAAGGCCAACGCCAGGCTGGCGCCCACCAGACCGCCACCGATAATTGCCAGATTGACTCGGCTCATGCCGCCTGGGTCCGTGCAGCGGCCATCAAGGCCTCGATCTCGGCGACCGTTCTCGGCACGCCGCTGGTCAGAATTTCACAGCCCTGTTTGGTTACCACCACGTCATCCTCGATGCGCACGCCAATGCCGCGCCATTTCTTCGCCACGTTCAGATTGCCCGGGGCAATATAGATACCCGGCTCGACGGTCAGCGCCATGCCGACTTCCAGCACCCGCCATTCACCGCCGACCTTGTACTCGCCGACGTCATGCACATCCATGCCCAGCCAATGGCCGGCCCGATGCATGTAAAACGCCTTGTAGGCTTCGCTGGCGATCAACTCATCGACATCGCCCTGCAACAAACCGAGCTTCACCAGGCCAGCAGTAATCACTTGAACCGTCGCCTCGTGCGCCTGGTTCCAGTGCTTGTTGGGAGCGATCTGGGCAAACGCGGCGGCTTGCGCTTCCAGCACCAACTCGTAGATCGCCTTCTGTTCCGGCGAATACTTGCCGTTGACCGGCCAGGTGCGGGTGATGTCGCTGGCGTAACAGTCGATCTCGCAACCGGCATCGATCAGCACCAGATCGCCGTCCTTGAGCAGCGCGTCATTCTGCTGGTAATGCAGGATGCAGCTGTTGCGCCCGGCGGCGACGATCGAACCATATGCCGGCATTTTCGCCCCACCTTTACGGAACTCGTAATCAAGCTCGGCTTCCAGGCTGAACTCATGCAAGCCGGCACGGCTGGCCTGCATGGCACGAATGTGCGCCTGCGCGGAGATCCGTGCGGCTTCGCGCATCACCTTCACTTCTGCCGCCGATTTATACAGGCGCATGTCGTGCAGCAGATGATCCAGCGCAACGAATTCGTTCGGTGGTTGAGCGCCCAGGTTCGCCTTGGAGCGGATCACGTTGATCCATTCCATCAGGTGACGGTCGAACTCCGGGTTGCTGCCCATGGCTGAATACACCCGGTCACGACCTTCGATCAGGCCCGGCAGGATGTCGTCGATGTCGGTGATCGGAAAGGCATCGTCGGCACCAAAATCGCGAATCGCGCCTTCCTGCCCGGCCCGCAGGCCGTCCCACAGTTCACGTTCGGCGTTGCGTTCACGGCAGAACAGGATGTATTCGCCATGCTCACGACCGGGTATCAGCACGATGACGGCCTGAGGCTCGGGGAAACCGCTGAGGTACTGGAAATTGCTCTCCTGTCGGTAAACATGCTCGACGTCGCGATTGCGGATCGCCACGGCGGCGGCCGGCAGGATTGCGATGCTGTTGGGTTCCATCTGCGCCATCAACGCCTTGCGGCGGCGGGTGTATTCCGATTTAGGGATATGAATCATGGGCAGATGGAAGTCCCTTGCAAACGATCAGTGCAGAGAAGGTTTGGCAGCAGCGGCTTGCGCCGGTTTCTTGGTCTCGGTGAACAGCAGCAATGGCGCGACCCGCAGGTACTCCATGACTTCCATATAGTCACTTTCGCCGTCGTCGGACTCTTCCAGCGCATCTTGCACCTGAGCAATAGCCGCGAGATCCTGCAGGACTTCGGTGGCTTCAGCGCTCAGCATGCTGCTGTCACGGCAGTTCAGGCCGAAACCGCTGAGGAAGCCATGGCACCACTGGCCCAGTGCGGCGGCACGTTCGGTGAGCGGTGCGTCGTCGGACGGCAACAGCAGAACGACGGTCATGTCGTCGCTGGTCAGCTCGCCCTTGACCATCTCTTGCAGGCCGATCAGGGCGTTGCGGACGTTGTCTTGTGGTTCGCCTTCGAGCAGCTCGGAGGCATCGACCAGCCAGCCATCGGCTTCAAAGCCCGCGCCAGCGCAACTGCGTCCGAGCAGCAGGCCGTGCAGTTCGGCAGGCGAGACAGGATGGCCGCTGGTACTCAGCAGGGTGGCGAAGGCTTGATACGGAGAATTCTGAATGGGCATGGGCAGCTAGGCGCCAAGCGGCGCTATGTCTAGAATGAAGGCCTTGTATCCTACATCGACAGACTCGCCAAGACTATTAAAGGCTGTCCGCCAGTTACCACCCATCAGACAAATCCTGTGGAACACGTATGGAAGACACCGACTTGCAAGCGCTGATGGCCAGGCTCGAGCTGCTAATTACCCGAGTCGAGCAACTTAAGAGCCAGAACGGACTCTTATTAGCTCAGGAAAAGACCTGGCGCGAGGAACGCGCGCACCTCATTGAAAAAAACGAAATCGCCCGGCGTAAGGTCGAATCGATGATTTCGCGCCTCAAGGCCCTGGAGCAAGACTCATGAGTTCAAGCAATAGCGTTACCGTGCAGATCCTCGATAAAGAGTACTCGATCATTTGCCCCCAGGAAGAGCGCAGCAATCTGGTGAGCGCCGCCCGTTACCTGGACGGCAAGATGCGCGAAATCCGCAGCAGCGGCAAAGTCATCGGCGCCGATCGCATCGCCGTGATGGCCGCGCTGAACATCACCCACGATCTGTTGCATACGCGAGAGCGTCCCGATGTACAGGCCAGTGGCTCGACCCGCGAGCAGGTGCGTGATCTGCTTGATCGGGTGGATCTGGTGCTCGCCACCGATCCGGATGTCAGCAAGGGCTGATTCCCGAAGGTGGTTGCGGTATACTCGCGCCACTCCCTGGGGTGCTTGCCAGTTGACGATGTCCCTGAGCCGATTCGCACTACCCTGGAAGTTGCACGTTGGGCTGGTGTGCATGTCCGCTAGACGGAAAGCCTTAAAGCCTACTGCATCTTCCACCTTGAACTTTCGGGTTCAAGGGCTAAGTCGACAGCGGTTCATCCGGGGAGCCTGGATTCAAGCCGATGCCGGTTTTTTACCGGCATCGGCTTTTTACGATGTCACCGCCTGGTGCCCTCGACACTCGAACAGCCCACGACGATGACCGAACCTGCGCCGCTATCCCGCCCGCAACTTCGACGCATGCTACGCCAGGCCCGGCGCGCACTGAGCAACAGTGAGCAACGCCAGGCCGCTCGCGGGCTGTATCGGCAATTGGCGCAACATCCGCTGTTCCGCCGCGCAAAACATATCTCCCTGTACCTGCCCACCGACGGTGAAATCGATCCGCGCCTGCTGCTGCGCGCCGCTCAACGCCGGGGCAAGGCGACTTACCTGCCCGTACTCAGCGCCTGGCCGCGAACCAAGATGGTCTTTCAGCGCATTCGCCCCGGTGAAAAGCTGCGGCCTAACCGCTTTCGCATTCTCGAACCACGGGTCAACCAGGCCAAGCAACGCAAGGTCTGGGCATTGGACCTGGTGTTGTTGCCGTTGGTCGGCTTTGATGAACACGGCGGGCGCCTGGGGATGGGGGGCGGTTTCTACGATCGTAGCCTGGCCTATCTGGCGCGTCGCAAGACCTGGCGCAAACCAACGCTGCTGGGCCTGGCCCATGAATGCCAGAAAGTCGAAAAACTGGATCAAGCGAGCTGGGATGTACCGATGCAAGGAACGGTGACTGACAGGAAGTGGTATTTCGCGGATTAGATCTGGACGCCACTGCCATCAGCGGCGTCGCTTGCAGCGGTTTTAGCGCTTGTGCGGCTTTAGAGGTTGTTTCTGTTGTTGCGCGACTTCGATCGGTGCATCAGTCTTGTTCGCCCAGAGGCTTTGCGCATAACCCGTGGTTACGACGCCCAGGCCGAACACAATCACTAAAATCCACAGTAAATCCGGTTTGCGTTTCATCGATTGCCCCCCTCAAGGCATGTCGCACACGATGACAGCAACGGTTGCGCCGGCAGCTCGTGTGGCTGGTTCTGTTAGTCAACTTCGGCGCCAGAAGCCCATAGCCGGCGTTGCTGTTCCTCGCCATAGCGGGCTATGACTCGTCGCAGCGCCTTGGCTATAGGCTTCTGGCATCCGAATTTGAACTAACGAACCAGCCGTACGAGCTACTAGGCCGTGCTTGCCGCGTCTCGCTTAAAAGTCCGGCATTTTGCGGTAACGTGAAGCGACACGCAAACGCTGGCGTCAACCGACCGTCGGTTTGTCATAAAATCGCCGGACAACGTTCCCGACCACCGCTTTCGGAGCAAAAAAAGATGGCCTACTGGCTTATGAAATCCGAGCCTGACGAGCTCTCGATCAATGACCTGGAGAGGCTCGGCGAAGCCCGCTGGGACGGCGTTCGCAACTATCAGGCACGCAACTTCCTGCGGGCCATGGCGGTCGGCGACGAGTTCTTCTTTTACCACTCCAGCTGCCCCGAGCCGGGCATCGCCGGGATCGGGCGAATCATCGAAGCGGCGTACCCGGACCCTACGGCGCTGGAACCGGAGAGTGTTTACTTCGACCCGAAGGCCACGCCTGAGAAAAATGCCTGGAGCGCGATCAATGTGGGTCACGTCGAGACATTTCCCAAAGTGCTGAAGCTCGACTATCTGAAACTGCAGACGGCACTGTCGGAGATGCCGCTGGTACAGAAAGGTTCGCGATTGTCAGTGATGCCGGTGACCGCCGAGCAATGGGCGGCGGTGCTCGACCTGCGCTAAATAATGCAGAACCGGCCGGCCACCTGGTCAATCGGGTCAGGCTTGGCCTTCAGTTGACGGACATCAAGTCGCCTCGGCGCTCGCCCGTTCAAACTAGGACGTTACCGTCGCAGGATGCCCGAATGTCAACGCACAGCCGTTCTTCGATTTTTTTCGCCAGCTCTCTGATCATTCTGCTGCTGGCCGCCGGGAGCTTTGGTTACTGGAAATCGATGCATGACCGCCTGCCTGAAGGCCTGTATGTCGGCAACGGACGCCTCGAAGCCACCGAAGTGCAGATCGCCAGTAAAACGCCCGGGCGACTGGCCGAAGTGCGCGTCAATGAAGGCGACAAGGTGATCAAGGGGCAATTGCTGGCGCGCATGGACACCCGCACCCTCGAAGCCCAGCGCAACCAGGCCGAAGCCGAAGTACTGCGTGCCCGGGAGAACCTTTCTGCCGCCCAGGCCAATGTGCAGTTGCGCCAGAGTGAGCAATTGCTCGCCCAACAGGAACTCAAACGCTCCCAGGAACTGTTCAGGCGCGGTTACGCCAGCGGCCAGATCATCGATCAACAACAGGCGCGCTTCGACACCGCCAATGCCGCCGTCGCTGCGGCCCGCGCCCAGGTTTCGGCCGTCGGGGCCGCCATTGGCGCAGCTCAGGCGCAGGTCGCCCAGTTGACCAGCGAAATCGACGACAGCAGTTTGCGGGCGCCGATCGACGGCGTCATCCAGCTCCGCATGGCCGAGCCCGGCGAGGTGCTCGGTGCGGGCGGACGCGTATTAATGCTGATCGATCCGAATGATCAGTACATGAATCTTTACCTCTCAGCGTCCGTCACCGGACGCCTGACCGTCGGCGATGAAGCCCGGATCCTGCTCGACGCCCTGCCCGGCCATCCGCTGCCGGCAAAAATCAGTTTCGTGGCGGCCAAATCGCAGTTCACCCCCAAAGAGGTCGAAACGCGCGACGAGCGGCAAAAGCTGGTGTTTCGCGTCAAGCTGCGACTGACTGACCCGAGTGCCATGCCCCAGGCCAAACCGGGCATGCCCGGTGCCGGTTATGTACGCACCGCCCCTGTTGACTGGCCGGCCAATCTGCAATGACCGCTCCGGCGCTGCACATCTCCGGCCTCCAGCACCGTTATGGCAAGCAGCAGGCACTGGCCGACATCGCGTTCAGCCTGCCGGCCGGCACTCGCTGCGGGCTGATCGGCCCGGATGGCGCCGGCAAATCGAGCCTGCTGGGGCTGATCGCCGGTGTGAAGACCCTGCAACAAGGCCAACTGGAGGTGCTCGGCGGCTCAATCCAGGATCGCCTTCATCGCAACAGCCTCTACGCTCGCATTGCGTTCATGCCTCAAGGCCTGGGCGGCAATCTGTACCCCGAACTGTCGATCCGCGAGAACATCCACTTTTTTGCCACCCTGTTCGGGCTCTCGAAAGCTGACTTCGAGCAGCGCATGCATAGCCTGCTGCTGGCCACCGATCTGCTGGGTTTTGCCGATCGTCCCGCAGGCAAGCTATCGGGAGGCATGAAGCAAAAGCTCGGACTCTGTTGTGCGCTGATCCATGAGCCGGATTTGCTGATCCTCGACGAACCCACCACCGGCGTCGATCCCTTGTCACGGCGGCGCTTCTGGGAGCTGATCGACGACGTGCGCCAGCAACGTCCGCAGCTGACATTGCTGGTCGCCACCGCCTACATGGAAGAAGCCGAGCAATTCGAACACTGCCTGATGCTCGACGGCGGCAAGCTGATCGCAACCGGCATGACGCACGAACTGGTCGCTGTCACCGCCAGCGCCAAACTCGATGAAGCGTTCACCCATTTTCAAGGTAACCGCGACCACGACAAGCAATCACTGGTCATCGCACCCAGAACCCGCGCCAGCACCGACATTGCCATCGAAGCCCACGACCTGACCCTGCGCTTCGGTGATTTCACCGCAGTAGACAAGGTCAGCTTTGCCATCGGACGCGGGGAGATTTTCGGCTTCCTGGGCTCCAACGGCTGCGGCAAAACCACCACCATGAAAGTCCTCACCGGGCTGATACCGGCCAGCGAAGGCCGCGCCTCGCTGCTGGGTAACCCGGTGAATGCCAAGGACCTGGCCACCCGCAAACGGGTCGGCTTCATGTCTCAAAGCTTCTCGTTGTATGGCGAGCTCAGCGTGCGGCGGAACCTCGATTTGCATGCGCGGCTGTTCGACTTGCCCAAAGCCGACAGCGCCCGGCGCATCGACGAGCTGATCCAGCGCTTCAACCTGGGCAGCGTCGCCGAACAGCAATCCGGTGCATTGCCGTTGGGCCTGCGCCAGCGTTTGTCGCTGGCGGTGGCGGTGCTGCATCGCCCGGAAGTGCTGATCCTCGACGAACCGACCTCCGGCGTGGACCCGGCAGCACGGGACGATTTCTGGCGGCTGCTGATCGAGTTGTCGCGCGAGCAAGGCGTAACGATCTTTCTCTCGACCCACTTCATGAACGAAGCCCAGCGCTGCGACCGCATTTCGCTGATGCACGCTGGCAAGGTACTCGCCTGCGATACCCCGGCGGCACTGCAACAGCAATTCCGGGGGCAGACACTGGAAGCGGCATTTGTTACCTGCCTGGAACACGCTCAAGGCCCCGCCGAGCCACCAATGCCTGCCGTCCCCACCGACGCGACAATCAAGCCTGTCATGCCGTTGAAGGATCGCGGCTTCAGCCTCGGGCGCCTGGTGGCGGTTGCCAGTCGCGAAGGCAAGGAATTGCTTCGGGACAAAGTACGAATGGCCTTCGCCCTGCTGGGGGCGATTTTCATGATGGTGATCTTCGGCTACGGCATTTCCCTGGACGTGGAAAAACTCGCCTTCGCCGTCTACGACCAGGACCAGACGCCGCAAAGCCGCGCCTACCTGGAAGCTTTTCGCGGCTCTCGCTACTTCAGCGAGCAGCCGTCGATCCACGATGCCGCGGAACTGCATCGCCGTCTTCAGCGCTCGGAAATCAAATTGGCGCTGGAGATCCCTCCGGGCTTTGGTCGCGACCTGTTCGCCGGTCGCCAACCGACCGTGGCGGCCTGGCTTGATGGCGGCATGCCATTTCGCGCCGAGACCAGTCGCAACTATGTGGAGGCCGTGCACCTGGCCAACATTGAACAACTGGCCGAGCAGAGCAGCCCTGCGCTGAATCGACAGCCAGCCGCCAAACTGGAAACCCGTTTCCGCTACAACCAGGATGTGGTCAGCGTCAACGCCATCGGGCCCGGGGTGATGGCACTGATCCTCGCGTTCATCCCGGCCATGCTCACCGCACTGGGGATCGTGCGGGAGAAAGAACTCGGCTCGATCACCAATTTCTACGCCACGCCCCTGACCCGCCTGGAGTTTTTGCTGGGTAAACAAGCGCCGTATTTGGTGTTGAGCCTGATTAACCTCGCAGTCCTGACGGCCATGAACCGCTGGCTCTTTGGCGTGCCATTCAAGGGCAGTGCGTTGACCCTGGCCTTCGGCGGATTGCTGTACGTGCTGGCAACCACCAGCATGGGCCTGCTGATTTCGGCGTTCACCCGGACCCAGATCGCCGCCATCCTCGGCACCATGATCATCACCAGCCTGCCAACCATCCAGTTTTCCGGGCTGATCGTGCCGCGCTCATCCCTCGATGGCGCGGCGGCAGTCATGGGCATGCTGTTTCCTGCGGGCTACTTCCTCGATATTACCGTCGGCACCTTCACCAAGGCGCTGGATATGCGGCAGTTATGGCCGCAATGCCTGGCGCTGTTCGGGTTCTTTGTCGGGTTCACCGGGCTCAGCCTGGTCATGCTGAAAAAGCAGGAGGCCTGATGCACAAGCTCGCGCACATTCTGCGCCTTGGCCTCAAGGAAATGAGCAGCCTGCAGCATGACAGCGTCTTGCTGCTGTTCCTGTTCTACGCCTTTACGGTGGCGATCTACATGCCGGCCGCAGGCTCGGTGATTGGCGTGCATAACGCCAGTGTCGCCATCGTCGACGAAGATCACAGCAACCTGTCGCGACAACTGGCCCAGAGCCTGCAACCTCCGGAATTCCAGCATCCGGTGTTGTTACCTTACGGGCAACTGGATCAGGTCATGGACAGCGGCCAGTACACCTTTGTCATCAACGTGCCAGCCAGTTTTCAGGCGGATATGTTGGCCGGGCGCCAGCCGGCGGTGCAGGTCAATGTCGATGCCACGGCCATGAGCCAGGCGTTCATGGGCGCGGGTTACATCGCACGGATTTTCCAGCGCGAACTGTTGAGCTACAACGACCAAAGCGACCCGGCCGGTAAAGCCCCGGCCCTGCTGACCACCCGTTCGCTGTTCAATACCAATCTGGAAGGCGGCTGGTTCCTGGCGGTGATTCAGATCGTCAACAACATCACCATCCTCGCCATCATCTTGACTGGCACGGCACTGCTGCGTGAGCGCGAACATGGCACGCTCGACCACTTGCTGGTGCTGCCGCTGACAGCACTGGAAATCATGCTGGCGAAAATCTGGAGCAACATGCTGGTGGTGGTGCTGTGCACCTGGGCATCGCTGGAGGTGATCGTCAAAGGTGCGCTGGGAGTGCCGCTGGCGGGTTCCATGACGTTGTTTTTGCTGGTGACCGCCGTGTATCTGTTCGCCAGCACGGCGCTGGGTATTTTCCTCGCGACCCTGGCCCGCTCGACACCCCAGTTCGGCCTGCTGGCCATTCCGGTGATCATTCCAATGCTGCTGCTGTCCGGCGGCAGCACACCGCTGGACAGCATGCCGCAATGGCTGCAATGGGTGATGCAGGGCTCGCCGTCAACGCACTTCGTCAGCCTCAGCGCCGCAATCCTGTTTCGCGACGCCGGGGTCAGCGTGGTCTGGCCGGACTTACTGGCGCTGAGCGCCATTGGCTTGCTGTTCTTTGCGATTGCGCTGAAGCGGTTTCGCAAAAGCCTGGCGTCCTGAATACATCATCTGGCGAGGGGCTTGCCCCCGCGCCACAGGTTGTTTACTGGATGATCAGGTTATTGAACAACAGATCGTCCACCATCGGCTTGCCGGTCTCGTCATTCATCACTTGCTGGGTCTGCTTCAAGGCTTCCTGACGCAACTTCTCTTTCGCTTCAACGTTGTTCATGGCCTCAGTGGTTTGCTGAGAAAACAGTGCCACCAGCTGATTACGGATCAACGGCTCGTTGGCCTTCACAGCCTTGACCGCTTCGTCACCGCTTACCCGCAACGCCACATCAGCCTTGTAGACCTTGAGCTTCGGGGTGCCATCGAGCCCATAGTTGCCTACGAACGGTGGGGTCAGGCTGATATAGGTGACTTTCGGTGCTTCGCCTTCTTTGGCTTCTTCGGCCATCGCTGCCACAGGCAGAGACAGGGCCAGCATCAACATGATCCACGCTTTCACAATTCGCTCCTCATCCGGTTTGCGGCCTAGCATAACCACCCGCAGCCCAAGCACAAAGCTTATGGCTGCCTATCAGGGTCGGGCATGCTCGTTGACCCGTTGACTCACACACCTACACTTATCGGCCATCACTCCCAAAGGAATAGCCCTGATGAAAGCCGTGCTGTGCAAAGCCTTCGGCCCTGCCGAATCGCTGGTGCTGGAAGAAGTCGCGAGTCCTGTCGCCAAGAAGAACGAAATCCTGCTGGACGTGCATGCGGCCGGGGTGAACTTCCCGGACACGCTGATCATCGAGGGCAAATACCAGTTCAAGCCACCCTTCCCGTTTTCGCCGGGCGGTGAAGCGGCTGGAGTGGTGAGCGCGGTGGGCGAAAAAGTCAGCCACCTCAAGGTGGGAGACCGGGTCATGGCACTGACCGGATGGGGCAGTTTTGCCGAGCAAGTCGCGGTGCCGGGCTACAACGTACTGCCTATCCCGCCGTCGATGGACTTCAACACCGCCGCCGCCTTCAGCATGACCTACGGCACTTCGATGCACGCGCTGAAACAGCGCGGCAACCTGCAACCGGGGGAAACCCTACTGGTGCTCGGCGCTTCAGGCGGTGTCGGCCTGGCCGCCGTGGAAATCGGTAAAGCCATGGGCGCCCGGGTCATCGCTGCCGCCAGCAGCGCCGAGAAACTTGCCGTGGCCAAGGCTGCCGGCGCCGATGAGCTGATCAACTACAGCGAAGCCAACCTCAAGGACGAAATCAAGCGCCTGACCGATGGCAACGGTGCCGACGTGATCTACGATCCGGTGGGTGGCGACCTGTTCGACCAGGCGATCCGCGCCATTGCCTGGAACGGCCGGCTGCTGGTGGTCGGTTTCGCCAGCGGACGCATCCCGGAACTGCCGGTGAACCTCGCCCTGCTCAAGGGGGCAGCCGTACTCGGGGTGTTCTGGGGCGCCTTCGCCCAACGCCAGCCACAAGACAACGCCGCAAACTTCCAGCAACTGTTCGGCTGGTTCGCCGAAGGCAAGCTCAAGCCTCTGGTGTCGCAGGTTTACCCGCTGGCTCAAGCTGCCAACGCCATCAATGATCTAGGCCAGCGCAAGGCTGTTGGAAAGGTGGTGGTGCAGGTACGGTGAACCAGACTCCCTGCTACGCTTCGAGTCTGTTTACCCATCACAGGACGGAGGATGAGCATGATGCTGCGCAAGCTGTTATTGAGTCTGGCGGTCTTGCCTGCACTGTTGATTTCAATGCAGACATTGGCAAATCAGAATAACAAGGAGGTTCCGGGCCTGAAAAATGTCACCGTACTGATCGTCCGGCACGCGGAAAAACCCGATCAGGGCATGGGGCTCAGCCCTCGTGGCGAGCTGCGTGCCGAGGCTTATGCACATTATTTCGACCCGCTGCAGCTGGGCAGCAAGAACCTGGTACCGCAACGCCTGATCGCCACCAGCGACAGCAAGTCCAGCGCGCGACCACGGCTGACCCTGACACCGCTGTCCCAGCGTCTGCACCTTCCGATCGAGCAACCCTATGCCGATGAAGAAGTCGACAAACTGGTCAAATCGCTCGGCAAGAAGAATCAGGCACCGGTTGTATTGATCGCCTGGCATCACGGACATATCGACAATCTGATCGAAGCGTTCGGTGGCGATGGCCAAGCGTTGACCGGGCAGAAATCCTGGCCGGAAGACGTCTATGACTGGCTGATCGTATTGCGCTTCGACGACCAGGGGAATTTGGTCGAATCCCACAGCAAGAAGATCCAGGAACATCTGTTGCCCGGGGATGGCAGCTGATTATCCGAATCGTCCCTCTCCACCTGAAGAGCGCATGTTCATAAAAGAACATGCGTTTTCGTTCACTTCTCTGGATTTCCTTGGCGACAAGCGGTGCTTTTTTCGGTAACGAAACTGTAACATTCGCATCCGCAGTCAAAACAAGAAATCTGGAGCTCTTGAATGTTTGCTTTCTTTCGTCCTGCCGCACATCAGGCTCCATTGCCTGAAGAACACGTAGACAGCACCTACCGGCGCTTGCGCTGGCAAATCTTCGCCGGGATTTTCTTTGGCTACGCCGGTTATTACCTGCTGCGCAAGAACTTCTCCCTGGCCATGCCGTACCTGATCGACGAAGGCTACACCCGTGGCCAGCTGGGCCTGGCGATGTCGGCGATCGCGATTGCCTACGGTTTATCGAAGTTTTTGATGGGGCTGGTGTCCGACCGTTCCAACCCGCGTTACTTCCTGCCCTTCGGCTTGCTGGTATCGGCCGGGGTCATGTTCATTTTCGGTTTCGCACCGTGGGCAACGTCCAGCGTGACCATGATGTTCATCCTGCTGTTCATCAATGGCTGGGCCCAGGGCATGGGCTGGCCGCCGAGTGGCCGGACCATGGTGCATTGGTGGTCGCAGAAGGAACGCGGTGGCGTGGTGTCGGTCTGGAACGTCGCGCATAACGTCGGCGGTGGCTTGATCGGCCCGTTGTTCCTGCTTGGCATGGGTCTGTTCAACGACTGGCACGCGGCGTTCTACGTTCCCGCCGCCGTAGCGTTGCTGGTGGCTGTGTTCGCCTTCATGGTGATGCGCGATACCCCGCAGTCGGTAGGCCTGCCGCCCATCGAGAAATACAAGAACGATTACCCGGAAGGCTACGACGCCAGCCACGAAGACGAATTCAGCGCCAAGGAAATCTTCGTCAAGTACGTGCTGCGCAACAAAATGCTCTGGTACATCGCCATGGCCAACGTCTTCGTCTACCTGCTGCGCTACGGCGTACTGGACTGGGCGCCGACCTACTTGAAGGAAGCCAAGCACTTTGACGTGGATAAAACCTCGTGGGCGTACTTCTTCTACGAGTGGGCCGGTATTCCGGGCACGCTGCTGTGCGGCTGGATGTCGGACAAGATCTTCCGCGGCAACCGAGGCCTGACCGGCATGGTGTTCATGGCACTGGTGACCGTGGCGACTCTGGTTTATTGGCTGAACCCGGCCGGCAACCCGACCATCGACATGATCGCGCTGTTCTCCATCGGCTTCCTGATCTACGGCCCGGTGATGCTGATCGGCCTGCAAGCGCTGGAACTGGCGCCGAAGAAAGCCGCCGGCACGGCTGCGGGCTTCACCGGTTTGTTCGGGTATCTGGGCGGGTCGGTCGCGGCCAGCGCAGCGATGGGCTACACCGTGGACCATTTCGGCTGGGATGGCGGCTTCGTGTTGCTGGTTGGTGCGTGCCTGCTGGCGATGGCTTGCCTGGCACCGACCTTGTGGCACAAGCAAGTCGCCAGTCAGGGTCGCGAAGCGCTCGCTTAAGCCTTGCAGCGCTTGAGCCGCGCCTCCAGATTTCGGTCTGGCATGGCGTGGCTGCGCAGGGCGTGGACGGTTTGCTCGACATAATCGCGAGTGGTGCCGTAACGCCCGCAAGCGCTTTCGAACACCTGGCTCAGCACATGGTCCGGCAAGTTGCCGGCATAGCTGGGCAGGTGCCGCTCCAAAACAAACCCCAATGCCTGAACCTTGCTGCCGTCTTCCAGCCGGCAATTGAGCCAGTGCGGGCGATAAGACGGAACCGGCATTTCGCGCTGCCACAAGGCAAACAGCGAGGCTTCCAACTGGTCTTCCGGCAGCCGATAGGCAAAGCCGCTGCAAGAACCGCCACGATCCAGCCCAAACACCAGCCCCGGCATTTCCGGTGTACCGCGATGTTCATGAGACCACAGGTACAAGCCGCGATGGTAACCATGCACGCGTCCGCGCAGCCGCTCGACGGCTGTGCATTCCGGGCGCCAGATCAATGAACCGTAAGCGAATAACCAGACCGGCCCGCCCTTGTGCCGGGCCATGGTGGCCTGCATCGAGCTGAGCAATTGTTCGTGAGTCAGCTGCGCGCCCAGATCGAGCCGCGGAGGGTAAGCCAGATTCAAACAAGCAGATTCAATGGCGGTCATGGCAAAGGGTGTTCAGTCCCACAAGTATTACAGGATGTAAGCAAGATTAACGTCATAGAA
Source organism: Pseudomonas sp. 05N432 (assembly GCF_056396945.1). Taxonomy (NCBI): domain Bacteria; kingdom Pseudomonadati; phylum Pseudomonadota; class Gammaproteobacteria; order Pseudomonadales; family Pseudomonadaceae; genus Pseudomonas; species Pseudomonas sp. 05N432. The sequence continues at coordinate 144,053 of NZ_JBFTMM010000001.1, read as the reverse complement.
CATATAGCAGTAAACGTAAAACGAAAAGTGCTAAAGGACGTATGACCCTTCTATATCAAGGACTGCACCAATGAAGGAGCCCTGATATATAGCCTAATACTCTTTTGGAAATATCTTAAATACCCGAATGAAATATGCATAAACCTTGTGTCCGTTCAGAATCAACCGTCATTTAACAGATCTTTCTGACGTATTCGTCTGATACCCTGCCGCCCCTTCTTTGAATGCAGGCGTATAGCAGCCTCCACAGGCGCAAGCCGAATTACCAACAGAGGTCGCAAGATGAAAAACCTGAAAATGTACGGTCTGCTGTTGCTGGCGCTGGCCACCCCGGCGCTGGCAGTCGAAAGCCCGGCTCGAGAAGACAAGGGTTTCTGGTACCTGCAAGGTAGCCTCTACACCAAACACTATTCATCAGACCCCGATCACAATAACAATCAGGACCTGATCGGCCTTGAACGCAATGAAGCATCCGGTTGGTTGTTTGGTGCAGTGACTTTTCGTAACTCGTTCAGTCAGCGTTCGTATTACGCCTATGCGGGGAAGCGTTATGAGAGCGCCGACTATCCGGTGTATATAAAGCTGACCGGTGGATTACTCCAGGGTTACAGCGGTGAGTCCAAGGACAAGATTCCGCTCAACCACTTCGGTGTCGCGCCCGTGATCATTCCATCACTGGGCGCGCATTACGGCCCGGTCGCCGCCGAGCTGGTTCTGCTCGGCTTTAACGCAGCGATGATCACCACCGGCGTACGCTTCTAGGCAGGGTTGCTTGCTTGCGGACGGGGCGCATAGGCGAAGACGTCAGCGCGCATCTGGTGTGCGTCCATCCCGGCGTTGACCAAGGCGTCCAGCGTGCCGTAAACCATCGCCGGCGAACCGCTCGCATACACATGCAGGGATTTCAGGTCGGGGAAATCTTCGCAAACCGCCTCGTGCAGCATGCCGCAACGCCCTTCCCAACCGCACAGATCGCTGACGACCTTGTGCAGGAACAGGTTAGGCAGCTTCAGCCATTCATCCCAATGCTCGATCTGATAGAAGTCTTCCGGTCGCCGCACGCCCCAGTACAGGTGCACCGGATGCTTGAAGCCCTTGGCCCGGCAATGCTCGATCAGGCTGTGGATCTGCCCCATGCCGGTACCCGCCGCCATCAATACCAGCGGACAGTCAGGCAACTCGGCCAGATGCGTATCGCCGAAGGGCATTTCGATGCGCACCATGCGATTGCGCTGCAACTGCTCGATCAGGCTGAGCGCGCTGGCTTCGCGCGCCAGCACATGCAGCTCCAGGTCTCGTCCTGAATGCGGCGCAGAGGCCAGCGAGAAAGCTGATTTCTCGCCATTCTCGCGCTCGAGCAACAGGTACTGCCCGGCGTGATAGCGCGGCGGCTTGCCTGCCGGCGCCCGTAGTCGAACCCGCCAGGTATCACCGCCAACGTCTACGCATTCAGTGACCTGACACGACAGGCTGCGCACCGGTAGTTCTCCCAGCGCAAGGACGCCATCCCACAATACGATGCAGTCTTCCAGCGGCTCTGCTATGCAAGTGTAGAACTCGCCGTGATCGCGCACATCGCCGGTCTGTCTGACCCGACCTTCGACCAGCAACGCCGCGCAAACGTGGCAGTTGCCATTACGGCAGCTTTGCGGGCACTCATAGCCCAGGCGCCGCGCCCCATCGAGAATCCGCTCGCCGGGCAGTATCTCAAGCACTGCTCCGGACGGCTGCAAGGTTACACGCATCAATCTATTCCTAACTGATTCCAGATGGCATCGATCCGGCGTGTCACCGCCTCATCCTTGACGATTACCCGGCCCCACTCGCGGGTGGTTTCACCAGGCCATTTATGCGTGGCATCGAGTCCCATCTTCGACCCCAGGCCGGAAATCGGCGAGGCGAAGTCGAGGTAATCGATCGGCGTGTTATCGATCATCACCGTATCGCGCTTGGGGTCCATGCGCGTGGTGATGGCCCAGATCACGTCGTTCCAGTCGCGGGCGTTGATATCGTCGTCAGTGACGATAACGAACTTGGTGTACATGAACTGTCGCAAAAACGACCAGACACCGAGCATTACCCGCTTGGCATGGCCGGGGTACTGCTTTTTCATGGTCACAATGGCCATGCGGTACGAGCAGCCTTCAGGTGGCAAGTAGAAGTCGGTGATCTCCGGGAACTGCTTTTGCAGGATCGGCACGAACACTTCGTTCAGCGCCACACCGAGAATCGCCGGTTCATCCGGTGGACGGCCGGTGTAGGTGCTGTGGTAAATCGGCTTGATACGGTGCGTGATGCGCTCGACGGTGAACACCGGGAAGCTGTCGACTTCGTTGTAATAGCCGGTGTGGTCGCCGTACGGACCTTCATCGGCCATTTCGCCTGGATGAATCACGCCTTCGAGAATGATCTCGGCGGTCGCCGGCACTTGCAGGTCGTTGCCACGGCACTTCACAAGCTCTGTGCGGTTACCGCGCAACAGGCCGGCAAAGGCGTACTCGGACAGGCTGTCCGGCACCGGCGTTACCGCACCGAGAATGGTTGCAGGGTCGGCACCCAAGGCCACGGACACCGGGAATGGCTGGCCCGGATGTTTTTCGCACCACTCGCGATAGTCCAGCGCGCCGCCACGGTGGCTCAACCAGCGCATGATGACTTTGTTGCGGCCAATCACTTGCTGGCGATAGATGCCGAGGTTCTGGCGATCCTTGTTCGGGCCTTTGGTGACTGTCAGGCCCCAGGTGATCAGCGGGCCGACGTCGCCGGGCCAGCAGGTCTGCACTGGCAGCATCGCCAGGTCGACGTCATCGCCTTCGATGACCACTTCCTGGCAGATGGCGTCCTTGACGACTTTCGGCGCCATGGCAATGATTTTGCGGAAGATCGGCAGCTTGGACCAGGCGTCTTTCAGACCCTTTGGCGGCTCGGGCTCCTTGAGGAAAGCCAGCAGTTTGCCGATCTCGCGCAGTTCACTGACGGCTTCGGCGCCCATGCCCAGGGCAACGCGCTCAGGCGTACCGAACAGGTTGCCAAGCACGGGGATGTCATAACCGGTCGGGTTTTCGAACAGCAGCGCCGGGCCCTTGGCCCGCAAGGTGCGATCGCAGACCTCGGTCATTTCCAGCACTGGGGACACCGGAACCTGGATGCGCTTGAGTTCGCCGCGCTGTTCCAGGCCGCTGATAAAGTCGCGCAAGTCGCGATACTGCATGCGTTAGCCTCGTTTTGGCCATGGCGTTCGGGGGCATGAGTTTAGCCTCGAACCCACCCGTTCAGAAGAGTGACCAGGCAATTCATCAAAGGTCAGATAGCAAAAAGCCGGGTTTCCCCGGCTTTTTTGGTCTTCCGCGATTTACTTGCGTTTCATCGACAGGAAGAACTCATCGTTGGTCTTGGTCTGTTTCAGCTTGTCGACCAGGAACTCGATGGCAGAGACCTCATCCATAGGATGCAGCAGTTTGCGCAGGATCCACATGCGCTGCAGCTCGTCGTCGGCAGTCAGCAACTCTTCGCGGCGGGTGCCGGAGCGGTTGATGTTGATCGCCGGGAAGACGCGCTTTTCAGCGATCTTGCGGTCCAGAGGCAGCTCCATGTTGCCGGTGCCTTTGAATTCTTCGTAGATCACTTCGTCCATCTTCGAGCCGGTTTCAACCAGCGCGGTAGCGATGATGGTCAGCGAGCCACCTTCTTCGATGTTCCGTGCAGCACCGAAGAAACGCTTCGGCTTCTCCAGGGCGTGGGCATCGACACCACCGGTGAGGACCTTGCCGGAGCTCGGGATCACGGTGTTGTAGGCACGTGCCAGACGAGTGATGGAGTCGAGCAGGATGACCACGTCTTTCTTGTGTTCAACCAGGCGCTTGGCCTTCTCGATCACCATTTCGGCAACCTGCACGTGGCGGGTTGGCGGCTCGTCGAACGTCGAGGCAACCACTTCGCCGCGCACGGTGCGCTGCATTTCGGTTACTTCTTCCGGACGTTCGTCGATCAGCAGCACGATCAGGTGAACTTCAGGGTTGTTACGCGCGATGTTGGCAGCGATGTTCTGCAGCATGATCGTCTTGCCCGCTTTTGGCGGAGCGACGATCAGACCGCGCTGGCCTTTACCGATCGGAGCGCACAGGTCGATAACACGACCGGTGAGGTCTTCGGTGGAACCGTTACCGGCTTCCATCTTCATGCGCACGGTCGGGAACAGCGGGGTCAGGTTCTCGAAGAGAATCTTGTTTTTCGCGTTCTCGGGACGATCGTAGTTGATCGTGTCAACCTTGAGCAGTGCGAAATAACGCTCGCCTTCCTTTGGAGGACGGATCTTGCCAACGATGGTGTCACCGGTGCGCAAGTTGAAGCGACGGATCTGGCTCGGCGAGACGTAGATATCGTCTGGGCCGGCGAGATAGGAGGCGTCTGCAGAGCGGAGAAAGCCGAAGCCGTCCTGGAGAATCTCCAGCACGCCATCACCGGAGATTTCCTCGCCGCTTTTCGCGTGCTTTTTCAGCAAGGAGAAAATCACATCCTGCTTGCGCGAACGGGCCATATTTTCTATGCCCATCTGTTCGGCCAATTCGAGCAGTTCGGTAATCGGCTTTTGCTTGAGTTCAGTCAGATTCATATAGGAATGACGTAATCATTTATGGAGGGGGGGGAAATTAAGCTTTTGGCTTAATGAGGCCGCGCCGCAGAGAAGGCGACAGGATCGCGTACTTATTCGAAAAGGAGAGCGTCGGCGACGGCTTGCAGGGGGCGCTGGAGAAACCAGTGCGGGGCCGAATGTAACACCTGAGTTTCGGAGCGTCTAGCCCTGAATAACGAAAAAGCCCCGCTATTTGCGGGGCTTTTTGGATGACGCTTGCAACGACGCTTAGATGTTGGCGTCGAGGAAGGCAGCCAGTTGCGACTTCGACAGCGCGCCAACCTTGGTCGCTTCGACGTTGCCGTTCTTGAACAGCATCAGGGTCGGGATACCACGTACGCCGTGCTTGGCCGGGGTTTCCTGGTTTTCGTCGATGTTCAGCTTGGCAACGGTCAGCTTACCTTTGTAGGTTTCAGCGATTTCGTCCAGAACCGGAGCGATCATCTTGCATGGGCCACACCACTCAGCCCAGTAGTCGACCAGTACAGCACCTTCGGCCTTGAGTACGTCAGCTTCGAAGCTAGCGTCGCTAACGTGTTTGATAAGATCGCTGCTCATGGAAGTCTCCAGGTTGTAAGCAAAAAAACGTGGCCCATCATAGCCGCCCTTCCCTCGTTCAGGAAGCCGCAGATGATTGAGTCTCGCTATGATGGTGCATGAGTTTGGGTATAGCTCAAGTCACGCCGTGGCGGGGGTCACGAAGGAGATTCCTGTGCGCAGGGCCGCGTTGCGCACATGCTCCTGCATAGCCTTCTGCGCGGCCCCCGAAGCCCGGCGGGCCAGCGCCCGGAGGATCTTGCGGTGTTCCTGCCAGGTTTCCATGGCCCGTTCGACCCGGATAAACGGTAGTTTCTGGCTCTCCAGAAAGAGCTCGGCACTCGCCGTCAGAATGCTCAACATCGCTTGATTGCCACTGGCCAGCAGGATTCGCCGATGAAATTCGAAGTCCAGCCGCGCCGCCGCGTCGAAGTCCCCGGCACGTAACTCGTCGCGCATCGCGGCGACGTTATCTTCAAGGGCATCAAGCTCATCGGCGCTCAACGTCACCGCCGCCAACCCCGCCGCAAAACCTTCCAGGGCATAGCGCAGCTGAAAGATATCCACAGGCGAGGCTTGAGCCGCGAACGGCCAACTGACTCCCGATACCGCCGGGGATGGCTCGACTGCCTGAACAAATACCCCTTTACCGGGCTGCACGCTGATCACTCCCAAGGCACTCAAGGATGACAACGCCTCACGCAGCGACGCCCGACTCACGCCCAGTTGCAATGCCAGATCACGCTGCGAAGGCAGCACGTCCCCCGGCCCGAAACCCTGTTCGGCAATCAGTTTACGGATGGCATGCAGCGCCACTTCAGGTACGGCGCGGGAGATCGAATTCATGGTTTTTCAGACGAGCCAAGCCAGTGAGCGGCTAGTTGTAAAGCTAATCGCCGAGTCAGGCAAGTCGTGCCCCACGGGGGTTCGAGCGCTATGACCAATGCCCGATCAAGGTGCGAAAAAATCCGCAACTGTTCAGACCAGTAAGACCGATCAACGCCAGTAAATCCGTAGCTTTGCAGGCATTTCGCCGGAGGTTGGCATGGGCTGTGCTCTGTCGATTCGCAGAAATCACTTGCCGAATCCGGAGAATTGCCATGATCCAGCGTTGCAGCGCCCTGCTCACTGCCCTGTTCGCCAGCCTGATGCTCTGTCAGCTCCCCGCCCATGCCGACGGCCTGGAGGATGTGGTCAAACGCGGCACGCTCAAGGTCGCCGTGCCTCAGGACTTCCCGCCGTTTGGCTCGGTGGGCCCCGACATGAAACCCCGCGGCCTGGACATCGACACCGCCAAACTGCTGGCCGACCAGCTCAAGGTCAAACTCGAACTGACGCCGGTCAACAGCACCAACCGCATCCCGTTCCTGACCACCGGCAAGGTCGACCTGGTGATCTCCAGCCTCGGCAAAAACCCTGAGCGCGAGAAGGTCATCGACTTCTCCCGAGCCTATGCACCCTTCTATCTCGCGGTGTTCGGCCCGCCGGACGTCGCCATCAATGGCCTGGATGACCTCAAGGGTAAAACCGTCAGCGTCACCCGCGGCGCGATCGAAGACATCGAGTTGACTGCCGTGGCTCCGCAAGGCGTGACCATCAAGCGCTTCGAAGACAACAACTCGACTGTCGCCGCTTACCTCGCAGGGCAAGTCGACCTTATCGCCAGCGGCAATGTGGTGATGGTGACCATCAGTGAGCGCAACCCGAAACGCATTCCGGCGCTGAAACTGAAGCTCAAGGATTCGCCGGTCTACGTCGGTGTGAACAAGAACGAGCCGGCGTTGCTGGACAAGGTCAACCAGATCCTGACCACCGCCAGGACCGATGGCAGCCTGGAGAAAAACGCTCAAACCTGGCTCAAGCAGCCGCTGCCGGCCGATCTCTGATCGTCGCGACGGCGCTTAATCGAGGAAACTGTCCATGGCCTATCAGTTCGACTTTTTACCGGTGGTGCAGAACACCGACCTGCTGCTGCGCGGTGCGCTGTTCACCCTTGAGCTGACGGCCATCGGCGCACTGCTCGGGGTGAGCCTGGGGATTGTCGGCGCGGTGGTGCGGGCGTGGAACATCCGTCCGTTTGCCGGGATTTTCGGGGTTTACGTCGAGTTGATCCGCAACACACCGTTTCTGGTGCAACTGTTCTTCATCTTCTTCGGCTTGCCGTCGCTGGGCCTGCAAATTTCCGAATGGCAGGCGGCAGTGCTGGCGATGGTGATCAACCTCGGCGCCTATTCGACGGAAATCATCCGCGCGGGCATTCAAGCGATCCCGCGTGGCCAGCTGGAAGCTGCGGCAGCCTTGGCGATGAGCCGCTTCGAAGCCTTCCGCCATGTGGTGCTGCTGCCGGCGCTGGGCAAGGTCTGGCCAGCCCTGAGCAGCCAGATCATCATCGTCATGCTCGGTTCGGCAGTGTGCTCACAGATCGCCACGCAAGAGCTGAGTTTTGCCGCCAACTTCATTCAGTCGCGCAACTTCCGCGCCTTCGAAACCTACGCCCTGACCACGCTGGTCTACCTGTGCATGGCCTTGTTGATCCGCCAGCTACTGAACTGGATTGGGCGACGCTACATTGCGAGGAACGACCAATGAGCGATTTCACCTTCTGGGACATCGTCCGCAACCTGCTCACCGGCCTGCAATGGACTCTGGCGCTGTCGCTGGTAGCGTTTATCGGCGGCGGGCTGATCGGCTTGCTGATCATGACCCTGCGTATCTCGAAAAACTCTCTGCCACGAGGCTTCGCCCGTACCTACATTGAGCTGTTCCAGGGCACACCACTGCTGATGCAGCTGTTCCTGGTGTTTTTCGGCGTAGCGCTGCTGGGGATCGAGATTTCGCCGTGGCTGGCGGCGGCGATTGCCTTGACGCTGTTTACCAGCGCTTACCTGGCGGAGATCTGGCGCGGCTGCGTCGACTCGATCGCCAACGGGCAGTGGGAAGCGTCGGCGAGCCTGGCGCTCAATCCTTTTGAACAACTGCGCTACGTGATCCTGCCGCAAGCCCTGCGCATTGCCGTGGCACCGACCGTGGGCTTCTCGGTGCAGGTGGTCAAGGGCACGGCGGTGACCTCGATCATCGGCTTCACCGAACTCACCAAAACCGGCGGCATGCTCGCCAATGCAACCTTCGAACCCTTCATGGTCTACGGCCTCGTGGCGCTCGGTTACTTCCTGCTCTGCTACCCGTTGTCCCTCAGTGCCCGCTACCTGGAAAGGAGACTGCATGCCTCTGCTTAGAATTTCCGCCCTGCATAAATATTATGGTGATCACCATGTGCTCAAAGGCATCGACCTGAGCGTCGACGAAGGCCAGGTGGTGGCGATCATCGGCCGCAGCGGCTCGGGGAAATCGACCCTGCTGCGCACCTTGAACGGCCTGGAGTCGATCAACGACGGGGTGATCGAAGTCGACGGCGAATACCTCGACGCCGCCCGCGCCGACCTGCGCAGCCTGCGACAGAAGGTCGGCATGGTGTTTCAGCAATTCAACCTGTTCCCGCACCTGACGGTGGGCGAAAACGTCATGCTCGCGCCGCAAGTGGTGCAGAAAGTCTCCAAGACCAAAGCCGCCGGACTGGCGCGACAGATGCTGGAGCGGGTCGGGCTCGCGGAGAAGTTCGATGCGTTCCCGGATCGACTGTCCGGCGGCCAGCAACAGCGTGTCGCGATTGCCCGGGCCCTGGCAATGTCGCCGAAAGTGCTGCTGTGCGACGAAATCACCTCGGCACTCGACCCGGAGCTCGTCAACGAGGTGCTGAGCGTGGTCCGGCAACTGGCCAGGGACGGGATGACGCTGATCATGGTCACCCATGAAATGCGCTTCGCCCGTGAAGTCGGCGACAAACTGGTGTTCATGCACCAGGGCAAGGTGCATGAGGTGGGCGATCCGAAAGTGTTGTTTGCCAATCCGAAGACGGCAGAGCTGGCGAATTTCATTGGTACCGTGGAAGCCGCGGGCTGATTTTCTGGCTCCTGCCAAGCCGCCATCGCGAGCAGGCTCGCTCCCACAGGGTTCTTTGTTGCCGTCAGTCCTGCAGGCGACACAAATCCAATGTGGGAGCGAGCCTGCTCGCGATTGAGCGCGAAGCGGTCACGGCATGCTGCGCTGGATCAAGGCTTTAATCACTGTGCGTTGGCGGCAGCGGTTGATCGTGGCAGGATGTCGAGGTTATCGACCGAGACCCCCTCACCATGCCTCAATCCCAAGCCAAGAATCTGTCCCTGATCGCCGCTATCGACCTGGGCTCGAACAGCTTCCATATGGTCGTGGCCAAGGCCCTGCACAATGAAATCCGTATTCTCGAGCGGCTTGGCGAGAAGGTTCAGTTGGCCGCGGGGATCGACGAAGAGCGCCAACTCACCGAAGAATCCATGCAGCGCGGGCTCGATTGCCTGAAACGCTTTGCCCAACTGATCAACGGCATGCCATCGGGCGCCGTGCGGATCGTCGGTACCAACGCCCTGCGCGAGGCTCGCAACCGTGGCGAATTCATCCGCCGCGCCGAAGAAATCCTCGGTCACCCGGTAGAAGTCATCTCCGGTCGTGAAGAAGCCCGCCTGATCTACCTTGGCGTCTCCCACACCCTCGCCGACACACCGGGCAAGCGCTTGGTGGCCGACATCGGCGGTGGCAGTACCGAATTCATCATCGGCCAGCGCTTCGAGCCGCTGCTGCGTGAAAGCCTGCAAATGGGCTGCGTCAGCTACACCCAGCGCTATTTCCGCGACGGCAAGATCACCCCGGCCCGTTACGCCCAGGCCTACACGGCGGCGCGGCTGGAGATCATGAGCATTGAACATGCCTTGCACCGCCTGACCTGGGATGAAGCGATCGGCTCCTCGGGCACCATCCGTGCCATTGGTCTGGCGCTGAAGGCGGGTGGCCACGGGACTGGCGAGGTCAATGCCGAAGGTCTGTCCTGGCTCAAGCGCAGGCTGATCAAACTCGGTGACGTTGAAAAAATCGATTTCGAAGGCATCAAACCGGATCGCCGGGCGATTTTCCCGGCTGGCCTGGCGATTCTCGAAGCAATCTTCGACGCCCTCGAACTGCAACGCATGGACCACTGTGAAGGCGCCCTGCGCGAAGGCGTGCTCTATGACCTGCTAGGCCGTCATCACCACGAAGACGTCCGCGAACGCACTCTCAGCTCGCTCATGGAGCGTTACCACGTCGACGTGGAACAGGCCGACCGCGTCGAACGCAAAGCGCTTCATGCGTTCGACCAGGTGGCCGACGACTGGGACCTGAATGACGGCGTCTGGCGCGAACTGCTGGGCTGGGCGGCCAAGGTCCACGAAATCGGGCTGGATATCGCCCATTATCAATTCCACAAACACGGCGCCTACCTGATCGAACACTCCGATCTGGCCGGTTTTTCCCGTGAAGACCAACTGATGCTGGCGCTGCTGGTACGCGGCCACCGCCGCAACATTCCCAAGGACAGGTTTGCCGAGTTTGGCGATGACGGCATCAAGCTGATTCGCCTCTGCGTGCTCCTGCGCTTCGCGATTCTGTTCCATCACATCCGCGGCACCCAAAAGATGCCGCAGGTCTCGTTGCAGGCCAACGGTGACACCCTGGATGTGTTGTTCCCGGAGAACTGGCTGGACGAAAACCAGCTGACCCAGGCCGACTTCGCGCTGGAAGCGGAATGGCTGACCCGCGTTAACTTCGTGCTTAACGTTCACTGAAAACAAAAGGGCGATCCTTGCGGATCGCCCTTTTGCATCATGCCGGTCCCTCTCCTGCGTTAACTCACAGTCAGAATCGGGCTGCCCAAACGCTCCAGCAAGGTTGCCTGGGCGCTGCGCGGGTTCTGGTTGCCGGTCGGCGTGTTGCGGATGTAACGGCCGTCCGGCTGCAGGCTCCAGCTGTGGGTGTTATCGGTGAGGTAAAGCTCCAGCTCTTTCTTGACCCGGGTAATCAGCTTCTTGCCTTCCACCGGGAAGCACGTCTCGACGCGTTTATCGAGGTTGCGCTCCATCCAGTCGGCACTCGACAGGAACATCTGCTCTTCACCGCCGTTGAGGAAGTAGAAGACCCGTGTGTGTTCCAGGAAGCGACCGATGATCGAGCGCACGTGGATGTTGTGCGAAACCCCGGCGATACCTGGCCGCAGGCAGCACATGCCGCGTATCACCAGATCGATCCGAACCCCGGACTGGCTGGCCTTGTACAACGCGCGGATGACCTTCGGGTCGGTCAGCGAGTTGAACTTGGCGATGATGTGGGCTGGTTTGCCATCAAGCGCGAACTGGGTCTCCCGGGCAATCATGTCGAGCATGCCCTTCTTCAGCGTGAACGGCGCGTGCAGCAGTTTCTTCATGCGCAGGGTTTTACCCATGCCGATCAACTGGCTGAACAGTTTGCCGACGTCCTCGCACAAGGCGTCGTCGGACGTCAGCAGGCTGTAGTCGGTGTACAGGCGGGCGTTGGCGGCGTGGTAGTTGCCGGTGCCCAAGTGGGCGTAGCGGACAATCTCGCCGGCCTCGCGGCGCAGGATCAGCATCATCTTGGCGTGGGTCTTGAAGCCCACCACGCCGTAGATCACCACCGCGCCAGCGGCTTGCAGACGGCTGGCCAGTTGCAGGTTGGACTCTTCGTCGAACCGCGCACGCAATTCGATCACCGCGGTGACTTCCTTGCCGTTACGCGCCGCATCGACCAGCGCATCGACGATCTCCGAGTTGGCGCCGCTGCGGTAAAGGGTCTGACGGACCGCCAACACGTGCGGGTCCTTGGCCGCCTGGCGCAGCAAGTCGACCACCGGGGTGAAAGACTCGAACGGGTGCAGCAGCAGAATGTCCTGCTTGCTGATCACGCTGAAAATGTTCTCGCTGTTCTGCAGCAGTTTCGGGATCTGCGGCGTGAACGGCGTGTATTGCAGCTCCGGGTGACTGTCCAGGCCAGTGATGCTGAACAGCCGCGTCAGGTTGACCGGACCGTTGACCTGATACAGCTCGGTCTCGCTCAGATTAAACTGCTTGAGCAGGTAGTCAGACAGGTGTTTCGGGCAGGTGTCCGCGACTTCCAGGCGCACCGCGTCACCGTAGCGACGGGAAAACAGTTCACCGCGCAGCGCGCGGGCCAGGTCTTCGACGTCTTCGGTGTCGACCGCAAGGTCAGCGTTTCGGGTCAGGCGGAACTGATAGCAGCCCTTGACCTTCATGCCCTGGAACAGGTCGTCGGCGTGTGCGTGGATCATCGACGACAAGAACACATAGTTGTCGCCGGTGCCACCGACCTCTTCCGGCACCTTGATCACACGCGGCAGCAAACGCGGGGCCGGGATGATCGCCAGGCCGGAATCGCGACCGAATGCATCGATACCTTCGAGCTCGACAATGAAGTTCAGGCTCTTGTTCACCAGCAACGGGAACGGGTGCGTCGGGTCGAGACCGATCGGGGTGATGATCGGCGCGATCTCGTCGCGGAAATAGCGGCGCACCCAGGTCTTGAGTTTGGTAGTCCAGTAGCGGCGACGGATGAAGCGGACCTGATGTTTCTCCAGTTCCGGCAACAGGATGTCGTTGAGGATCGCGTATTGGCGATCGACGTGACCGTGCACCAGATCACTGATGCGCGCCAGCGCCTGATGCGGTTGCAGGCCGTCGGCACCGGCCTGTTCACGGGCGAAGGTGATCTGTTTCTTGAGCCCGGCAACACGAATCTCGAAGAACTCGTCCAGGTTGCTGGAAAAAATCAGCAGAAACTTCAGCCGTTCCAGCAACGGATAGGACTCATCCAGCGCCTGCTCCAGCACGCGGATGTTGAACTGCAGTTGCGACAGCTCGCGATGGATGTACAGGCTGCTGTCATCCAGGCCTGGAATCGCGACTGCCGGTGCCGCCGGCGCCGCTTCGGCTACCACCACCGCGGGCGGGGCAGGCTCCAGCGCTGGCTCGATTTCGACGACAGGCTCAACCAGGGGTTGAGCTTCTTTTACGGCAACTTCAGTAAGTCCTTCGGTATTCATCGGATGTTCCTGGGAGGGCTATTGTTGCTCTCGTAACAATTGAGCGGCACGTACGGCAAAGTAAGTCAGGATGCCATCAGCTCCAGCGCGTTTAAAAGCGGTCAGGGACTCTAGAATAACCCCTTCGCTCAACCAGCCATTCTGGATTGCTGCCATGTGCATCGCGTACTCACCGCTGACCTGATAGACAAAGGTCGGCACTTTAAATTCTTCTTTGACCCGGTAAAGGATGTCCAGGTACGGCATGCCTGGCTTGACCATGACCATATCCGCGCCTTCTGACAAGTCCGCCGCCACTTCGTGCAGGGCTTCGTTGCCGTTGGCCGGGTCCATTTGATAGGACGCCTTGTTGGCCTTGCCCAGGTTCAGCGCCGAACCCACCGCATCGCGGAACGGACCGTAATAGGCGCTGGCGTACTTGGCCGAGTAAGCCATGATCCGCACGTTGACGTGACCGGCCAGCTCCAGCGCTTCACGGATCGCCTGGATGCGGCCGTCCATCATGTCCGACGGAGCCACCACCTGCGCACCGGCAGCGGCGTGGGACAAGGCCTGTTTGACCAGCGCATCGACGGTGACGTCGTTCTGCACATACCCTTCTTCATCCAGAATACCGTCCTGCCCGTGGGTGGTGAACGGGTCCAGTGCTACGTCGGTAATCACCCCCAACTCCGGGAAACGTGCACGCAGGGCACGGGTGGCACGCTGGGCGATACCCTCCGGGTTCCACGCCTCGGCGGCGTCGAGGGATTTGAGTTCGGCCGGGGTCACCGGGAACAGCGCCACGGCTGGAATGCCCAGCTCGACCCACCGGGCCGCTTCTTCGAGCAACAGGTCGATGGTCAGGCGTTCGACGCCCGGCATCGAGGCAACCGCTTCACGACGGTTTTCACCGTCGAGCACAAAAACCGGAAGAATCAGGTCATTGGTGGTCAGGACGTTTTCACGGACCAGACGGCGAGAAAAGTCATCACGACGGTTGCGACGCAGGCGGGTTGCAGGAAACAAACGGTTGGCGGGGGTAAAGCTCACGACAGACTCCTGAGCCCGCGCTGGCAGGCGAGCGTGACAGTTATAAGCGGCCATTATGACCAACGTATGACAGTTATGTGCACCCCTGTGACCTGTAGTCGCAACCATTGTCCTTGTAGGAAATGTTCACGTCGAGACACATTTCGACACTTTCCTGAATGTGCCTGAAGGGTTAGGCTGCGCGTTCATTTCGCCAGCACCCAGACAATGCTCCAACAATTTCTGCATGACTTCGGCTACTTTGCCCTTTTCCTCGGGACGTTCTTCGAAGGCGAAACCATTCTGGTACTCGCAGGCTTCCTCGCGTTCCGCGGATACATGGACATCAACCTGGTGGTGATCGTGGCGTTCTTCGGCAGCTACGCCGGCGATCAGCTGTGGTACTTCCTGGGGCGCAAGCACGGCCGCAAACTGCTGGCGCGCAAACCACGCTGGCAACTGATGGGTGATCGGGCTCTGGAGCATATCCGCAAGCACCCGGACATCTGGGTGCTGAGCTTTCGCTTCGTCTACGGCCTGCGCACGGTGATGCCCGTGGCCATCGGCCTGTCGGGTTATCCACCGGGACGCTACCTGATACTCAACGGGATTGGCGCGGCGATCTGGGCCAGCGCCCTGGCGGCTGCCGCTTATCACTTTGGCGCGGTGCTCGAAGGCATGCTCGGCAGCGTCAAGAAGTACGAACTGTGGGTACTCGGCGCCCTGCTGGTGCTGGGCTTCTGCCTGTGGCTGCGCCGGCGTTTCAAGAATGCTCGCCTCGCCAAGAAAATCTACGAAGACGATCAGCTCCTGCAAGCTGAAAAGGCCAAGAACAGCGAGCCTACGACGCCAGTCGAGTGATGCGGTTTTTGCAGCAGTAGAGACCGATGCCGCTGAGCAGGCTGTAACTGAGCAGGCCGATCCAGCCCACCGCGCTGGCCGGCCATAGCCCGACCAGCGGCGCCAGCCAGACCAGCGGCAGGTTCAGCGCCAGCCGCAGCAACTCCAGCTTCAACGCCTGTGGGCGATTCTCCAGGGCCACGCCCAGCACAAACACCCCCAGCGCTACCGCCCCCCAACCCAACACCAGGGCCGCGGCTGGCAAGCTTCGTTCCAGATTCATCAGGTAGCTGCCCAGCGCGATATACAGGCAAAACTGCAGCGCGATATAGACCTGCTGTCGCCCGTCCAGCGGCACCTCGAATTTGCGGAACTGACTCAGGTCCGGCTTGTTCATCGGGTACTTCGCCGCCACGTCCGCGGGCCGMCAACCGGTACGCATGAACCAGATTCGCAGCTTGTCCCACCAGCGTTCGGCGCGCCGTGCATCGGCCCATAACTGCGCATAGAACTGCACATTCGCCCACAACGGATTCCAGCTCGCCAATGGCGTGGTCACGCCAAAAATCACCGGTTCGTTGTCGTCCTCTTCCTGGAACGAACCAAACAGCCGGTCCCAGATAATGAACACCCCACCGTAGTTGCGATCCATGTAGAGCGCGTTCTGCGCATGGTGAGCCCGATGGTTGGAGGGCGTGACGAAGAACCATTCGAACCAGCCGAGCTTGGGAATGTGTTTGGTGTGAACCCAGAATTGGTACAGCAGGTTCAGCGCCGCGACGCTGACGAACACCATTAGCGGCACGCCGAGCACCGCCATCGGAAGGTAGAAAATCCAGCTCAGCAGGAACCCGGTGCTGGTCTGGCGCAACGCCGTGGAGAGGTTGTAGTCCTCGCTTTGGTGATGCACCGAATGCGCCGCCCAGAGTATGTTGCGCTCATGCCCCATGCGGTGCAGCCAGTAGTAGCAGAAGTCATAAAGGACAAAGGCGAACACCCAGACCCAAACGCTCTCGGCCGACAGCTCGAACAATGCCAGATGCTTCAGGGCAAACGCGTAGGTCACCAGCCCCACACCTTTGGTCAGCAGGCCGGTGGTGGTCGACAACACGCCGGTGCTGAGGCTGTTGATCGCATCGGCCAGGCGATAATTACGCACCCCGCGCCAGCGGTCCGCCAGCAGCTCGACGGCAATCAACACGAAGAAAAACGGCACCGCATACAGAATGAAGTCCATGACGCGACCTGATCGCAATGGTGATGACTGATCCTAGGTGTAGCCGCGAAATAACCCTATGGCAACGAGTGACAAATTAGTGGACATTTAACGCCATGAAACTGGAGAAGAACCCATGAGCAAAAAAGTTGCAGTGATACTTTCCGGCTGTGGCGTGTATGACGGCGCCGAGATCCATGAAAGCGTGATTACCCTGCTGCGCCTCGACCAACGCGGTGCGCAGGTGCAATGTTTTGCCCCTGATATCGCGCAATTGCATGTGATCAACCACCTGACGGGCAAAGAAATGCCCGAGTCGCGCAACGTGCTGGTGGAGTCGGCGCGCATCGCCCGCGGACACGTGAAAGACCTGCGTGAAGCCAATGCCGAAGACTTCGATGCGCTGATCGTGCCCGGCGGTTTTGGCGCGGCGAAAAACCTGTCCAACTTCGCCATCGAAGGTGCCGGTTGCAACATTCAGCCAGATGTCCTGGCGCTGGCCGAAGCCTTTGCCGAAGCCGGCAAACCGGTTGGCCTGATCTGCATCTCGCCGGCATTGGCGGCGAAAATCTACGGCCCGGGTGTGACCTGCACCATCGGCAACGACGCCGACACCGCCGCCGCCATGACCCGTATGGGCGCGACCCATGTCGATTGCGCCGTCGGCGAGATCATCGAAGACAAGGCACGCAAACTGGTCAGCACTCCGGCCTATATGCTGGCGCAATCAATCAGCGAAGCGGCTTCAGGGATCAACAAGCTGGTTGATCGGGTACTAGAGCTGACTCACGAAAACGACGCCTGACACGGGCCAATTGTGG
The DNA here is from genome assembly GCF_056396945.1 of Pseudomonas sp. 05N432. Taxonomy (NCBI): domain Bacteria; kingdom Pseudomonadati; phylum Pseudomonadota; class Gammaproteobacteria; order Pseudomonadales; family Pseudomonadaceae; genus Pseudomonas; species Pseudomonas sp. 05N432. The sequence continues at coordinate 127,017 of NZ_JBFTMM010000001.1, read as the reverse complement.
GAGCGAGCCTGCTCGCGATAGCGGTCTATCCGTCGATATAAATATTGAATGTGCTGACCCCATCGCGAGCAGGCTCGCTCCCACAGTGATCAGCGTCGTGTTCAAGTCTGTGAACGGACCAGCCGGGTGATGATCCGGTCCAGTGCATTGGCGAACGCCTGCTTTTGGCGATCACCAAACGGCGCGGGACCACCACCCATCTGACCCTGATCACGCAGGTCGGTGAACAGGTTACGCACTGCCAGCCGATCGCCCATGTTCTGCGCATCGAACTCCTTGCCCCGCGGGTCCAGCGCCGCGACGCCTTTCTTCACCAAGCGGTCGGCCAGCGGCACATCGCTGCAGATCACCAGTTCACCCGGTACTGCGTGCTCCACCAGGTAATCGTCGGCCGCATCCGGGCCGCTCGGCACCACGATCAGCTTCACCAGGGCCAGGCCCGGCTTGATCTGCGGCTGCCCGGCCACCATCACCACCTCGAATTGGCGCTTGAGGGCGAACTTCACCACCAGGTCCTTGGCTGCCCGAGGGCAGGCGTCGGCATCGATCCAGACACGCATTGCGTTTACCTCTTCCCAAAAGCATTGTCGGATCGCCGCCCGGAGCAGGCTCGCTCCCACAGGTCATACGCAATCCTGTGGGAGCGAGCCTGCTCGCGATTGTGAGCGCAGCGAATGCTGCTAAGAAGCCTGCACCCGCTGCTTCTCCGCCATGCGACTACGACTGTACAGCACCACAATCGCCAGAATCGCCACTGCCTGCGCACCCAGCGAATAGGCGTCCGCGTGAATCCCCAGCCAATCGAAGTCAAAGAATGGCACCGGCCGAGTGCCGAAGATCCCAGCCTCCTGCAAGGCCTTGACGCCATGCCCGGCGAACACCACCGACAGCGCGCAGAGCAAACCGGCATTGATCCCGAAGAACAGCGCCAGCGGCAGTTTCGCCGAGCCGCGCAGGATCACCCAGGCCAGACCGATCAACAGCACCAGCGCCGTAGCGCCACCTGCCAATACCGCGTTATGCCCGGCCGGGCCGGCTTGCAGCCACAGGGTTTCGTAAAACAGCACCACTTCGAACAGCTCGCGGTAGACCGAGAAAAACGCCAGCGCGGCAAACCCGAAACGCCCACCGCCGCTGACCAAGCTGCTCTTGATGTAATCCTGCCAGGCCGCCGCGTGGCGACGGTCGTGCATCCACACCCCGAGCCAGAGCACCATCACGCTGGCAAACAATGCGGTGCAGCCTTCCAGCAGTTCGCGCTGGGCACCGCTGACATCGATCACATACGCCGCCAGCGCCCAGGTCGCCAGACCCGCCACCAGCGCCAATCCCCAACCGATGTTGACGCTGCGAATTACCGACTGCTGACCGGTGTTGCGCAAGAACGCCAGCACTGCAGCCAGGACCAGAATCGCTTCCAGTCCTTCGCGCAACAGAATCAGCAGGCCGGAGACATAGCTCAGCGACCAGCTCAGGCCATCGCTGCCCAGCAGGTCCGCGGACTCCTTCAACTTTGTTTTGGCAAACGCCAGCCGTTGCTCGACTTGCTCGATAGCCAGCCCGTCCTGCAACGACTGACGGTAAGCCATCAGGGATTTTTCCGTGTCTTTACGCACCACGGTGTTGACGTTGTCCAGCGAGCTTTCGACCAGTTCGAAGCCCTCCAGATACGCCGCTACCGAGAGGTCATAAGCCTGCTCACGCTCGCCGGCACGGTACGCGGCCAGGCTCTTGTCGAGGGTCGCTGCGGTGTAATCGAGCAACTGCGCCGGGCCGCGCTTGACCTGCGGCGGTTGGGCGCGCTGGGCGCGGAACGTAGCGGCTGCCTCCGGGCCTTCGGCCGCCAGGACTTCCGCCGGGGTCTGTCGGGCCAAGTCGGCGAGGTTGAAATTCTTTTCACTTTTAGCCGCAGCCGGATCGGCGCTGAACGCGGCGATGTAGGTCGCCAGATCCCAGCGCTGACGCTCGTCGAGTTGATCGGCGAAGGCTGGCATGTCCGTGCCTTCGATGCCCTGCCCCAACGTGCTGTAGATCGCGTACAGGCTCAAGCGGTCGAGCCGCGTGGCATCACGCAGATTGGCCGGTGGCGGCGTCAGGCCAACACCTGCAGGACCATCACCGGCACCGGCGTTGCCATGGCACACCGAGCAGTGCTGCGCGTACAACGGGGCACCCCGCGTGGGGTCCGGGGTAATGATCGGTGCCTGGCTGACTTCATAGGCCACCGCCAGTTTCGCGCCCAGTTGCCGCGCCAGACGGGCCACCTCCGTACCGTCCTGACGCTGGGTCACCGCGTTGCGCAAATGGCTCACACCCTGCTCAAGCTCGGCGCGCTCGGGTTTGGCCGGTAGCGCGGCAATCAACCCCTGCAAGACGCCGAGAAACTCCAGCTGTTCGCGGTATTCGCCATCATCGATGACCTGCCCCGCCTCCACGGTAGCCGGATAATCGGCACCAATGTAATCGAGTAAATGCAGTGCCTGTGGCGCACCTTCCACCGTGTCGGCCAGCAGATTGAAACTGCACAGGGCAAACAAAGGGAATACCAGCCAGGCCAGGAAACGGGACGGGGCAGTCATGAATGAATCTCAATTGATAATACGAAGTAACACATTGTTCACTCTCAATGCTTCCCACTCAAGCTTTGTCGTCCACAGTTTGAGTATTCGGACACTCCCGAATGGTGGCACCCATAGAAAAAAATGAAATTAAAAAGCCATTACATAGCCAGTATCCACGCTTATAATGCCGCGCCCTCGTTATTGCGATCGGGTATTTAAGCTCCTCTTGTTATGAGGAATTGGCATGGAAAGCCATCTTCCCTGTCGATTGGTTCACCCAGCCCGACCAGCACGCTCGGCTGTTTTTAAACTCAGGGAAGAAGTACCCATGGCATCCCGCGCCCTCACCTCGATCGCGCTCAGCGCAGTCACTTTGCTTGCCGGTTGTTCGGCCTTTCGCAGCTACGATACGGAACTGCAGCAAACCAACCAGCAGTTGGCCAGCGGTAACGTCGACGCCGCACTGACCCTGCTGGAAAAGAACAACACAGGTGAAAACAAGGACCTGCTCTATTACTTCGAGAAAGGTGAACTGCTGCGCGCCAAGGGCGACCTGACTGGCAGCCAGGCCGCGTGGAGAAGCGCGGACCAGGTCGTCGGTACCTGGGAAGAGTCGGTCAAGCTCGACACCGACAAATACCTGACCCAGTTCGGCAGCTTTCTGGTCAATGACAAGGTCCGCCGCTACGAAGGGTATGACTACGAAAAAGTCATGCTGACCACGCAAATGGCCTTGAACCTGCTGGCCGTGAACGATTTCGACGGTGCCCGCACTGAAATCAAGAAGACCCACGAACGTGAAGCGGTGATCGCCGAACTGCGCGACAAGGAATACCTCAAGCGCGAGGACGAGGCCGAGAAGCAAGGCGTCAAGACTCAGTACAAGGACCTGCAGGGTTACCCGGTGGCGAGTCTCGACGCACCTGAAGTGGTTGGCCTGAAGAACAGCTATCAGAGCGCGTTCAGCCATTACCTGGCGGGTTTCGTCTACGAAGCCCTGGGTGAAAAAGACCTGGCCGCGCCGGGTTATCGCAAAGCCGCCGAACTGCGCCCCAACACGCCGTTGCTCGAACAAGCGCTGCTGAACCTGGACAAGCCGGCCGGCAAGAACGATGAGAGTGACATCCTGATCGTCGTGCAAAGCGGCCTGGCGCCGAGCCGTGACTCGATCCGCATTCCGTTGCCACTGCCGATCAGCAACAACGTGGTGATCACCCCGCTGTCATTCCCGGTGATCAAGCCCGACACCTCGACCGTGACGTACGCGCAGATCGGTGTCGACGGCCAGCAACAGAACCTGACCCAGCTCAACAGCACCACCGCCATGTCCCGCCGCGCACTGCGTGACGATATGCCCGGGATCATCCTGCGCACCACCGTCCGCGCCGTGACTCGCGCCGTGGCGCAAAAGAAGATCAACGAGACCAACCCACTGGCCGGCCTGGCCGTAGGCATTTCCTCGGCGGTGATGGAAGGGGCGGATACCCGCACCTGGCGCACCCTGCCCGACAACACCCAGGTGGTGCGCCTGCGCCTGGCCAAAGGCGAGCACCAACTGAGCCTGCCGAATGCTCTGGGCGGTTCGCGAATCACGGTCAAGGTCGATCAGCGCTACCAGGTGATCAGCCTGCGTACGGTGGGCAATCAGGTGTTCGCCAGTGGCGTCGCCGCCCACGTGATCCCAAGCGCCACCCCGCAAGTCGTGGCCAGCGTCAAACAACCTTAAGCGGAGCTTCTCCATGCGTTTCAAACTGATTGCTGTCGCCGCCCTGGCTCTGCTGGCCGGTTGCACCACCCCGCCGCCACCTGCGCCTGGCAGTGCCGCGAGCAAAGTCGTCGTGATGAACAAGTTCAACAACATCGCCATTGGCGCGATGCGGGTCGCCCGTGAAAACGGTTTCCTGACCGTCAAGGTCGCGCTGAACAACACCAGCCACACCAACATGACGATGTACTACCGCTTCGTCTGGCTGGGCGACGACGGCTTCCCGGTGGCCGATGAAGAAAGCTGGAAAACCCTGAACCTGTATGCCGCGCAGGCCACGTTCCTGCCAGCCATTGCGCCTGTGCCCAAGGCCACTGACTTCCGCCTTGAAGTCAAAACCCCTTAAGCCTTTCCCTATTTCGTGACAGAGAGACATTCCCATGTTTGCACGCTTTTCGTTCCTCGCCGTGGTTGCCCTCCTGGCCAGCGGTTGCGCCAATAACTCGCCGGTCCTGGGCGGGAAAAACATCGGTTACGGCGACAGCAAAGCTGTTGAGCTGGTGACCAACGAGTTCGGTTCCACTGACTTGCAGATGATCGCCGAGTCCATGACCCGTTCCCTGGCCCAGTCCGGCATCTTGCAGGGCCGCCCGGTCGTGCAGGTCTACGACGTGAAGAACAAGACCAGCGAATACATCGATACCCGCGAAATCACCACCAGCATCAAGACTCAGCTGATGAAGACCGGCACCGCCCGTTTTGCCAGCGACAACACCGCGATGCAGAGCCAGGTCGACCAGCTCAAGCTGCAAAACCAGAGCGGCCTGTACAAGAAAGGCACCGTGGCCAAGACCGGCAACATGATCGCCGCCAAATACCGTCTTGAAGGGTCGATCAGCTCGATCGTCAAGCGCAGCAGCGATTACAAGGACGTTTTCTACAAGTTCAGCCTGCAACTGATCGACGTTGAAAGTGGCCTGGCCGAGTGGATGGACGAGAAAGAGATCCGCAAAACCACGGAGCGTTAAGCAATGCGTGCATGGATTGGCATCATGGCCCTGGCCTGCGCGTTTGGCGCGCAGGCGGCCCCGAAAATCGCGGTCACCGACCTCGCCTACCAAGAGCGGGTGGAGCAGTACATCCACATTGTCTCCGCACAGAGCAACATGCAGGCGGGCATGTACCACGCCAGCGGCTCGTCGAGCTACAACGAGGTCGAGGCCAGCAGCAGCTATATCGAGCAAGGCGAGCTTCGCAAGTTCACCGGCGACATCAAGGGCGAGATTCTCAAGTCCGGGATGTTCCAGCTGGTGCAAGGCACGCCGTACACGGCCAAGTCCAAGGAAGACGTCTACGACGTGATCAAGCGGATCAAGGCCGGTAACTACAAGGGCGCCGACTATGTGTTGTTCGGCACCCTGTCGGATATCGACTTCACCCGCGACATCACCTCGCTGGCCAACACCGACAGCTACTCGGCGATTCTCGGCCTGAACCTGGTGGCGGACTTCAGCCTGATCAACACCCGGACGTTTGAAATCACCTCGGCGTTCACCGCCATGGGTGAAGGCCAGGACACCAAGCTGGTCAACGGCAACGACGTCAAAGTGTCGCTGAACCGCCCACGGGTGGTACGTGATGTGTCCAAGTCGCTGGGTGAGGACGTGGCCCGTCAGTTGGCCGAGCAACTCGGTCGCGGCGTTCAGCAACAGCCGGGGCAAGCGCCACTGCGCAATAACCTGCCGCAGGACACTGCGCCGGTCATTCTGCGCTGAGAAACCCGCGCGAAAACGAAAAAGGCGACCTCTAGAGGTCGCCTTTTTTGTGCCTTGCGGGTTTTAGACCGCGGCTCTGCGAATGGTCGCCAGCAGCCCGGCCGCACCGATGAACAGTCCGGCAAACGTGCGGTTCATCCGCTGTTGTTGCTTGGGTGTGCGCAGCAGTCGCAGCACCTTTGAAGCGAGGCCGGTGTAGCCGGCCATCACGATCAGGTCGACGCAGATCATCGTTACGCCCAGGATCAGGTACTGCGCCACCAGCGGCGCATGCGGGTCGATGAACTGCGGCAGCACCGCCAGCATGAACACCAGCGCCTTGGGGTTGCTGACATTCACCAGGAACCCGCGAAACACTAGCGCCAGCGGTTTGCCGATCTGCCGAATGGCCGCGTCATCGCTCATGTTGCTGGGCAGTGCACGCCATTGCTTGACCGCCAGATACACCAGATACGCCACGCCAAACCATTTGATCGCGTAGAAGGCCGTGGCCGACGTGGCGAGGATTGCGCCCACACCGGCGGCGACAATCGCAATCTGCAGCGCCAGCCCCAGTTGCAGGCCGAGGGCGTTCCAGTAGCCGCGCCAGAAACCATACTGCAAACCGCAGGACATCGACGCAATGGCGCCAGCGCCCGGGGAAAGGCTGATCACCCAACAGGCGGCAAAAAACGCCAGCCATGTCTCAAGCACCATCACACACCTCGACTCAGACTCGTTATAGACGTCTAAGCTAATGCGCTGGCCTGTTAATGACTACCGATTTTTTGCAGAAAAACGACACTGCCGACCAGCGTTGGCGGCAGCCCGGCCTACTTTCCGAAGCCGCTCGACAACTCTTGGCTGCCGCGCCAGCGTCATAACCGAACGCTGGCAGGCCGCTATCAGGACAGCGCTTCCAGCTCCGCCTGCATGCTTTCGAGCAGTTCCAGCGCTTCCATCCAGGTTTCTTCAAGCTCGGCTTCGCGAACCTTCAGCTTGGCCTGTTCGGCCAGCAGATCACGTAACTCGTCCTTGCGGGCTGCTTCGTAGACGGCGCTGTCGCCGAGGCTGGTTTCGATCTTCGCCAGCTTCTCGTGCAACTTGCCCAGCTCGGCTTCGAGCTTGTCGGCCTCGCGCTTGTGCGGTGCCAGTTGCTGACGCAACGCAGCGGCAGCCTGACGCTGGGCTTTCTTGTCGGTCTTGTCCGGATTGACCGGCGAGTTGTTCACCGGCGCATTGCGCTGGCGATAATCGACCAGCCAACGGGCGTAGTCTTCCAGATCGCCGTCGAATTCTTCGACCTTGCCGTCGGCCACCAGGAAGAAGTTATCCGTGGTGCTTTTAAGTAGATGACGATCGTGGGAGACCACCAGTACTGCGCCACTGAATTCTTGCAGGGCCATGGTCAGCGCCAGGCGCATTTCCAGGTCCAGGTGGTTGGTCGGTTCGTCGAGCAGCAACAGGTTCGGCCGGCCCCAGGCGATCAACGCCAGTGCCAGACGGGCCTTTTCACCGCCGGAGAAATTCAGTACCGGCTCGTCGATCCTTGCACCGCGGAAGTCGAAACCACCAAGGAAGTCGCGCAGCGTCTGCTCACGCTCGGTCGGTGCCAGACGCTGCAGGTGCAGCAACGGGCTGGCTTTGGAATCCAGCGAATCCAATTGGTGCTGGGCAAAGTACCCGACCACGGTGTTTTCGCCACGAGTCAACCGGCCGGACAACGGCTCGAGTTCACCGGCGAGGTTTTTGATCAGGGTCGATTTACCGGCACCGTTGGGGCCGAGCAAACCGATCCGTGCGCCAGGAATCAGTTGCAGCTTGACCTTCTCCAGCACGGCTCGCTCGCCGTAACCCAGACGGGCGTCGGAGAGGTCGATCAACGGGCTGGAAATTTTCACCGACTCGCGGAAGACGAAGTCGAACGGTGAATCGACGTGGGCAGCGGACAACTCTTCCATCCGCTCCAGCGCCTTGATCCGGCTCTGGGCCTGACGGGCCTTGGTGGCCTGGGCCTTGAAGCGGGCGATGTAGCTTTCCATGTGCGCACGTTGCGCTTGTTGCTTCTCGTAGGCCTGTTGCTGCTGGGCCAGACGTTCGGCACGGGCACGTTCGAACGCCGAGTAGCCACCGCGATAGAGGGTAATCCTGCGCTGGTCGACGTGAGCCACGTGATCGACCACGGCGTCGAGGAAATCGCGGTCGTGAGAAATCAGCAGCAAGGTGCCGGGGTAGCTCTTGAGCCACTCTTCCAGCCAGATAATAGCGTCGAGGTCCAAGTGGTTGGTCGGTTCGTCGAGCAGCAACAGGTCCGACGGGCACATCAGCGCCTGCGCCAGGTTCAGGCGCATCCGCCAGCCACCGGAGAAATCTCCGACCTGACGATCCATCTGTTCGTTGGTGAACCCCAGGCCTGCGAGCAACTTGCGCGCCCGGGCATCGGCGGTGTACCCGTCGGCGCTGTCGAGTTCTGCGTGCAGACGCGCCTGCGCGGCACCGTCATGGGCCGCTTCGGCGGCGGCGAGGTCGCGTTGCACCTCACGCAGGCGCAGGTCGCCATCGAGCACGTAGTCGACCGCCAGGCGTTCGAGCGTCTCGATCTCCTGGCGCATGTGGGCGATACGCCAGTCGGCCGGCAGGAAGCAGTCACCCGAGTCCGGGTGCAGTTCGCCCCGGATCAAGGCGAACAGGCTGGATTTGCCGGCGCCGTTGGCACCGATCAGGCCGGCTTTGTGACCGGCGTGCAGGGTCAGCTCGGCGTCTTCTAGCAGACGTTGCGGGCCACGTTGTAAAGTCAGGTTCTGAAGTCGAATCATAATGGCGGCGGAGTCTACCAGCTTCGCTCGCAACTGGCGCGAGTAGCACTATGTCCTCTGACCTGTGGAGCTTTTCCCTGACCCTCTACACCCGACCGGGTGTTGAGGACGCCTGCCTGAAACTGCAAGCAGCCGGCGCCGACGTTTGTCTGTTGTTGTGCGCAGCCTGGCTCGGACAGCGCGGTGTGAGATGCAACGCGCAACGCCTGCAACAGCTCCAGCACCTGGCCGGACCGTGGCATGCAGACGTCGTGCAACCGCTTCGACAACTGCGTACGCAATGGAAAGCCGCTGCCCTCGACGACGAGGAACTGAACACGTTACGCACGCAGGTCAAAGCGCTGGAGCTGGAAGCCGAACGGCAACTGTTGTCACGTCTGGAAAATGCGGCGCAAGCATGGCCGCAGGGTCAAGCCAAAGACCTGGCCGTGTGGCTGGAAGGATTGGCGGCGAGCGCCGCCAACCTGAACCGCGACGCGCTGAATCAGCTGCGCGTCGCGGTGACCGGCACTTAGGAAGCGCTGGTCGGGGTGTTGGTAGTGCTTACAGCCGCTGCCGGTACAGGCGAAGCGGCTGGCGTGCTCGCGGATGGAGCAGGTGAAGCTGCCGGTGCAGGTGTCGCAGGCTTGGCAGCCGCTGGTGCGGTTGCCGGTTTTGCTGCGGCTGGTTTAGCGATGGCAGGTTTGGCCACGACTGGCTTTTTCACCGCCGGCTTGGCTGCTGGTTTGGCAGCAGACGTCGCTGGCTTGGCAGCAGCCGGTTTGGCAGCGCTGGACGTTGCTGGCTTGGCAGCGACGGCGGGTTTAGCTGCGGGCTTGGCCGGCGCTTTGGCAGCTGTGGTTTTGGCCGCGGGCTTGGCGGCAGGTTTTGCAGCAACCGGTTTAGCAGCTGGCTTGGCGGCCGGTTTCACCGCAGCGGTTTTGGCTGCTGGTTTAGCAGCAGGTTTCGCCGCAGCAGTTTTTGCAGCTGGTTTTGCTGCGGCAGTTTTCGCTACTGCAGGTTTGGCGGCGGCAGTTTTAGCAGCAGGTTTGGCGGCTGGTTTAGCGGCAGCTGGTTTGGCAGCGGTCGGCTTGGCAGCCGGTTTGGCAGCACTGGCAGCGACTGGTTTTTTCGCTGCAGGTTTGGCGGCGGCTTTCGCTGGAGCCTTGGCCGGTGCCTTGGCAGCTGCCGGTTTGGCAGCCGGTTTTTTCGTGGTGCCAGAAGCAGCGGCTGGCTTGGCCGAACGCAGGGTCAGCGTTTTGCCGACGGCCTCTTTCACGCGACCAATACCCTGAGCCAGTTTCAGGCTTTCCTGGGCATCGCGCTTGAGCTGCAGAATGTAGCCGCGCGTCTCGGACTGACGCTCTTTGAGCGCATCGAGCAGGTCTTCAAGTTCTTTTACCGCATCTTTGGCCTTGGCTTGTGCCTTGGCTTTGCCGGCCGCCGCAGCGTCCTGCAATTTGGTGCGAGATTTGTGCAGTTTTTCCTGTGCTTTTCCGCGCTGCTTTTCCAGTTTGGCGAGCAGTTTTTCAGCATCAGCCAAGGCTTGGGAACAAGCGTTTTCCAAATGCTCGAGCAAGCTGCCCGACAGCTGATGGAGTAAGTGCAACGGAGTATTTACAGGCTTCTTATTGGCCGACATGGTTTACCTCCTGGCTGACGTGAGTGCGGCTCATACTAGACCTCTGCTGCTACCGCCGCTAGGGCATGTTGACAGTATCGAGTGCCGGGCGTTGCAGCGATTTGAAAATGTTCTGCGCACACTTAAAAGCAGTTCACCGGTCACGGCATTCTCACTGGCATAATCCTCCCCATCTCAGGCTGGAGAGTGCCCATGTCGCGTTACCTTTTTTTACCCTTGTGCGTGTTTTTTTCAATGGCTCAAGCCGCAGAAAAAGCCACGGAAACTGACGCCCATGATCTCGCCTACAGCCTCGGTGCCAGTCTGGGTGAACGTCTGCGCCTGGAGGCTCCCGATCTGCAAATCCAGGCACTGGTGGAAGGTTTGCAACAAGCCTATCAAGGCAAGCCACTGGCGCTGAAAGATCAGCAAATCGAGCAGATCCTGGCCGAGCACGAAGCACAAATGGCCGAGCAACCCGCCGTACCGCAAAGCGAAGTTGCCCTGGACAAGGAACAACGCTTCCTGACAGCCGAGAAAGCAAAACCCGGAGTTCGCGAACTGGCGGATGGCATCCTGCTGACCGAACTGGTCGCGGGCAACGGCGCCAAGGCCGGGCCCAATGGCAAGGTGCAGGTTCGCTACATTGGCAAGCTACCCGATGGCACGGTGTTCGATCAGAACAACCAGGCGCAATGGTTCAGCCTCGACAGCGTGATCAGTGGCTGGCGCAGTGCGTTGCAACAGATGCCGGTGGGCGCGAAATGGCGCCTGGTGATTCCATCCGCGCAAGCCTACGGTGCCGATGGCGCAGGGGACCTGATCGCACCGTTCACACCTCTGGTGTTTGAAATCGAACTGCTCGGCGCGACGGGCTGAGCAATCGCCCAAACGAAAAACGGTGCGCAGTGCGCACCGTTTCAGGGATCGTTTGTATCGAGGAGAAACTCAGGCTTGCTCTGGAGTTTCTTCCTTGTGGGCCGTGTGCAGCACTTCGATCAGGCAATCTTCCAGTTCGAAGCGCTCGTGCAACAGACCGCCAAGCTCCTGGAATTTCTCGGCAACGCACTTGCCTGCATCGCAGAGATCGTTGAACGCCAACAGCTTCTCGGTGATCACGTCGATGCGCGGGTAAATGGTTTCAGCCAATTCAAGCCCGCGTGTATCACCGAACGCCTTGGCTTCGCCCGTCAGCTGTTCGTAGATTTCGAAGTGGCCGGCAGAGACGTAATCGACCAGGACACCACAGAACTCCTGCAACGGCTTGCGGTTTTCGCCCAGAGCCTCGGGCTTGGCGCCGAGAGCATCATAGGCTCGAACCAGTTCGTGACGCTCCTGCAACCAACGATCGATCAGCAGATGCACTCCACCCCAGCGTTCCTGAGCATTCTGACAACTTTCGAGCATGGTGATCTCTCTTCCCTTATGGGTAATGCCGCCCGCACTCGCCGCAAGACTTGAAAATCAAGATTTGGCCAGGCAAAGCACCATCGGGCAACAATTCCAATGATACGTGCGGGCCAGATTATGCCCGCACGCCAAGAGCTTCAAGGTACGCAGGAGATAAAGTTCATACAAGTGTTTAATCACCCACCCTGCCCCGGTGCGACGACCCGTCGCTGGGCGGTCGCTGATACGCATACCAGACCAGCCGCACGATCTGATAAGCCCCGAGAATCGTCACTCCGACAAAAAACAACAGACTCCATTCGGGAATACTCAGGTCGAACAGCGTCCAGGAAATTTCCGCGCAGTCAGCCGCTTCGCTGAATACCCGCTCCACAACACACTGCCAGGGCATGTTGGTGAACAGGCCTTCCAGACCGGGAGAGCATCCCGACACGTGTTGAACCGAATCGCTTTGCACTACCACCTGGCGCCACGCTGTCACCATTCCCGCCAGGCTGCAGAACAGACCGAGCAGCCAATAAAGTAAACAGCCCAGGCGCTTGGGCCCGTGCAGCGCGGCAATCAGGCAGACCATCGTGAACAGGGCCAGAAAAAGCCGCTGCAACAGGCACAGCCCGCAGGGCTTGAGCCCGATAGAGAACTCCAGATAGTACGAAGCGCCCAAGGCCAGGGCGCCCGCTATGAAAGCCATGAAAAACAAGGAACGTGTGCAGGCCAAAGACATGGCTTATCCGTAACAGAAGAGACAGGCAGTTACGGTAGAGGAAAGCCCTCTGGCCTTTCAAGGCAAGGCAGTGCGGAGACTTCGCCAAAGATGTAGGGAATTCCCGACAGAAGAGACAGGACCAAATGTAGTCCCTTGTAAGACGCTGCCTATACCCGGCGCGACGAGGAAGAATTTTACGGTATTCAAACGCCGGGGCGCCCGTTCGGGCGACCCGGTCGTCCAGCATCTTATGCGCGGGCGGGCACCGGCAAAGGCGAGGCCAGCAGGCGCTTGTCCAGCAGCCCCAGGCCTTCCTGGAAGAGCTGATTGCTGCGCTCGGTATCACCCAACTGAGCCAGCAGACGTGCGAGCTCGGCACAGGCCTCGGGGTTGCGCTGAACCCGCAGGCTGCTTTCCAGATAGTCCCGCGCCTTGCCCCACAGGCTGCTTTGCAAACACAACCGTCCCAAGGTCAGCAGCAAGCTTGGGTCGCCCGGATGGTCCTTCAACCAACCCTCGGCCGCGTGCAGTTGCCGCGCCGGGTCGCTGCCGCGCAGCAAGCCATACAGCCGCGCCAGATGGCTGTCATATTTACGCTTGAGCGCTCCGCGCAAAACCTCTTCCGCCTCGACCTCAGCCCCCAGTTGCCGCAACTGTTCGGCATAGGCAAGCACCAGTTGCGGTTCTTGGCGCTGAGCGGAAGTCAGCTGTTGCCAGGCGCGATTGAGTGCCTGCAACCCAACCGCACCGTCTTCCTCCCGGCGAGCTGCCAGGGTGAGGTTTTCACCCCAGGCACGACGCTCCAGCTCTGCCAGCTCGCTGGCCGGAAGAACCTTGTCCTTGCGCAATTCCGGTAACAGGCGAATGACCGCCGACCAGTCGCCACGCTGTTGATGCAAACGTTGCAACTGACGCAACACCTGAACACTGTGCGGATGACGCTCGTGCATGGCCTGAAGAGTTGTCAGCGCACCGTCGGTATCGCCACGATCGGTTTGCAACTGCGCGTGACTCAAGGCAATCGCCAACTCGGCCTGAGGCTGACGCTCCAGCGCACGCTCCAGCAAGCTGTCGCTTTCGTCATAATGGCCTTGCTCGTTCGCCGCTCGCGCAGCCCCAAGGTAGTAGAGCAGCGGCTGGCGTTCGGCTTCAGCGGCGCGAGACAAGTGACGCTGAGCGCTGGCCCAACGACCTTCAGCCAGGTCCAGCTGACCATGCTCGATCGCCACTTGCACACGACGACTGCGGTTGCGGTTCGACCAAGGGTTGACTACACCGCTGGAAGTGGCCACCAACTCGATCAGCATCTTGATGCCCCATAGCACCAGCCAGATCACCGCCACCAGTGCCAACGTCGCCCACAGGCTCGATTCGTAGCGGAAGGTCTTGTAGGCGATCAGCACGTAACCCGAGTGCTGGGCGATGGCCAGCCCCAACGCCCCGGCGGCGGCGATGAGCAAAAACACAATCACATAAAGTCGCTTCATGGGGTGGCCCCCGACGTAGCACTCGCGGCCGGTTTCACCGAATCCTCGGCGCTGACGTTACGCCGCTCCAGGTACGCCTGCACCGTGCTCAGGGTGGTTGCCAGGTCGGGCGTGATGACCGTTACCGGTTGCTTGCTCAGCTCGGCAATCTGTTCGAGCATCACTTTGCTTTGCGGATTGTCCTGATTGAAGCTGCCCTTGAGCACATCCCGCGCTTCGGTCAGCGCCTGGGTATACACCGGCGCCTGGCCGTTGAGCGCAGCCCACTGCGCTTGCTCAAGCGCCAGGCTCAGCGCCAGACGGACCTGGGTCAGGCTTTGCCCGGCGAGCAATGGACGAATGTTTTTATCGGCGTTGAAATCGATGCGGATGTAGCGCGAAATCTGATCCCACCATTGCGCCCAGCGACTGGCGCCATCGCCATCGGAGGTCAGGGCCGAGAGCGAATCGCGCTCATGAAACTCCGGGGCGAGCTCGCTGAGTTCGGCCACCTGATCACGCAAGGCACCCAGTTGCAGGAACAACCCGGTGCGATCCGGTTGCTCGGTACTGCGCAGCGCAGCAAGACTTTTTGCAATCTGCTCGCGGGCGGCGAAAGAGCCCGGGTCATTCTGCTCGCGAAGGATTTCATCGGCACCTTGCACCAGCGCCTGAGCGCTGCTGATGTCCTGCAAGGCAGACAGACGCAAACTGGCCAGACGCAGCAGGTGCTCGGCCTCGGCCAAACGCCAATCCTTGCGGCTGGCGCCGAGTACCGTTTCCAGACGCTGATTCAAGCGCTGCTGGTCGCCCTGCAACTGGATCACCAGGCGTCGTCGGTCTTCCAGTTCATTGGCTGGCGGTAATTGCTCAAGCCGGGCTGTCAGGCGCTGCTCATTGAGCTTGAAGCTTTGTGCCTGATCGTTCAGGGCCTGCAATTGCCCCAGCTGTTGCTGATTGTTGGCTTGCAGGCTACGCACCTGCCAGATCCCCCAACCGCCAGCGGCAACACCCGCGGCACCCAGCAACATTGCCAGGATCACCAGCCCGTTGCCACGGCGCGGCTCCGGGCTCTTTACAGTTTCAACCGACGCATCGAGCGCTGGCTGGACGTCATCTTTTGGCAAGGCTGTTTCGCTCACGTATCCATCCTTTGCATTAGAGAACGGGCCGGGTTTCCCGCAACGCCGCTAGCAAAGCCGCGGCACTGGCGCCACGACAATCCACAACTGTTTGGGCGCCGGCGGCCAGCGCCATCTCGGCTACCCGAGGGCTCGGAACAAACAAAGGCAACCGCGCCAACTCAGGCCAGGCACTGCCCGCCAATTGGCGCAGGTGCTCAAATCCCTGCCCACTGCTGACCACTACGCCGTTCAAGCGTTCCGCTCGAATCCGCTCAGGCAATGCCCCCTCGGCATACCGCGGCAAGCCACGGCGGTACAACTCCAGATAATCGACACTAGCACCTTGCTCGCGCAAACGCTCCGCGAGCAGCTCACGTCCACCCTCGCCGCGCATGATCAGCACACGAGCATCGGGTCGGGCGATAGCCTCGCGCAACGGCGTCAGTTCAAGCAACGCTTCGCTGTCATCGCCCTCCACCGGGAAGCTCACGTCCAACCCATGATCTTTGAGGATCTGTGCGGTCGCCGCCCCCACGCTGAACCATTTCAAGCGCAGTGATTGCGGCCAGTACCGATCGACCAGATCCACACCGATTCGGGCAGCCGGCTTGCTGACCACGATAACCGCGCAATAGCGATCCATACCCTGAATCACCTGGTGCATTGTCTCAGAGACAGGAATCGGCTCTATCTCCAAAAGCGGCAAGCTGCTGCTGAAAATCCCCTTTTCGGCAAGAATATCGGTCAGCATCGCCGAATCATCCGCGGGACGCGTCAACAACAGGCGCCACCCCGTCACTCGTGACCTGCCTCGCCATAGACCGACTTCAGAATGTCGTTGGCGCCCTGGCCAAGAAGGTCTTCGGCAACTCGTACACCCAAGGCTGCGGCATCGCTGCGTGGCGCACGACCCTCGGCACGGAGCAACAGCCCCCCCTTCGGATCGCCCACCAGGCCGCGCAGCCAGATCTGCTCGCCTTCAAGCACCGCATAGCACGCGATCGGCACCTGACAGCCACCGTTCAAATGCTTGTTCAGCGCACGCTCGGCAGTGACCCGCGTGGCGGTGTCCTGATGATGCAGAGGGGCAAGCAAGGCATGAATGTCGTTGTCGGCGCTGCGGCATTCGATACCGACGGCACCCTGGCCACCTGCTGGAAGACTGTCATCGACACTGATCGACGAGCTGATGCGGTCTTCAAAGCCCAGGCGAATCAAACCGGCTGCCGCAAGGATGATTGCGTCGTACTCACCGGCGTCGAGCTTGGCCAGCCGAGTGTTGACGTTGCCGCGCAGAAAGCGGATTTGCAGGTCCGGGCGACGGGTCAGCAGTTGTGCCTGGCGACGCAGGCTGGAGGTGCCGACCACGCTGCCCTGAGGCAACTCGTCGAGGCTTGCATAGGTGTTGGAAACAAAGGCGTCACGCGGGTCTTCGCGTTCGCAGATGCAAAACAGGCCCAGGCCTTCAGGGAAGTCCATCGGCACGTCTTTCATCGAGTGCACGGCAATGTCGGCTTCGTTTTCGAGCAGTGCGGTTTCCAGCTCTTTGACGAACAGCCCCTTGCCGCCGATTTTCGACAGCGGCGAATCGAGCAGCTTGTCGCCGCGACTGACCATAGGCACCAGCGTCACGACCAGACCCGGGTGGGCTTGCTCCAGACGAGCTTTGACGTATTCGGCCTGCCACAAGGCCAAGGCACTTTTGCGGGTAGCGATGCGGATTTCGCGAGGGGACATGGATCAATCCGTACTGAATAGATACAGCGGATAATAACAGCTCAGGCAAATCCGCTTTGACTTGTATCAGAAACGGCGCAGCCTCCCTGGCCTCACCTACCCGGTAAAGGAGAGTGAAATCCGTGCGCGAACAGCGGACTAAAGCTGTTGCATCATCTTGCGCACACCAGCGACATGACGTCGGCTGACAATCAGCGCATCACCGTTGAGGCCTTTGAGAAAGAGCTGGAAATGCCCAAGTGGCGTGCGCTGCAGCCGTTCGATACGTTCGCGGGCCACCAGTGCATTGCGGTGAATACGTACGAACCGGTCGCCAAATTCGTCTTCAAGGGCTTTCAATGGCTCGTCCAGCAGAACCTCGCCACCTTCGTGGCGCAAGGTCACATATTTGTGGTCGGCGATGAAATAGACCACTTGAGCCAACGGGATCAGCTCGATGCCTTTGCGGGTTCGCGCACTGATATGGCTGCGTGGGCCACTACCGGTTTCTGCCGCCGGCCGAGTCAACGCCGCGAGCTGGACGCGGTTGGGGCGCTCGGCTTTTTTCAGGGCGTCGAGCAACTGCTCCGAACGCACCGGTTTCGCCAGGTAGCCCACCGCGCTGGCTTGCAGGGCGTCCAGGGCAAATTCATCCTGGGCCGTACAAAACACCACAGCCGGCGGCGTCTCGCGTTCGCACAACCTTGCGGCGACTTGCAAACCGTCGAGGCCAGGCATGCGGATGTCGAGCAGCACGATATCGGGCTTCAGGCTGTCGATCAGGGTCAATGCCTCATCGCCATTGGTGGCGCTGGGCTCCAGGACACTGTAACCCTCGAGTTCGCCGACCATACGGCTCAGGCGCTCGCGGGCTTGGGGTTCGTCATCAACGATCAGGACATTCATATTGCGCTGGATTCCTGCGTGAGTCTCGCACAAGGATAGCGTAGACAGGTGAAGTGACATCCGTCACCGCGATCCACGCTAAGACTAGCGCGAGCGCCAAAAAGTGCCGTACGTCGGGTTGCAATATTTATCGGTGCCTGCGCAGTTCCATTCGAAGCCAGCCGCGACGTGGCGTCACCGTAGGGATTGCTGCTACACAATATGAACACCCCTCTTCTCTATATAGCCGGCTTCGACACTGACGTCGCACGCTTCGAGGAGACTCAGCACATGATCGACAATTGCGCTGACCCTCACGTCCAACTGTAGACGCTTGCCGCGACGACAGTGCTCATTTGACAAATATCGTTGCGTAAACGCGGCAGCGACCCGATTGAGTATGGCCGGTCAAATAAGAAAAAAACGTAGCGACCAGTGTCACCGACAGGATTGGCAACCCTGTTATTATCCACCGCAGGTTTTAACGCCATTTTCCTTCAGCCGATCACGAGCGAATTCATGAGCACTGACAAGACCAATCAGTCCTGGGGCGGCCGCTTCAGTGAACCCGTCGACGCCTTCGTCGCCCGCTTCACCGCCTCCGTCACTTTCGACCAGCGCCTCTATCGTCACGACATCATGGGCTCCGTAGCCCACGCCACCATGCTCGCCAAGGTCGGCGTGCTGACCGATGCCGAACGCGACAGCATCATCGACGGCCTGAAGACCATCCAGAGCGAAATCGAGGCCGGCACCTTCGACTGGCGCATCGACCTTGAAGATGTGCACATGAACATCGAGGCGCGCCTGACCGACCGCATCGGCGTCACCGGCAAGAAGCTGCACACCGGCCGCAGCCGCAACGACCAGGTGGCAACCGACATCCGCCTGTGGCTGCGTGACGAGATCGACCTGATCCTGGGTGAAATCACCCGCCTGCAAAAAGGCCTGCTGGAACAGGCAGAGCGCGAATCCGGCACCATCATGCCCGGCTTCACCCACCTGCAAACCGCGCAGCCCGTGACCTTCGGTCATCACATGCTGGCCTGGTTCGAAATGCTCAGCCGCGACTACGAGCGTCTGGTCGATTGCCGCAAGCGCACCAACCGCATGCCGCTCGGCAGCGCCGCACTGGCCGGCACCACCTACCCGATCGACCGCGAGCTGACGGCCCAACTGCTGGGTTTCGACGCTGTTGGCGGCAACTCGCTGGACAACGTCTCGGATCGCGACTTCGCCATCGAGTTCTGCTCCGCTGCGAGCATCGCGATGATGCACTTGTCGCGCTTCTCCGAAGAGCTGGTGCTGTGGACCAGCGCACAATTCCAGTTCATCGATCTGCCTGATCGCTTCTGCACCGGCAGCTCGATCATGCCGCAAAAGAAAAACCCCGACGTCCCGGAACTGGTGCGCGGTAAAAGCGGCCGGGTGTTCGGCGCGCTGATGGGCCTGCTGACGTTGATGAAAGGCCAGCCATTGGCCTACAACAAGGACAACCAGGAAGATAAAGAGCCGCTGTTCGACGCCGCCGACACCTTGCGCGACTCGCTGCGGGCCTTTGCCGACATGATCCCGGCGATCAAGCCAAAGCACGCCATCATGCGTGAAGCGGCACTGCGCGGCTTCTCCACGGCTACCGACCTGGCGGATTATCTGGTGCGCCGCGGCCTGCCGTTCCGTGACTGTCACGAAATCGTCGGTCACGCGGTGAAGTACGGCGTGGAAACCGGCAAGGATCTGGCAGAGATGAGCCTGGAAGAACTGCGCAAGTTCAGCGACCAGATCGAACAGGACGTGTTTGCCGTCCTGACCCTGGAGGGCTCGGTGAATGCCCGTAACCACATCGGTGGCACCGCGCCGGCGCAGGTGAAAGCAGCTGTGGTTCGCGGTCAGGCGCTGTTGGCCAGCCGCTAACCCGTACTCAACCCGCAATCTCGATGGCCTGAAGGCCATCGAGCCTCACGCCTACCCTGCCGTTCGACCCACCGCCTTCACTCTCTCCAGAAAGGCTGGCGCTTCAGCCTGCTTGTCCGCAGCCACTTTTTGCACGTTAGGCTTTTCCGCCAATTGCTCTAGCAATGCCTTGGCAGCCGGCATTTCGCTCAGAAAGTCGATATCGAATAAACGCTTCCCGACTTCCACCGCCAGATCAACACTATAGAGAAAATACAGATCGGCCAGGGTGAACTGCTCGCCTGCCACATAGGGTGTAAAACGCCCGTGGCGCGCCAATGCGGCAAACCCCTTGATCAGGTCCCGCTTGGCCTTGGCCTTGAGCGCCTCTGGTGTCGGCCGACCACCAAAAAACACTTCCACGTAACAAATCCGGGCCGGTAGCTCTATGTACAACTCAATCTCTTTAGCCTGTGCTCTGACACGAGCTCGCTCGAACGCGTCTGTCGGTAAAAGTGCAATGCCTGGCTGACTTTCATCGATGAAATCGAGGATCGCATCCGTCTCACTGAGAAAGCCCTGCTCTGTCTCCAGTACCGGCACCTTCCCACGCGGGCTGACCGCGAGGATGGTCGGATTCTGGCAACCATGAAAGGGGACTACTTCAAAAGGCAGGCCTTTTTCCAATAGCGCCAACTTGACCATATTGAAGTAATTACTGGCGGCAAATCCATAAAGCTTGAGCATTGAAGGGTCTCCTTGACCATGCTGTTACCGAATCAAAATACGATTCGGCCCTCACGGTAAATTCAACCGTCAACATTGGGGTCACGCAGTTATTACCGAACGCAACAACATCGCCTGGGCACGACGCCAAACAAGGCGTCGAGGCAGTTAAACAAAACATTTCGACGCTTTTGCAGACGTGACACAGCTCGACAGCAGGGCTGCCGAGCCTACGGTCAGCTGTCATTTATTTCCTGGCGTTAATCATCGCCAAAAACCCTGGCATCGCCGCTTCCTTGTCTGCCGCAATGCGTTTGGCATGCGGTGTCTGCTCCAATTGCTCAAACAATGCCTTGGCAGCGGGCGGCAACTCGGCCAGCAAATCCAGATCGAAGAGCTTTTTGCCGACTGCGCAGGCCAGGCTGACGCTGTACAGGAAGTACAGGTCCGCCACGCTCAGGGTTGCGCCCGCTACATACGGCGCGAACTTGCCGTGACGTCCCAGCGACGCAAATCCCAGCAGCAGCTCGGCCCTGGCTTTTTCCTTGATCGCTTCCGGCACCGGCATGCCGAAAAAGGCCTCGCCGAAACAGGCACGAGCCGGCAGCTCGATGTACAGCTCGATTTCCTTGGCCAGCGCCAGAACCTGGGCCCGCTCGAACGGTGTTTTGGGCAGAAGCGCAGGACCCGATTGCGTGTCTTCGAGGTACTGAAGAATCACGCTGGTCTCGTTGACGAACCCTTGCTCGACACCCAACACCGGAACCTTGCCGCGCGGGCTGATGGCCAGCGCCTCAGGGCTTTGCCCGGCGTAAAACGCTACTTCCTCAAAGGGCAGGCCCTTTTCCAGCAACGCATGTTTGACCATGTTGTAGTAGTTGCTGACGGAAAATCCATAAAGCTTGAGCATCACATAGCCTCCAGGCCGTGCAGGGGGGTTGGCAGCGACTGTTATAGAACGTCGGGAGCACTCTCGCCAGCAGCATCACACGGCTGAATGCAGGTAAACTGGCGACCTTTCCTTTTGGAGCCTGCCATGAGCGAGCCTAGCGATATCGACAACGACGAAGAAGAATTCGCCGAAACCACCCTGATCGAAGCCATCGAAAACCAGATCGAAAGCGACAACCCGCCAGCCGCCAAGGCGACGTTCAACAAACTGACCCTGGTCGGTTACGAGCGTGAAGAAATCCTGCAATTGATGGCTCACGTTCTGGCCATTGAAATTGACGCACTCCTCGAAGAAGACCGCGCGTTCAATACCGAGTGGTATGAAGCCGCGCTGCGCGCACTGCCAGAGTTGCCGCCAGAAAAGAACTAAAACCCCTATCGCGCGGGCACGGCTCTCATTGTGGCGAGGGAGCTGCGCCTGCAAGCATGTTCAACTGCCTGCAACGAAAAGCTCTAAGCCAACACTGGACATGCCGCCCGAGTGCGTTCACCTTAGGGGCGCTGTCGTCTATTCCTAGAAAGTCTGGAGTCCTTATGTCGCTTACCCCTGAGCTGGTTGCCGAACTGGAAATCCTTGCACTCTTCAACCTGGACAGTTCCCAGGAAGGTTTGAAAATCCATCATACCGCTGCCCCGAAAGCCATTGCCGCCGCACAACGCCTGTTCGACAAAGAGTTGATTACCCAGCCCGACGGCGGTTATCTGACCAGCCTGGGCCGTGACGCCGCGCAGAATATTCAGACCGTTCTGACCATTTTGTCTGTCGAAGAAACCGCATAATCGCTGCCGTATCGCCCACGGGAACCCCTGCTACGGGATTTCCGCGGGCAGACTGTCGCTCGTCGATAGAAATTTGACGCCAGAAACCAAAATTCAGCTTAAAAGTCCTGAGCATCAGGCTGTAAACTGCCCATCGCCCTGAGACCTTCCCACGTTCGAGCATTGCGAGCCGGTTTGAGCTGACATGACCCGCACCCATGAAATCCGCCCTGATCTGGACGAAGGAATCGATCGCAAGGTTCTGAGCCAGTTGCGTGCGCGCTTTCTGAAACTCAATGACGGCCGGCTGGCCCGTGCCATGGAAGGGTTGTCACCCCGCCAGCAAGGGGTTTTGACCCTGCTGCCGCTGTTCTTCCACGTCAATCACCCGCTGTTGCCAGGTTACGTCTCGGGCAGCACACCGGCCGGGCTGTCGAATTTCGAACCTGACGCCACGGCGCTCGCCGAAGCGCAACGCCTGACCCGCTCCTTCTCCTACAAGCCCCGCCACGGCAATCCGCCGCGGCCGATTCAGGGTTTGTTCCTGATGGGCAGCCTCGGCACGCTCGCCCAGGCCGATCAAAGCGACATGGACGTGTGGGTTTGCCACGCCCCGGACCTGAGCGAAAGCGAACTCGCCGAACTGCGCAAAAAATGCCAACTGCTCGAAATCTGGGCCGCCAGCCAGGGCGCCGAGGCGCATTTCTTTCTGATCGACCCGCAACGTTTCGTCCGTGGCGAACGCGACACCCAATTGAGCTCCGACGACTGTGGCACCACCCAGCATTACTTGCTGCTCGATGAGTTCTATCGCACCGCTATCTGGCTCGCGGGGCGCACGCCGATCTGGTGGCTGGTGCCGGTGTACGAAGAGGCCGGCTACGACCAGTACACCCATACATTGCTGTCCAAACGCTTTATCCGCGCCGACGAAACCCTCGATCTCGGCCATCTGGCACAGATTCCGCCCGGCGAATTCATCGGGGCCGGGCTCTGGCAGTTGTTCAAGGGCATCGAGTCCCCCTACAAATCGGTGCTCAAGCTGCTGCTGACCGAGGTCTACGCCAGCGAACACCCGAACGTCAAATGCCTGAGCCTGCGCTTCAAACAAGCCGTGTTCGCCAACCGTCTCGATCTGGATGAGCTCGACCCGTACATCGTGGTCTACCGGCGCATCGAGGAGTACCTCACGGCCCGAGGCGAGCCAGAACGGTTGGAGCTGGTTCGGCGCGCCTTGTACCTCAAGGTCAATCGCAAGCTGACCGGCAACAGCGGCCAGCGCAGCAAAAGCTGGCAGCGCCTGCTGCTGGAGCGGCTGGCTGAAGAATGGGGCTGGGATCAACGGCAATTGGCAATGCTCGACAGCCGCAGCCAATGGAAGGTCCGCCAGGTCAGCGCCGAACGCCGGGCCCTGGTGAATGAACTCAACTACAGCTACCGCTTCCTGACCCAATTCGCCCGCACCGAGCAGAGCGTCAGCCTGATCAACAAGCGCGACCTCAATGTACTGGGTCGCAGGCTGTATGCCGCCTTCGAACGCAAGGCCGACAAAGTCGAGTTCATCAACCCCGGCATTGCACCAGACCTGGCCGAAGACACATTGACTCTCGTCCAGTCAGCAAACAAGAAAGAACCCGGACAGACCCACTGGGGTTTGTACAACGGCAACCTGGGTGCGCTGGAATGGGAACATTTCGCGCCGATCAAGCGCAGCCGCGAACTGCTGGAGCTGTTGACCTGGTGCCACCGCAACGGTGTTATCGACAGCAGCACGCGCCTGGCCTTACACCCTGGCAGCAGCGACCTGAGCGAGTTCGAGCTGTTCAATCTGCTGGGCAGCCTGCAACAGACCATCGCGCTGCCCCTGACCAGCGTCAGCGAAGAACAACTGCTGCATGCCAGCGTGCCGAGCGAGGTGCTGATTCTGGTGAACGTGGGCGTCGACCCGCTCAAGCACCACCGCGACCTGAACATCCTGATGACCACCGAGCGCACAGACTCGCTGAGCTACGCCGGAGTGCGCGAGAACCTGGTGCTGACCCTTGACCAGGTCACGCTCAACAGCTGGAACGAAGTGCTGGTCAGCCGCTACGACGGCGC
The DNA here is from genome assembly GCF_056396945.1 of Pseudomonas sp. 05N432. Classification (NCBI taxonomy): domain Bacteria; kingdom Pseudomonadati; phylum Pseudomonadota; class Gammaproteobacteria; order Pseudomonadales; family Pseudomonadaceae; genus Pseudomonas; species Pseudomonas sp. 05N432. The sequence goes on along the minus strand of NZ_JBFTMM010000001.1, from coordinate 102,845 downwards.
CCACGCCCTGCTCGATTGCCTGCGCGATTACCTCAACAATCTGCCAAGCGGCCCACAGCAACCTCGACTGCGAGTGCGCTGCTTCTGCCATAACCGCGCGCAGTTCATCGCCCAGCGTGTCGAAGAAGTGCTCGATACCGCGCAAAACCTGCTGCTCAGCAAACTCAATCATCGCTACCTGATCCAGGTCCAGCAGCATTACCACGTGCTGGAACTGGTGCCTGGCCAGGTCAATCATGTCGCGCTGTCCAGCCCGTCGGCACTGCTCGATTACCTGAACCAGGACCTGACCCGCTACAGCCCGCTGCAACTGGACCCGATGGCGCTGGCGGATCACGACCTGGCGCTGATCCTGCCGATGGGCCAGCCCCACTGCATTCAGGTGTTTTACCGCATCAACGATGCCCACGCCGAGCTGTACGTGCTGGATGAATTCAATGCCCTGTGGCAACAGCGCCAGCCGTATCACGACGAGCAAAGCCTGCTGGTGCCACTGCAACGTTTCCTGCAATCGATCCTGTTTCGCCGTGACGCGCTATTGCCGATGGACGCTGCCCAACCTGTGGCAGTCCTGGAAACCCTGTACTACCAACTGCTGCCATCGGGCACCAGCCGGGCACGCCGGGTCGAGCCGCGCCCGGCACCGCAAACACCGGTGAACAAGCCGTTCTACGACGTCCAGGCAATCGTCGGCAAAGCCGTACCGGGGCAAGGCCAGGTCACCTTGTATTGCAATCAGCGAGAGTTTTCCGAGCTGGAACATGGCGACCAGCTATTTGCCATGGTCGCGCAGGAGATCGTCGGGCAGCGTCGCGAGGCGCAACACTATCGCTGCTACATCACCGACCTGGACCTGTCCGGCCTGCTCGGTGATGGTCAGAGTTCGAGCAATCTTTACCTGCGCTACAAGGCAGACCTGGAGCGCGCATTGAACAAGGCGCTCGAACAGGCCTGAGGCGTGTCAGAACGTGCAGTCGCCGCCATTCTTGGGTTGCGACTCAACCTCAAGCAGGGTCAGCTTCAAGGTCTTGCCACCCGGTGCCGGCCAGTCGATGTGCTGGCCAACCTTCAAACCGAGCAACGCGCTACCTACTGGCGCCAGAATGGAAATCCGGCCTTCGTCGGCATTGGCGTCCTGTGGATAAACCAGGGTCAGGTGATAGTCCTTGCCGCTGCTTTCTTCACGGCAATGCACACGCGAGTTCATGGTCACGACATCGGCAGGCACTTCATCGTGACCGACCAGCGTATCGGCGCGATCCAGTTCGGTTTGCAGCGCGATAACACCTGGCAGCGAGTCATCCAGGCTGTCGATCAAACGCTCCAGACGTTGCACGTCCAGACGGGTAAGGATGATGGAAGGTGCGGTCATGATTAAGGCAGACTCCTTTTTTCTGCACGACAAAAGCAAAACCCCGCCAGAAATAGGCGGGGTTTTCACGGGCCTCGATGAGTTGAGGCGTATCCGGACACTATCACAGCTCAAAAAATATACAAGCCGCCGCCCCCCCAACCAACCACTCAGGCCCCCCCACTCAGGCCGGCCGGTAGGCCGCCGTGCTGTTGCTGTTGCTGTTGCTGTTGCTCTTGATCTTGATCCACCCGCCCCTTCGGAAGGCCGAATGGAGGTGTTCATCAGGGGGTGGGCGCGTAGCGCCGTACGGCGCAGCCGGACACATCGAGAGGAGGTCGTCGCGAAGCAGACCGTAGGCGATGCCCCCTGATGAATGCCGGAGTGAGGGGACGCCGAGCCTAGGCGAGGTGCCGKACGCTTGGGGCGAAGCCTTTTGGTTCCTTTTTGGCGTTTGAAAAAGGGACTCGCCGTAAGGGCGAAACCSCAAGCGGCCGTTACCGCAGAAATGGATATGTACACCTGCGGGAGGTTGGTCGGCTGTCAGGCCGCCATCGCAGGCAAGCCAGCTCCCACACTTTTGATTGATGTACATCCGCGGGAGATTGGGCGGCTGTCAGGCCGCCATCGCGAGCAAGTTCGGCTCCTACGAAGACTAGCGCAGGGCTGAGTTCTTGCGCTGTTGAGCCTGGGCGCAAATCACCCGGCGTCGATCATCGTCCGCCGAGCGCCATTCGCGAATATCTTCGACATGGCGGAAACAACCCAGGCAGACTTTCTGCTCGTCCAGCCGACAGACGCTGGTGCACGGCGAAGGCACCGCCGCGCTGACATTGCTGTACAGCGGCTTTGGCGGTCGGACGGGTGCTGCCTCAGTCACCAGATCACAACCCTTCGAAATCAAGCTTGGCGCCGGCCTGCTCGCCGACGATGCGCTCAAGCATCTCGCCGAGCTGTTCTTCGCTCTTGTCACACATCCAGCGTTCGCTTTCTTCGTCATAGTCGAAGTGGAAGCCGCCGGAGACTGCCGCCAGCCACAGCTGACGCAGCGGTTCCTGGCGACTGAAGATCAACTGGCTGCCGCTTTCGAACTTGACGGTGAGCACACCGGCCGAGCTTTCCAGATCAACATCCAGGCCACTCTCATCGAAAATATCCTCCAGCGCTTGCTGGGTGGCATCGACCAGATCGTGGAAACGGGCTTCAGTCAAACTCATTGCGGGAACCTCAAAAAGTGTCTACTCACGCTCAAGCGCCGCAAGATACGGCCGAGCCCCAGCGATTGCAAAGGATACTGACCAAGCATCAGACAAGAGTAGAAAATATCGACACACCTTGCGCCGCTTGATCGCTTGCCTGGGCAAAGGCCCGCCGGACGGGTGGCCCGTCGCATAGGCAAGCTGCCGGGTGGCCGGTATACTCCGGCGCAATTAACGCATTTTCAAGGATTTCGCCATGAAGCGCCTGATCTCTTCCCTTGCTGCGCTCGTCGCGGTTGCCTGCCTTGTCACTGCCTGTGGTCAAAAAGGTCCGCTGTATCTGCCCGATGACAGCAAATCCCCTGAAGAACAGGCGAAGTCGTCGCAGTCCAAAGCGCACCAGCACAGCACCAGTACCAGCACCTACTAAGGGAACATCATGGACGCTTTTAACTACCGTGACGGCGAGCTGTTCGCGGAAGGTGTTGCCCTGTCCGCCATCGCCGAACGCTTTGGCACACCGACCTACGTCTACTCCCGCGCGCACATCGAAGCCCAGTACCTGGCGTACGCCGATGCCCTGGCCGGCACGCCGCACCTGGTCTGCTTTGCGGTCAAGGCCAACTCCAACCTGGGCGTACTGAATGTCCTGGCGCGTTTGGGCGCCGGTTTCGACATCGTCTCCCGTGGTGAGCTGGAACGTGTTCTGGCCGCCGGTGGCCAGCCCGACAAGATCGTTTTCTCCGGCGTCGGCAAGACCCGTGACGACATGCGTCGCGCCCTGGAAGTCGGCGTGCACTGCTTCAACGTCGAATCCACCGACGAGCTCGAGCGCCTGCAAGTCGTCGCGGCCGAGCTTGGCGTTCGCGCGCCGATCTCGCTTCGGGTCAACCCGGACGTCGATGCCGGCACTCACCCGTACATTTCTACCGGTCTCAAGGAAAACAAGTTCGGCATCGCCATTGCCGACGCCGAAGACGTGTACGTCCGTGCCGCCCAACTGCCTAACCTGGAAGTGGTCGGTGTCGATTGCCACATCGGTTCGCAACTGACCACCCTGCCACCGTTCCTCGATGCCCTCGACCGCCTGCTGGCGCTGATCGACCGCCTGGGCGATTGCGGAATCTACCTGCGCCACATCGACCTCGGCGGTGGATTGGGCGTGCGTTATCGCGATGAAGAGCCGCCATTGGCTGCCGACTACATCAAAGCCGTACGCGAACGCATTGAAGGTCGCGACCTGGCGCTGGTGTTCGAGCCGGGCCGCTTCATCGTCGCCAACGCCGGCGTGCTGCTGACCGAGGTCGAGTACCTCAAGCACACCGAGCACAAAGACTTCGCCATCGTCGACGCGGCCATGAACGACCTGATCCGCCCGGCGCTGTATCAGGCCTGGATGGACGTCACGGCCGTGCGCCCGCGTGCAACTCCGGCACGCGCCTACGACATCGTCGGGCCGATCTGCGAAACCGGCGACTTCCTCGCCAAGGACCGTCAGCTGGCACTCGAAGAAGGCGACTTGCTGGCCGTGCATTCGGCCGGTGCGTACGGGTTTGTCATGAGCTCCAACTACAACACTCGCGGCCGCGCCGCTGAAGTGCTGGTGGACGGTGATCAGGCAATCGAAGTGCGTCGCCGCGAGACGGTAGCCGAGTTGTTTGCTGGCGAAAGCCTGCTGCCGGAGTAAACCCATGCTGCTGCGTTTTACCAAGATGCATGGCCTGGGCAACGACTTCATGGTCCTCGACCTGGTCAGCCAGCACGCGCACATTCTGCCCAAGCACGCCAAGCAATGGGGCGACCGGCACACCGGCGTCGGTTTCGACCAGTTGCTGATCGTCGAAGCGCCAAGCAACCCGGACGTGGATTTCCGTTACCGGATCTTCAACGCCGACGGTTCCGAAGTCGAGCAATGCGGCAACGGTGCGCGCTGCTTCGCGCGCTTCGTTCTGGACAAGCGCCTGACCACCAAGCGGCAGATTCGCGTCGAGACCAAAAGCGGCATTATCGAACTGGATATCCGCAACGACGGCCAGATCAGCGTCAACATGGGAGCACCACGCCTGGTGCCGGCAGAGATTCCATTCCAGGCGCCCGCTCAGGCCTTGAGTTATCAGGTCGAGGTCGACGGCCAGACCGTCGAACTGGCTGCGGTCTCCATGGGCAACCCCCACGCGGTAGTGCGGGTCAGTGACATCAACAACGCGCCGGTGCATGAGCTGGGACCGAAAATCGAAAACCACCCGCGCTTCCCGGCGCGGGTCAATGTCGGTTTTCTCCAGGTCATCGACCGGAGCCGTGCGCAGTTGCGCGTCTGGGAACGCGGCACCGGGGAAACCCAGGCCTGCGGGACCGGGGCCTGCGCTGCCGCAGTGGCCGCGATCAGCCAGGGGTGGATGGATTCGCCACTATTGATCGACCTGCCCGGCGGGCGCTTGTCCATTGAATGGGCAGGTCCTGGCCATCCGGTGATGATGACCGGCCCGGCAGTACGCGTATACGAAGGACAAGTGCGTCTTTGAGTGAGCGAAATACATGACTGATCAGCCTCAGGTTCCAGCCCCACAGCCCGACGAATCCCCTTCCGAAAGCCTGGAGGCGGCGGCGATTGCCGCGTACCTGGAGGCTCATCCGGATTTCTTCGTCGAGCACGAAGAACTGCTCCCGGCGCTGCGCATTCCGCACCAGCGCGGCGACACCATCTCGTTGGTCGAACGCCAGATGAAAATTCTGCGCGAACGCAACATCGAGATGCGCCATCGCCTCTCGCAACTGATGGACGTCGCCCGCGACAACGACCGGCTGTTCGACAAAACCCGCCGACTGACGCTCGCCTTGATGGACGCCAGCAGCCTGGACGACGTAGTCATCAGCGTCGAAGACAGCCTGCGCCAGGATTTCCAGGTGCCCTTTGTCAGCCTGATCCTGTTCAGCGACGAGCCCCTGCCGGTCGGCCGCTCGGTGACCAGTGCCGACGCACAAAAGGCCATCGGTGGCTTGTTGTCCGAAGGCAAAACCGTCAGCGGCAGCCTGCGCGAACACGAGCTGGACTTCCTGTTTGGCGAAGAACAGCGCAAGCAGATCGGCTCCACGGCAGTGGTCACCATCAGCCATCAAGGCCTGCACGGCGTCCTGGCGATTGCCAGTCGCGATCCGCAGCACTACAAAAGTTCGGTGGGCACGTTGTTCTTAAGCTACGTTGCTGAAGTCATGGGCCGCGTACTGCCTCGGGTCAACACTTCGCTACGCTCGGTACGCTGACCATGGAACGACAACTGGACGCCTACTGCGAGCACCTGCGCAGTGAGCGTCAGGTGTCGTCTCACACGCTGGAAGCCTATCGGCGCGACCTGAACAAGGTCCTGGCGCACTGCAAAAAACAGAACATCGGCAGCTGGACCGCGCTGGACATCCAGCGCCTGCGCAGCCTGATCGCCCGCCTGCACTCGCAAGGGCAATCCTCGCGCAGCCTGGCGCGGCTGCTGTCGGCGGTACGCGGGCTCTATCACTACCTGAACCGCGAAGGCCTCTGCGACCACGACCCGGCCAACGGCCTGGCGCCCCCCAAGGGCGAGCGCCGCCTGCCGAAAACCCTCGACACCGACCGTGCGCTGCAACTGCTTGATGGCGCCGTGGAAGACGACTTCATGGCGCGCCGCGACCAGGCGATTCTCGAGCTGTTTTACTCGTCCGGTTTACGTCTGTCGGAGCTGACCGGGCTCAACCTTGAACAGCTCGACCTGGCGGACGGCCTGGTGCAAGTACTCGGCAAGGGCAGCAAGACCCGCGTGCTGCCCGTCGGCAAGAAGGCCCGCGAAGCCCTGGAACTGTGGTTGCCGCTGCGCGCCATGGCGAACCCGGTAGACGATGCGGTATTCGTCAGCCAGAAAGGCCGGCGCCTCGGCTCACGGGCGGTTCAGGCACGGGTCAAAGCCGTCGGCGAACGTGAACTGGGGCAAAACCTGCACCCACATATGTTGCGACACTCCTTCGCCAGCCACTTACTGGAGTCCTCGCAAGACTTGCGTGCGGTGCAGGAATTACTCGGCCACGCAGACATCAAAACCACGCAGATCTACACCCACCTGGACTTCCAGCACCTGGCCTCGGTCTACGACAGCGCCCATCCACGGGCCAAACGCATCAAAGGCGATGAGCAATGACAATCCAACTGATCACCTTCGACCTCGACGACACCCTGTGGGACACCGCCCCGGTGATCGACAGCGCTGAAGCAGTGCTGCGCCAGTGGCTGGCCGAGCACACGCCGAACCTCGGTGCCTTGCCGGTCGATCATTTGTGGACGATTCGTGAGCGGGTATTGAGTCAAGATCCAAGCCTCAAGCACCGCATCAGCGCCCTGCGCCGCCGGGTGCTGTTTCACGCACTGGAAGAAGCCGGTTACGCCCATGAGCAGGCCAACGAGCTGGCCGATCAGGGCTTCGAAGTGTTTTTGCATGCACGGCATCAACTGGAAATCTTCCCCGAGGTGCAACCGACGCTGGAGGTTCTGGCCAATCACTACGCCTTGGGCGTGGTCACCAACGGCAATGCGGATGTGCGCCGGCTAGGGCTGGCGGATTACTTCAAGTTCATCTTGTGCGCAGAAGATATCGGCATCGCCAAACCCGATGCCCGACTGTTCCACGAAGCCTTGAAACGCGGCGATGTAACAGCAGAGGCCGCCGTGCATATCGGCGATCATCCGGGCGATGACATTGCCGGCGCTCAGCAGGCGGGATTGCGGGCGATCTGGTTCAACCCGGCCGGTAAAGCCTGGGAAGCCGACAAGGCGCCCGATGCCGAGATTCGCAGTTTGACCGAGTTGCCGGCACTGTTGGCGCGGTGGAACAGCCAACACCGACCTTGAATGACACACCAACCTTGTGGGAGCGAGCCTGCTCGCGATGAGGGCATAACATTCAGAATTGATGTCGGCTGACAGTCCGCTTTCGCGAGCAAGCCCGCTCCCACGGGGGATCACCGCAATTCCCAGGCTTTTGTTTCACCCATGAAAAAGCCCGCAGCGACGGCGGGCTTTTTCAGCAAGCACGTAGCAGGCGCTTAGATAGGCCGGCTGCCGTACTTGTTATCAGGCTTCTTTGGCGGATCAGCCACTACGTTGGCCTCGACTTCCTGAACCTTGCCGCCTTTGGCAAGGAACTCTTCCATCGCGCGCGCCAGAGCATCACGCTCTTTGTTCTTGGCCTCGACACTCGGCAGCTCGTCTACCGACACCGCAGCCTTGGCCTTGCCTTTGGCCGTCGGGACCGGCGTGTCATCACCGACATCGTCGTCAGCAACGTCTTCCGCCGCTGCTTCCAGGCCTTCTTCGGTCTCGTCTTCGTCGCCTACTTCGAGGTCGTCGTTTTCCAGATCATCGTCGCTCATGTTCTACCTCATGACTTGCGAAAAGCAGATTAGTTATAGCCCAGCTTTGTCGTCTGTCGACGACCGCCGGAAAAAAATCAACATCCACTGGTAACCAGCGGTTTATGCCCCTTCACCGTGCACGGTGGCGAGGACTTTGCGAGCACCGCCATGATCGCGGTGCTCGCCCAGATAAACACCTTGCCAGCTACCTAACGCCAATCGGCCCGCCCTTATCGGCAAACTCAACTGACAGCCTAGCAAACTGGCCTTGAAGTGCGCCGGGAGGTCGTCCAGGCCTTCGTCGTTATGCTCATAGCCAGCTGTTCCTTGTGGGATCAGCCGATTGAAAAACCGTTCGAAGTCGCGACGTACCGCCGGATCGGCGTTCTCGTTGATGGTCAACGACGCCGAGGTGTGCTGCAGCCACAAATGCAACAGACCGACCCGACATGCCTGGAGTTCAGGCAGGCCGGCGAGTAACTCGTCCGTTACCAGATGAAAGCCCCGGGGCCGTGCCCGCAGGGTTATCAGAGTCTGTTGCCACATACAGTTCTCCGCACGTTCGGGGCGCATTCTAGCGCGCTCTGGGAAAAAACAAAGGCCCTAATATTCCTTCAATCATGTAAGCCATTGGCCGCGGAAAAACGCTCGCCACAAACACCACTAAACGCGTACGAAAAAACCTTTCAGCCGTACTTTCAGAGACAAATCCCAGACAAAAAAATGCCCGGCAAGCCGGGCAAATTTTTATGCGCTTGCTTACATGTTGTAGCCGCGCTCGTTGTGAAGTGCCAGATCGATACCCACAGACTCCTCTTCCTCGGTGATGCGCAGCCCCATGACAGCGTCGAGCACCTTGAGGATGATGAACGTGGCGATCGCGGTGTAGATCACCGTGAAACCCACGCCTTTGCACTGAATCCAGACTTGTGCCGCGATGTCGGTCACGGTGCCGAAGCCACCCAGCGACGGAGCCGCGAATACACCCGTGAGGATCGCGCCGAGGATACCGCCGATGCCGTGCACGCCGAAGGCGTCGAGGGAGTCGTCGTAACCCAGTTTGCGTTTCAGGGTCGTGGCGCAGAAGAAGCACACCACACCCGCTGCCAGACCGATGATCATCGAACCCATCGGGCCAACGGTGCCCGCAGCCGGAGTGATCGCAACCAGACCGGCAACCACGCCCGAAGCAATACCCAGTGCGCTAGGTTTGCCGTGGGTCAGCCACTCGGCGAACATCCAGCCCAGGGCCGCTGCGGCGGTAGCAATCTGAGTTACCAGCATGGCCATACCGGCAGTGCCGTTGGCCGCTGCGGCGGAACCTGCGTTGAAACCGAACCAGCCCACCCACAACATCGCGGCGCCCATCAGGGTGTAACCGAGGTTGTGCGGAGCCATCGGAGTGGTCGGGAAGCCTTTGCGCTTGCCCAGTACCAGGCACGCCACCAGACCTGCGACACCGGCGTTGATGTGGACCACGGTGCCGCCCGCGAAGTCGAGCACGCCCCAGTCGCCCAACAGCGAACCCGGACCGCTCCAGACCATGTGTGCGATCGGCGCGTAAACCACGGTGAACCAGATGCCCATGAACACCAGCATTGCGGAGAACTTCATCCGCTCGGCGAAGGCACCGACGATCAGCGCCGGGGTGATGATGGCGAAGGTCATCTGATAGGTGACAAACACCGCCTCGGGGAACAGCGCCGTAGGGCCGGTAATACTGGCAGGCGTAATGCCAGCAAGGAACGCCTTGGCGAAGCTGCCGACAAAGGAATTGAGGTTGACGACGTTGACTTCCATACCCGTGGTGTCAAACGCCATGCTGTAGCCGTAAAGGAACCACAGGATGGTGACCAGGCCGGTAATGGCGAAGCACTGCATCATCAACGAAAGAACGTTTTTGGAACGAACCATGCCGCCATAGAACAGCGCGAGGCCTGGAATGGTCATGAACAGCACGAGGGCAGTAGAGGTCAACATCCAGGCGGTATCGCCGGAATTGAGGACTGGAGGAGCCACCGGATCTGCCGCCATGGCCAGGCCAGGCATTACGATGGACAACAGGGCTCCTAGCCCTGCGAATTTACGCAGAGTCATTTTGTTTTCTCCTGGGGCGTTGGGTTTGGCGGCTTAGATTGCGTCGGTATCGGTTTCGCCGGTACGGATGCGAATAGCCTGTTCCAGATTGACCACGAAGATCTTGCCGTCACCAATCTTGCCGGTGTTGGCCGCCTTGGTTATCGCCTCGATAACCCGGTCCAGATCCTTGTCGTCAATAGCGACATCGATCTTCACCTTGGGCAGGAAATCGACCACGTATTCCGCGCCGCGATACAGCTCGGTGTGACCCTTCTGCCGACCGAAGCCTTTGACCTCAGTGACGGTAATGCCCTGCACGCCGATCTCGGACAACGACTCGCGTACATCGTCCAGTTTGAACGGCTTGATGATGGCAGTGACTAGCTTCATGAAAACTCTCTCCCGAATTGGTGGACTTGCCCCAGGAAAACAAACCCGACTCAAGTCTAAGCGCAGTGCCTGGCTTTGTAACGCATCGTCGGCCCTACTCTCCGACTGACCCCAGTTAACCGCTCCTGACGAAACTCCCCGCTCCGCCTGCCACACTGCATTCGTCACAGCGACTGCATCAGTGCATGGGTCACGAGGGACTAAGCAGAAAGCTTGCCATCTCGTGAAAAACCATTGATTTCAATCCCTTGGCGGCTGCTGCAGGCGCCAATGCCCCATCACTGCCGGCGATACGCACAACAACAGTGCGCGAACGCCCGGCAACATGCGCGAAAAGCGTGCACTCATGCCTGCGCCAATGACTATAGACACTGCGTGATACACTGCCCGCCATTGTTTCCAGGACATTTCTCATGCTCGCACCCAAAGACTTCCTCGATGCCCTGAGCGGCACGGCCTCCCGTCTGTTCAGCGGCGAAACCCCGCTGCCAAAAAGCGAAATCGAAAGCCAGTTCAAAGCCCTGCTGCAAAGCGGCTTCAGCAAACTGGACCTGGTGAGCCGGGAAGAATTCGACAGCCAGATGGTCGTCCTGGCGCGCACCCGGGCACGCCTTGAGAGCCTTGAGGCAAAAGTCGCCGAGCTGGAAGCAAAGTTGAATCCACCCGCCGAATAACCCACAACCCCCTGTGGGAGCGAGCCTGCTCGCGATTAGGGTCGGCACGACCCTCCTGCTATTTCTGGATTCAGCTCTACTTCCAGGCTGAGTCCTACAAAAACACCACCGCTTTCCGATTGCGCCGCCAAGCCCCGGTTTCTAAGCTCAACTCAGCTGAATATTCAGCACTGGGTTTGGCGACCCGGAAAGCTTGCGATGCACCGCGACCACATCTGATATCGGGCACTTCTTTCCCGACTCAAATTATGGCGGCTGTGTGTGGGAGATCTTCGGGTCTGCCGGTATTCGCTTGCACCGGTTCGCCAACCCGCGCACAGCTGCCACCCTTATTGTTTGGCGACGATCAGTGGCAGTTTCCCTCAAGCGAACTTGGGTACTGCACCATGGATGAAAATTATCTGATCCCTCACATCTTCACCCGCCACAAACTCCACCTCCACGCCCTGCTGCTGGAAAACCAGCCTTGGTTCAGTGCCCGCGACCTCGGTCGATTGCTTCGGCTGTTCCTCGACGAACGCGCGCTACGCAAACTCGATCCTGATCAATACCAAACCGCGACAATGCACATCCACGGCTGCATCGAACATACGTTGCTGATCAGCGAATCCGGCGTTTACGCGCTGCTGGTTTATCACTACTGCCCCGAATACCGGGGCCTACGGGAATGGCTGACCCACGACGTGGTTCCAGCCCTTAGAGACGCCCAGCAACCTGCCACAGCCGAACGCCCGATACTGAGCCTGCTGAACTGGCCGGAAATGTCGCTGAGCTTGCTGCACTGGAACAACCAGCCGTGGATCCGGCTGCAGGATGTTTCACATATGTTGCCGGAGGGGGAACGACCACGAAGTATGGTCAATGCCCCGTGGTGGAAACGCGCTTCACGGGTGGTTCAGTCGCTTTAATGAACATCTGGGTGGCTCGCCGCCTAAATGGCTAATGCCAGTCAGTTACGAGATTCAGGGCGCGGCGTAAGACCTGTAGCAGCTGCCGAAGGCTGCGTTCGAGTGTGCAGCACTCGTAGATCCTGCTTGCACGGTTAATCTGAAAGACCGCATAGCGAGATTTTACGACTGCTTCGCAGCCGAACGCAGCCTTCGGCAGCTGCTACGGATCGCGTTACGGCTTAACTGACAGGCATCAGTCTAAATGGCGGTTTTTTCGTTCTCGCACTCTATACATCGACATCCGCAACATCCTGCGAAGGTTTCGCTCCTCAGCCGCCGCGCTAAACCACTACGTCGCAACTACCCTTCAAAAAAACCGCAGGAAGCGGTTCTCGTCAGCTCAAGGAATGATCATGTCTCTGGCCATCGTCCATAGCCGCGCCCAGATCGGTGTGGAAGCGCCCGCCGTTACCGTAGAAGTCCATTTGGCCAACGGCCTGCCATCGCTGACGATGGTGGGGTTGCCGGAAGCAGCGGTGAAGGAAAGCAAGGATCGGGTGCGCAGTGCGATCATCAATTCCGGGCTGCAATTTCCGGCGCGACGTATCACCTTGAATCTCGCCCCGGCCGATTTACCGAAGGACGGCGGGCGCTTCGATCTGGCGATCGCCTTGGGGATTCTGGCTGCCAGTGTGCAGGTGCCGACTTTGACGCTGGATGACGTCGAGTGTCTGGGTGAGTTGGCGCTGTCAGGCGAAGTGCGGGCGGTCCGTGGTGTGTTGCCGGCGGCACTGGCGGCGCGCAAGGCTGGACGATCGCTGATGGTGCCGCGGGCAAATGCCGAGGAAGCGTGCCTGGCGTCAGGACTGAAGGTCATTGCGGTGGATCATCTGCTGGAGGCGGTCGCGCACTTCAATGGCCACACACCCGTAGAACCGTTTGTTTCCAATGGCTTGCTCTATGCCAGCAAACCTTATCCGGACTTGAATGAAGTGCAGGGCCAGATCGCGGCCAAACGTGCATTGCTGATTGCTGCTGCGGGGGCTCATAACCTGTTGTTCAGCGGGCCACCGGGGACGGGGAAAACCCTTCTGGCGAGTCGTTTGCCCGGGCTGCTGCCGCCACTGGCCGAGAGTGAAGCGCTGGAAGTCGCGGCGATTCAATCGGTCGCCAGTTGTGTGCCGTTGAGCCATTGGCCGCAACGACCTTTCCGCCAGCCACACCATTCGGCGTCCGGCCCGGCACTGGTGGGCGGAGGCTCAAAACCGCAGCCCGGCGAAATCACCCTCGCCCACCACGGCGTCCTGTTCCTCGATGAGCTGCCGGAGTTTGATCGCAAGGTGCTGGAGGTGCTGAGAGAACCGCTGGAATCGGGGTGCATCGTGATTTCCCGGGCCCGTGACCGCGTGCGTTTTCCTGCGCGCTTTCAACTGGTGGCCGCCATGAATCCGTGCCCCTGTGGATATCTTGGCGAGCCGAGCGGCCGTTGTTGCTGCTCACCGGACCAGATCCAGCGTTATCGCAACAAACTGTCGGGGCCACTGCTGGACCGTATTGATCTGCACCTGACGGTTGCCCGCGAAGTCACAGCGTTGAATCCGGCAGCAAAACCCGGCGATGACACCGTAACCGCCGCTGCTCTGGTCGCGGACGCAAGGGAGCGACAATACAAACGCCAAGGCTGCGCCAATGCTTTCCTCGATTTACCCGGCCTGCGCCGACACTGCACGTTATCCACAACCGACGAACACTGGTTGGAATCCGCGTGCGAGCGATTGACCTTGTCGCTACGAGCGGCACACCGACTGCTCAAGGTAGCGCGCACCCTGGCGGACCTTGAACAAGTCGATGGCATCACCCGCGAGCATCTGGCCGAAGCGCTGCAGTATCGACCGAGCGCAAACTAGTCGAGCTTATTCCTTGGTGAGATCCACCAACGGTGTTTGCCTCACCTCAGTCTCTCGTCCAGCCTGAATCTCACTCACCTGCGCCAACGCTTTATCCACAGCCACCTTATCCGCCAGCAAGCTGTAGCTGATCTGGAACTGTTTCTGCTCCTTGGCCGCAATCGTCGGCACCAGGTTCAGTGGCCGCTGATACCGGCGGTTGTAGGAAAAACTCGTCCCCGGCTCCAGCCCCGTGACATAGCCCTGGCCTTGGGTATCGGTGTTTTTCCACAGGGAGAACACTGGCAATTGCTTGGTATTGAAGCCAACCGACACCCCGAGGCTGCCCGCCTTGTTGTGCAGCACGGTCAGCGTGTCGCCCTTGGTATCGGCATACGGCACGACGTTGTAGACGGTTTCGTCGTAGTCCTTGGTCGGCGCGCGGTAGGTTTGCCAGTCGGGCAAATCCCCTTTGGCCTTGTCGTTGAACGGTGACACCTGTTTCACCGGCGCAGCGAAGCGGGCGCCCTGCTCCAGGAATGGAGTGCTGAAGTTGCTGTGGTAGAGCGCCTGGTATTCCTTCGGATAGTCGCCGTTGTTGGTCAGGGTGTCGTTGAGGGCGAAGCGTACGCTGCCGGGTTCGGTGACCAGTTCGGTGCTCACCGAGAAGTCGACTTTCTTGAACGCCTGCTCTTTCAACTCACCGCGCAGGCTGATGGCGTAAGGCGGTTTTTCATCGATGTGCAGCGTGACTTTACTGGCTGGAATGTTCGCGGCGCGACCATGCAGGGTCAGCAGTTCGCCGTTGTCCATGCCGGGGTGGCCAACCCATTCGTAGCCACAGCGGGTGACCAGTTCATTGAAGCCTTCGAGCCAGCCCAATCCGCCACGCCCGTTGAGTTCGATAAAGGACGGATTGACCACGTCCTTGACCGGCGAATCCCACCCCATACGCACATTGCCTACCGATGCCTGCAGGACGTTCATCCCACGGGTCGGCACCACCGAGAGTTTCATCGTGCCGTTATCAATGTCAACAATGCTGACGCCCTCCTGCCGACCGCCGTGCAGGGTGCGCAGGGTCACGGAGAACGGTTTGTCGGTCTTCACACCGAGCTGTTGGCTGGTGATTTGCTGGTTCTGGGCAGCCTTGTCGGTATCGAGCAGCACGTAATCCCAGGCCATGACGTGGGAGGCAGCGGTCATTGCGCCGAGAGTGACGAGCAGTTTGAGCGGGGTCATGGGGAAAACCTTTCTTGGAGTTGTGCCGTTTTTATAGCGCTGATGAAACGTTTCAGCAAGCATAAAAACAGCGCAACTCCCGCAAACCTCAGTCGCCGGATTCAATCGCCAACAACAGGCTTGCCAGCGATGGCAATTCCAGAGGTACCTCAGCGAAAACGATCAACCTCATGCCGCAAATCCGCCGCCAGTTTCTCCAGCTCCTTGGCGGTGATCGCCAGGTTCGACACCACTTCACGCTGCTCGCTGTTGGCCATGGCGATGCTTTGCAGGTTGCTGCTAAGCAAGGTCGCGGTGCTGCTCTGCTCCTGGGTGGCGGTGGTGATCGCAGCAAATTGCTGGCCGGCCGAGCGGCTTTGTTCGTCGATCCGTGCCAGCGCCGACGCAACATTGGCGTTGCGTGTCAGGCCTTCGCGCATCAGCAGGTTGCCTTGCTCCATGGTGCTGATGGCGTTGCCGGTTTCCTGCTGGATGCTTTGGATCATCCCGGAAATCTCGTCAGTCGCTTCGCGAGTGCGCGAGGCCAGGTTGCGCACTTCGTCTGCCACCACCGCAAAACCACGGCCCTGTTCGCCGGCACGCGCGGCTTCGATGGCGGCGTTGAGCGCCAGTAAATTGGTTTGATCGGCAATCGCAGTAATCACCCCGACAATGCCGCCAATTTCCTGGGAGCGCTGACCCAGAGTGTTGATCACCGTCGCGGTGCTATTGAGAGCACTGGCAATCTGCTCAAGGGAAGAAGAGGCTTCTTCCATCGAGGTACGACCGATCCGCGTTTGCTGGGCGTTTTCCTGAGCCAGACGCTCGGTGTTGCCCATGTTGTCAGCGATGTTCAGCGAGGTCGCACTGAACTCTTCCACAGCGCCGGCCATGCTGGTGATTTCACCGGACTGCTGTTCCATCCCTTCATACGCACCGCCCGATAACCCGGACAATGCCTGGGCGCGACTGTTGACCTCCTCCGAGGCCTTGCGGATGTGCTCGACCATGGTCGATAGAGCCTGGCTCATCTGATTGAAGCTGCGCGCCAGTTGACCGATTTCATCCTGGCTCGACACGTTCAAACGCACGCTCAGATCACCCGCGCCCAAGGCTTCGGCCTGCCGCACCAGATCACCCAGCGGTGCCAGTTTGCTGCGCAACAGCCAGACTGCCGCGCCCACTGCCAGCAGCATCGCCAGCAGGCTGCCAATGGCCAGGCGGATACCGACGCTCCAGGTCACTGCGCGGATTTCGCTTTTCGGCATGCTCGCCACCACTGACCATGGCCCACCCTCGAACGGCACCGCAACGCTGTAGAAGTCTTCGGACTTGTCGCTCCAGAACGCGCCCTGCCCCGGCGTCCTGGCTAAACTGGCGATGGTCGAAGTCGCCTGGTCCAGCGCCTGCACGCCGGCCGGCGGCACCAGCCATTTGTTTTGCTCATCGAGCAGCGCCAGCGAACCGCTCTGGCCGATGCGGAAGCGTTTGAGGTTGTCGAACTGCGCGCTCTGCGCGTCGGTGTAATCAAATCCTACGAACAACACCGCGATCACCTTGCCACTGCTGTCGCGTACGGGGGTGTACTGCGTCATGTAGGAACGATCGAACAGCAAGGCCCGGCCGACATAGCTCTGCCCCGTCATCAGCCGCTGATAGGCCGGGTGCGCATGGTCGAGCAGCGTGCCAATGGCGCGGGTGCCGTCCTGCTTGCTCAACGAGGTGCTGACCCGAATGAAGTCCTCGCCACTGCGCACGAACAACGTCGCCACGCCGGCAGTCATTTGCTTGAACTCATCGACCTTGTCGAAGTTGTTGTTCAACACTTCGTTGCCCAGATGCAGGCCCGGTGTCTGCACGCCCGCCACCGTCACCGGCTGCTCAGGGTGCACGCTCAAACCGCCGCTGAAACGCTTTTCAAACAACCCGCTCAGGCGCTGGGTGCTTTCGCGCAGGGTGCCGTGGAAAGTGCTCAACTGGTCGGCCAGCAACCGCGCCTCACTGGCCAGATGCTCTTCACGCGTGTCGAGGTTGGCAGAATCCAGCGAGCGCAGGGCGAACACCGTGCTGCCACTGATGACGACCGCGAGGATGACGGCAAGGGCAAGCCCCAATTGTGAGGCGATCCGGGCACGAGGTTGAGACATGACAGCTCCTGGCCGAGGAGCCGGATCATCCTGATCGCGTCGCGTGGCTCGGCAAAATATCCAGTAATAAGGGAAGCACGAAACCTTTCAGAACGAAGGTTCCACTTTCAAGGATTCGGCGGCGCGGATGAATACTTGAGCGACTCACAAGGATATTGCTCATGGCCACCATGGCGGCAGCTAGATCGATTCAGTCGAGGCGCTCGACATCCGGCAACTCCATGGCCTGGACTTCGCCTTGCAGGAAGTCGCTGAGGCGGCGCAAACGTTCACCGCCAGGGCGGGTTTTCGGCCAGACCAGGTAATAATTCAGGCCGCTGGCAACGGCGGTCGGCCACGGTAAACTCAAACGCCCCTGAGCCACATCTTCGGCCACCATCAGCAAGTCGCCCATCGATACCCCATAACCCCGGGCAGCGGCGATCATCCCCAGCTCCAGCGTGTCGAACACCTGCCCGCCCTTGAGCGACACCTGCTCTGACAGGCCCATGCGCTCCAGCCAACTGCGCCAGTCACGTCGATCGGGAGTCGGGTGGAGCAATTCAGTGCTGGCCAGCCGCTCGACATCCCATGGCTGATCATTCAACAGATTTGGTGAGCCGACCGGGATCAGCAGCTCCGGGAAAAGGTAACTGGCTTCCCAGTCCGGTGGAAAATGCCCGTTGCTCAACAACACCGCGCAATCGAACGGTTCGTGATTGAAGTCCACCGAGTCGACGTCCATCCAGGCGCTGGTCAGTTGCACCTCGTTACCTGGCTGCAAATGCCGGAAACGACTGAGTCGCGCCAACAGCCAGCGCATGGTCAGGGTCGAAGGGGCTTTCATGCGCAAGACGTCATCTTCGGCGCGCAAGGTATTGCAGGCCCGCTCCAGCGCACCAAAGCCCTCACGCACACCCGGCAGCAGCAAACGTGCGGCCTCGGTCAGTTGCAAATTGCGTCCGCTGCGCTGAAACAGCCGACAGGCAAAATGCTCCTCCAGCGTACGCACATGTCGGCTGACGGCGCTTTGGGTGATCGACAATTCTTCGGCAGCACGGGTAAACGAACTGTGCCGCGCTGCGGCCTCGAAAGCGCGAAGGGCATACAACGGAGGAAGACGACGAGACATTGGGAAAGCTCCTATAGCGCGACCCCGGAACCTTATCAGAAACTCTCCAGCATGAGTTTTAGTCATGCGAGCAATCGTTTTTATCCCTTTGTGCAAACGCTTGCGAGCGCCGAGAATCAACCCTTCCCGATTTATCTGACTAAACGAGCGTGATGATCATGCAGCATCCAGCACGTACCGAACTCTGGGCCATCCTGCGGCTGGCGGGGCCGCTGATTGCCTCGCAGTTGGCGCACATGCTGATGATCCTCACCGATACCTTGATGATGGCTCGGCTCAGCCCGGAAGCCTTGGCCGGTGGCGGTCTGGGCGCGGCGAGCTATTCGTTCGTATCGATTTTCTGCATTGGCGTGATCGCGGCGGTCGGCACGCTGGTGGCGATCCGGCAGGGTGCTGGCGACATCGAAGGCGCCGCCCGGCTGACCCAGGCCGGGCTTTGGCTGGCGTGGTTGATGGCGCTCGTGGCAGGTCTGCTGCTCTGGAACCTCAAACCGGTGTTGCTGCTGTTCGGCCAGACCGAAAGCAACGTGCACGCGGCCGGCCAGTTCCTGTTGATTCTGCCGTTCGCCCTGCCCGGCTACCTGAGCTTCATGGCCCTGCGCGGTTTTACCAGCGCCATTGGCCGGACAACGCCGGTGATGGTCATCAGCCTCGTCGGGACCGTCGCCAACTTCCTGCTCAACTATGCGTTGATCACCGGCATGTTCGGCCTGCCGAAAATGGGTTTGATGGGGATCGGCCTGGTCACCGCCATCGTCGCCAACTGCATGGCGCTGGGCCTGGCCTGGCATATTCGCCGGCACCCGGCTTACGACGCGTACCCACTGCGCAAGGGCCTGTCACGGCCCAATCGCCAGTACTTGCGCGAGCTGTGGCGTCTGGGCTTGCCGATTGGCGGCACCTACGCGGTAGAGGTCGGTCTGTTTGCGTTTGCCGCGTTGTGCATGGGCACCATGGGCAGTACGCAATTGGCGGCGCATCAGATCGCCCTGCAAATCGTCTCGGTGGCGTTCATGATTCCGGCGGGGCTTTCGTATGCGATCACCATGCGCATCGGCCAGCACTACGGCGCCGGGCAGCTGCTCGATGCGCGCTTGGCCGGGCGGGTCGGGATTGCCTTTGGTGGCGCGGCGATGCTCGGGTTTGCCATGGTCTTCTGGCTGATGCCGAACCAACTGGTGGGACTGTTCCTGGACCATAACGACCCGGCGTTTCGCGAAGTGATCAATCTTGCGGTGAGCCTGTTGATGGTGGCGGCGTGGTTCGAGTTTTTCGACGGCACGCAAACTATCGCCATGGGCTGTATTCGCGGCCTGAAGGACGCCAAGACTACCTTTCTGGTCGGCCTCGCCTGCTATTGGCTGATCGGCGCTCCGGCTGCATGGTTGATGGCTTTCCATCTCCATTGGGGGCCGACGGGTGTTTGGTGGGGTCTGGCACTGGGGCTCGCCTGCTCGGCCGTGAGCCTGACGCTGGCGTTCGAATGGAAGATGAAGCGGATGATCCGGCGTGAGCCGTTGTCACAGCCGGGTTTCGAAGTCGTTCAGACAGACTGAGTTTCCTGTGGGAGCAGCCGGTCGACACTCGACTGCTCGCGATGAAGCCATGCAGGCAACATTGATGCTGACTGATACTCCGCTATCGCGAGCAGGGTCGCTCCCACAAGGGTTCGTGCCAGATGACAGATCGGCTAAACCATCACTTCCAGCGCCGGTTGGCTGGAACCGAACTCCAGATACTCAACCAACTCCGCCAGTGGCAACGGCTTGCTAATCAGGTAACCCTGCACCTGATCACAACCAAAATCACGCAGCAGCTCAAGCTGTTCAAGGGTTTCAACGCCCTCGGCGACCACTTCCAGGTTTAGGTTGTGGGCGAGGTTGATCATCGCGTGGACCAGCTTGCGATTTTCCTCACGCGTCTCCATGCCACCGACAAAGCTTTTGTCGATCTTCAACAAGGCAATCGGCAGGCTGTTGAGGTGCACGAATGACGAAAAACCGGTGCCGAAATCGTCCAGGGAGAAACGCACGCCCAGACGCCCCAAAGCATCCATGGTCTGTTTGACCAGATCGCTGCGGCGCATCACGGCGGTTTCCGTCAGTTCGAATTCCAGCCACTGCGCTTCAACACCGCGCTCGGCAATCAGCCGGCTCAACGTCGACAGCAACTGACTGTCCTGGAACTGCCGGAACGACAGGTTGACCGCCATGTGCAACGGCGGCAGACCGCGTTCGCGCAACGCCTGCATGTCGCGCAAGGCACGGGAAATTACCCAATACCCCAACGGCACGATCAAACCGCTCTGCTCGGCCAATGGCACGAACTCGCTCGGCGGCAGCAGTCCGCGCTCGCCATGGCGCCAGCGCACCAAGGCCTCGAGGCCGACGATTTTCCCGTCGTCGAGGTTCAGCCGCGGCTGGTAATGCAACTCCAGCTCATCGCGACGCAAGGCCCGGCGCAGTTCGCTTTCAAGATCGGCAAGGCTGCGCGCGTTGCGGTTGATGCGTTCATTGAAGATATGAAAGGTGCAGCCTTGGGTGCTTTTGGCCTGCTGCATGGCGATATGCGCGTGCCACATCAGCGGGTCGGCGCCCGCCTGTGCACGTGCGTGGGCGATGCCCAGGCTGCAACCGATCAACAGGCTCTCGCCGTCGACCCAGTAGGGTTCGGCCATGACTTCGGTGATGCGTTCGGCTATCCATTCGGCGCGTTGCGGTGCGCGACGGGTGTCGATGAGCAAGGCGAATTCGTCGCTACCCAAACGCGCCAACTGATCGCCCGCCTCAAGCTGGCTTTTGAGCCGCGAGACCACTTGCAGGATCAGCCGGTCACCGGCCTGGTGGCCGAGGGCGTCGTTGGCGTGTCGAAAGTTGTCGAGGTCGAGGTGCCCCAGCGCCAGGCCACGGCCGTCGTTCTCCGCCAGACGCGCCGCCAGCAGGGTCTGAAACCCCTGGCGGTTGGCAATGCCCGTCAGCGGGTCCTGCTCGGCGAGACGCTGCAGGGTGTTTTCGAGCACGCCGCGCTCACGCACATGGCGCAGGCTGCGGCGCAATGTATCCACATCCAGCGCATCGCGAACCAGCCAGTCGCTGACACCGTCCGGTGGGGTGGACGGTTCATGTTCGAGCAACAGCACCGTCGGCAGGTTGCAACGGCCCGGCTCCGGTTGGAGTGCAGGACTGGTCAACAGGACCGCAGTGCGGTTGTCAGCAAATAGGCTGCTCACCGACTCCCAGGTCGGTGCACTGATCAGCACAGCCGAGCTCCCCATAGGAGCCAGACACTCGCGTAACAACGCTGCCCACGCTGGCTCTTCGGCCAGTAGCAGCAAACGCAAGGGTTCGACAGGCGTAGACAAGCTAGCTCCCTAGACTCTGCAAAAGATGTTGGCGGCGGGCATTATGACGCGCAGATAAACAACGACCAATGATATTGATTATCAAAAACTTCGTTGTACCGCTGTGAATCGAACATTAGTAGTCGCCAATTCAGCACGCATCCTGCGGGAAAGTAACAAAACCGGCAAATTTAGATAGCGTGGTACGTCACAAGTCGGAGAGAGGCGGCAGAATCTGTGCATCCTGTTAAAATGCCCGCCCTTTTCGCAAACGACTCCCTTTTCCGTCATGTCCCGACTCAATCCCCGGCAGCAAGAAGCCGTGAGCTACGTCGGCGGCCCTCTTTTGGTGCTCGCCGGTGCTGGCTCCGGCAAGACCAGTGTTATCACCCGCAAAATCGCCCACCTGATCCAGAGCTGTGGCATTCGCGCCCAGTACATCGTTGCCATGACCTTTACCAACAAGGCCGCGCGCGAGATGAAGGAGCGGGTCGGCACATTGCTCAAGGGTGGTGAAGGACGCGGTCTGACGGTGTGCACGTTCCACAACCTTGGGCTGAACATCATCCGCAAGGAACATGTGCGGCTGGGCTACAAACCCGGTTTCTCGATTTTCGACGAGACCGACGTCAAAGCCCTGATGACCGACATCATGCAAAAGGAATATTCGGGCGACGACGGCGTCGACGAGATCAAGAACATGATCGGCGCCTGGAAGAACGACCTGATCCTGCCGCCTGAAGCCCTGGAAAACGCCCGCAACCCCAAGGAGCAGACCGCCGCCATCGTCTACACCCACTATCAGCGCACGCTCAAGGCGTTCAACGCAGTGGATTTCGACGACCTGATCCTGCTGCCGGTGAAGCTGTTCCAGGAACACGCCGACATTCTCGAAAAGTGGCAGAACAAAGTCCGCTACCTGCTGGTGGACGAATACCAGGACACCAACGCCAGCCAGTACCTGCTGGTGAAATTGCTGATCGGCACCCGAAACCAGTTCACCGTGGTGGGCGACGATGACCAGTCGATCTACGCCTGGCGCGGTGCCCGCCCGGAAAACCTGATGCTGCTCAAGGACGACTACCCGTCCTTGAAAGTGGTGATGCTGGAGCAAAACTACCGCTCCACCAGCCGCATCCTGCGCTGTGCCAACGTGCTGATCTCGAACAATCCCCACGAGTTTGAAAAACAGCTGTGGAGCGAGATGGGCCATGGCGACGAGATCCGGGTGATCCGCTGCCGCAACGAAGACGCCGAAGCCGAGCGCGTGGCCGTGGAAATCCTCAGCCTGCACCTGCGCACCGACCGCCCCTACAGCGATTTCGCAATCCTCTACCGTGGTAACTACCAGGCCAAGCTGATCGAGCTGAAGCTGCAACACCACCAGATTCCGTATCGTCTTTCCGGTGGCAACAGCTTCTTCGGACGTCAGGAAGTCAAAGACCTGATGGCCTACTTCCGCCTGATCGTGAACCCGGATGACGACAACGCCTTCCTGCGGGTGATCAACGTCCCACGCCGGGAAATCGGTTCGACCACGCTGGAGAAGCTCGGTAACTACGCGACCGAACGCAAGATCTCGATGTATGCCGCGACCGATGAAATCGGCCTGGGCGAGCACCTGGACAGCCGCTTCACCGATCGCCTGGCACGCTTCAAGCGCTTCATGGACCGCGTGCGTGAGCAGTGCGCCGGCGAAGACCCGATCTCCGCCCTGCGCAGCATGGTCATGGACATCGACTACGAGAACTGGCTGCGCACCAACAGCTCCAGCGACAAGGCCGCCGACTACCGCATGGGTAACGTCTGGTTCCTGATCGAGGCGCTGAAGAACACCCTGGAAAAAGACGAAGACGGCGAAATGACCGTCGAAGACGCAATCGGCAAGCTGGTCTTGCGCGACATGCTCGAACGCCAGCAGGAAGAGGAAGAAGGCGCCGAAGGCGTGCAGATGATGACCTTGCACGCCTCCAAGGGCCTGGAATTCCCCTACGTGTTCATCATGGGCATGGAAGAGGAAATCCTCCCGCACCGCTCCAGCATCGAAGCCGACACCATCGAAGAAGAACGCCGTTTGGCCTACGTCGGGATTACCCGCGCACGCCAGACCCTGGCGTTCACCTTTGCCGCCAAGCGCAAACAGTACGGCGAAATCATCGACTGCGCGCCGAGCCGTTTCCTCGATGAACTGCCGCCGGACGACCTGGCGTGGGAAGGCAACGACGACACCCCGACCGAAGTCAAAGCCGTACGTGGCAATAGCGCATTGGCGGATATACGCGCGATGTTAAAACGCTAGAATCGGCTACTTTTTCAATCTACTTTCGGCGCCTGTAGCGCCAATAGAGGAAGCTGTTGTGGAAGCACTGCACAAGAAAATTCGCGAAGAAGGCATCGTGCTTTCCGACCAGGTCCTGAAAGTCGACGCCTTTCTGAACCACCAGATCGACCCGCAATTGATGAAGCTGATCGGCGACGAATTCGCCACGCTGTTCAAGGACTCGGGGATCACCAAGATCGTCACCATCGAAGCATCGGGCATCGCTCCGGCGATCATGACCGGTCTGAACCTCGGCGTGCCGGTGATCTTCGCCCGCAAGCACCAGTCCCTGACCCTGACTGAAAACCTGCTGTCGGCGAGCGTTTACTCGTTCACCAAGCAGACCGAAAGCACCGTGGCCATTTCTCCACGTCATCTGACCAGCAGCGACCGCGTGCTGATCATCGACGACTTCCTGGCCAACGGTAAGGCGTCGCAGGCGCTGATCTCGATCATCAAACAGGCCGGTGCCACCGTGGCAGGCCTGGGTATCGTGATCGAGAAGTCGTTCCAGGGCGGCCGCGCCGAGCTGGACGCGCAAGGCTACCGCGTCGAATCCCTGGCCCGGGTCAAATCCCTGGCCGACGGTGTCGTGACCTTTATCGAATAACCCGCTACACCACATATCCCCTGTGGGAGCGAGCCTGCTCGCGATGACGGAGTGTCAGCTGGCATCAATGTTGACTGACACGGCCCTATCGCGAGCAGGCTCGCTCCCACAGTTGTTTTGTGTGAATGGTTAATACGCGGTGGCCTTCAGGCCTGCCAGCAGCAACCGCTGATACACGTCCTCCTTCAATCCCTCAGGCTTCGTCAGTTGCATCCGCTCCAGATGAACCGGGTACTCCGAGGGTTCCGGCGCATCCAGCGCGGCCTTGCCCAGTTCGAGAATTTCGGTGAGTTTGAACTTGCTCTTGAGCCAGTTCAGCGCCCGCAACAAGTCCCGCTCTTCGCTGCTGAAATCACTGCCCAACGGATACTCTGGAAACAACCGGGGGTGCCGCGCAGCAATTGCCTGCAAGCGCTGCGGGCTGTTGTCGGTGAAACGCGGATCGAGGCGAAAATCCTTCGGCAGTTTGCCGGCCTTCTGCGCCTGTTCGATCAAGCCAGGCTGGAAGCGTGAATCGCTGATGTTGAGCAACGCTTCGATCACCTTGGCGTCGGTCTTGCCGCGTAAGTCGGCGATGCCGTATTCGGTGATCACAATGTCGCGCAAGTGCCGGGGGATCGTGCAGTGGCCGTACTCCCAGACCATGTTCGAGCTCACTTCACCGCCCGACTCACGCCAGCTGCGCAGGATCAGAATCGAGCGCGCGCCTTCCAGCGCATGGCCCTGTACGACGAAGTTGTATTGTCCGCCGACACCGCTGAGCACCTGCCCGCCTTCCAATTGATCAGCGACTCCGGCGCCGAGCAAGGTCATGGTGAATGCGCTGTTGATGAAACGCGCATCCAGGCGCTGCAAGCGCTTGAGCTCTTCCTGGCCGTACAGCTCGTTGATGTAACTGATGGCGGTCATGTTGAATTCAGCGAGCTTGCTGTGGGGTAATTCCCGCAACCGCTGATAGAAACTACGCGGCCCAAGGAAAAAACCACCGTGTATCGAGATGCCGCCCACTTGAGCCGACTCATCCAGGGTCCCGGCATTGGCGTGCTGTTGCAGGGCAACGCTCGGATAAACCTTGCGCCGCACGATCCCGGCATCGGACAACGCCAGCAGACCGTTGACGAACATCTCGCTGCAACCATAAAGCCCCTTGGCAAAAGGCTCCACGCCGCCTTCACGGCTAATCAGCGGTGCCCAGTAATGCGCATCAAGGTCCGTCAACAGCGCACGATAACCGTCGTTATCCGCCTGCCGTGAGAGCAACGCGGCGGTCAGCGCATCGCCCATGGCGCCGATGCCGATTTGCAGGGTGCCACCGTCTCGCACCAGGGTGCTGGCGTGCAGGCCAATGAAGTGATCCTGAAAGCCCACCGGCATGTTCGGCGTGGAAAACAGCGTGCTGCCCTCCTCCTCGTCGATCAGCAAATCGAACGTCTCACGGTCGACTTCCGAGTCTCCCGGCATGTATGGCAGATCCCGGTGGACCTGGCCGAGCAGCAGAATGGTTTCCCCGGCAGCGCGACGCTTGGCGATCATCGGCAACAGGTCGAGGGTGATGTCCGGGTTGCAGCTCAGGCTGAGTCGCTCCGGCTGCTGTGGATCATGGGCCACCAATTGCGCCACCAGGTTCAACCCGGCGGCATTGATGTCCCGGGCGGCGTGGCTGTAGTTGCTGCTGACGTAGTCCTGCTGCGCCGACGCGCTGTGCAGCAAGCTGCCCGGCTGCAGGAAAAACTGCTCGATGTGAATGTTCGCCGGGAGGCTGTCACGGTGCAGGTCGGCGAGAAAATCCAGCTCGGGATAGTCGCCAA
Organism: Pseudomonas sp. 05N432; assembly: GCF_056396945.1. Classification (NCBI taxonomy): domain Bacteria; kingdom Pseudomonadati; phylum Pseudomonadota; class Gammaproteobacteria; order Pseudomonadales; family Pseudomonadaceae; genus Pseudomonas; species Pseudomonas sp. 05N432. The sequence goes on along the minus strand of NZ_JBFTMM010000001.1, from coordinate 76,446 downwards.
ACACTCGCTCGACGAAGGGTTCCAGAAAGCGCCGCTGCAAGCCGTCGCCCAATGCCGGACGACCCAGGCTCAACGCGGTGTAGACCGTCAGCTGCCGCTCGGGCAACTGGGCGATGCGCTGATACAGCGCGTTGACGAAGCGGTTGGGTTTACCCAGCCCCAGCGGCAAGCCGAGGTGTATATGCGCTGGCAAACGTGCGAGCACATCATCGACTGCCTGTTCGATTGATACCGACTGCACCATCAGACCCTCCCGACCTGTCCATGAATTGAGGTCGGTTCGAGCTTGCCGCGTCCTGATCGCGATGACCAGTCTCGAGGTCAAATCCCGGGTACAAAAAAGCCGCTCGCAAGCGGCTTTTTCACTGAAGACGGGGCTTATTTCAGGCCGGACATCTTCTGGATGGCGCCTTCAAGGTCTTTCACTTCGCAGTCGCTGCAAGTGCCTTTTGGCGGCATCGCGTTGAGACCTGTCAGCGCTACTTTCGCCAGGCCAGCAGCAGTGCCGCCTTCTTTGTCGGCGCGTTTTTTCCAGTCTGCAGCATCACCGATTTTCGGTGCGCCCAGCAGACCCGTGCCGTGGCAAGCATTGCAATGTTTGGCAATGATTTCATCGGGAGTCTTCGCTGCACCGCCGCCTACCGAGGCAGCGACTTCCATCCCCTTGCACTCCTGGCCTTGTACACAGACCTGGCCGACGGGCTCAAGGCGCTTGGCGATATCGTCAGTGGTCGACGCTTGAGCGCTGACTGCCCAAAGGGCCAATACGGTTGCTGGTGCGGCCAGCATTTTCATAATTAGATTCACGCGTACACCCTCAATGGTGGCTAGTCACGCCCACGGCCACGGTTTCGCAGGCGGGCGCAAGTATAGCGGTTAGCCCGCCACACTGAAACAACCCTAAAGTCCAAGGGGTATTAAGTCGTGGCGAAATACAGCATGGGGCGACTCGCAAAACCTTGCCGGACGCCTCTTTTCCTAGAAATTCGCCGGTGTGGCTGCGCTGATTAGTCGCGCAGGCGCATCAAACGGATTACGGAAACGGTGCGGTTTGGTGCTTTCGAAATAGTAGCTGTCCCCGGCCTCGAGCACGAATGTCTCGAGCCCGACCACCAACTCCAGCCGACCTTCGAGCAGAATCCCGGTTTCCTCGCCCTCATGGGTGAGCATCTCTTCACCGGTATCGGCGCCTGGCGGGTAGATCTCGTTGAGGAACGCGATAGCACGGCTCGGATGGGCCTTGCCGACCAGTTTCATGGTTACGGCGCCATCGGAGATATCGATCAGCTCATTGGCCTTGTAGACGATCTGCGTCGGTTTTTCCTGAAGAATTTCTTCGGAAAAGAACTCGACCATGGACATGGGGATGCCGCCAAGTACCTTCCTCAGCGAACTGATCGAAGGGCTGACGCTGTTTTTCTCGATCATTGAAATGGTGCTATTGGTAACGCCTGCCCGCTTGGCGAGCTCTCGCTGGGATAGACCTTTCAATTTACGGATCGATTGCAGTCGTTCACCGACGTCCAATGCATTAGCCTCCCAGGATTCAGATTGTGTGGATAGTGAGCGTTATCATGGCGACAGCGTTCAGTATTTACAACACTTGGGTCTGAATCCTGTTTGGCAAAGCGACTTCCGGTCTCGACTGCCTGCCTCAGCTCCCGGAATAGAGCCGTGGCACGCGCCGCAGGTTGCAGAAGATCTGGTAGGGAATGGTCCCGGCAGCCATGGCGACGTCGCTGGCGAGGATGTTTTTACCCCACAACTCGACGGTAGAACCAAGGCCGGCCTGCGGCACATCGGTCAAATCGATGCAGAGCATGTCCATCGACACCCGTCCCAACAGCTGGCTGCGCTGCCCGGCCACCAATACCGGCGTGCCGGTAGGCGCCTGACGCGGATAACCGTCGGCATAGCCCATGGCGACCACGCCGATGCGCATCGGCTTCTGGGTGATGAACTTCGCCCCATAGCCCACCGGTTCACCGGCCGGCAGTTCGCGCACGCTGATGACTTTCGATTCCAGGGTCATCACCGGCTGCAGGCGCGCCGCCACCGGATTGGCTTCTTCGAAAGGTGTCGCGCCATAAAGCATGATGCCCGGACGAACCCAATCGCTCGGCACCTGCGGCCAGCCCAGCACCGCCGGCGAGTTACACAAGCTGACCTGCGCCGACAAGCCCTGGCGCGCCGCTTCAAACACCGCAACCTGCTCCGCCGCGCTGCTGCTATGCAGTTCGTCGGCACGCGCAAAGTGGCTCATCAGCACGATCTTCGAGACCTTGCCGCTGGCCAGCAAGCGTTGATACGCCGCCTGATAATCCGTGGGATGCAGGCCAACCCGGTGCATGCCCGAATCAAGCTTGAGCCAGACCGCGATCGGCTTGCTCAACACGGCTTTCTCGAGCGCTTCAAGTTGCCACAGCGAATGCACCACGCACCAGAAATCATGCTCAACGATCAGCGACAGCTCATCGGCTTCGAAAAAGCCTTCGAGCAGAAGGACCGGCGCACGAATACCGGCGGCGCGCAGTTCCAGGGCTTCTTCGATACAGGCCACGGCAAAACCATCCGCCTCGGCCTCCAGTGCCTGGGCACAGCGCACCGCGCCATGGCCATAGGCATCGGCCTTGATCACCGCGAGGGCACGCGCGCCCGAGACTTCACGGGCCAGTTGATAGTTATGACGCAGGGCTTGAAGATCGATCAGGGCACGGGCAGGACGCATGGCGGCAGACTTCTAGGCGGTCATGAGGAAGAAAAAACCGGCGCTGACTGACGGCGTGAACCGCCAGCAGCACCGGGAGAGGGATCTTTGCTTAAGGCAGAGCAGCCACTACAGACAACTCAACCAGGATTTCCGGTTCGCACAGCTTGGCTTCGACCGTCGCACGGGCCGGCGCGACGTTCTTTGGCAACCAAGTGTCCCAGACACTGTTCATGCCCTCGAAATGGGCATCGATGTCTTTCAGGTAAATCGTCACCGACAGCAGTTTGGTCTTGTCGGTCCCGGCCAGATCCAGCAAACGCTCGATGTTGGCGAGGGTTTCACGGGTCTGCTGTTCAATCCCGGCACTCATGTCGTCGCCGACTTGCCCGGCCAGATACACGGTACCGTTGTGGACAACGATCTGGCTCATGCGCTCATTGGTGAGCTGGCGCTGGATTGACATGCTTTTCAGACTCCTTTGGGGTGTTGCCATAACGGGAAATATCGAGGCCTTCGGCACTGATCTGCGGCGTTTTCTTCGCCATCAAGTCGGCCAGCAAGCGGCCGGAGCCACACGCCATAGTCCAGCCAAGTGTGCCATGACCGGTGTTCAGGAACAGGTTCTTGAACGGAGTGGCACCAACAATCGGCGTGCCGTCCGGAGTGGTCGGACGCAGGCCGGTCCAGAAACTCGCCTCGGCCAGGTCGCCGCCCTGAGGATAAAGATCGTTGACGATCATCTCCAGCGTTTCACGTCGACGCGGGTTCAGCGACAGGTCAAAACCGGCTATCTCAGCCATGCCGCCGACACGAATCCGGGTGTCGAAACGGGTGATCGCAACCTTGTAGGTCTCGTCGAGAATAGTCGATGTCGGGGCCATCGCCGGATTTGTGATCGGCACGGTCAGCGAGTAGCCCTTGAGCGGGTACACCGGGGCCTTGATGCCCAACGGCTTGAGCAACTGCGGCGAGTAGCTGCCGAGCGCCAATACATAGCGGTCGGCGGTTTCCAGCTTGCCGTCGATCCATACGCCGTTGATCCGGTCACCGGCGTAGTCGAGGCGCTGAATGTCCTGGTCAAAGCGGAATTCCACGCCCAATTTCACGGCCATTTCGGCCAGGCGCGTGGTGAAGATCTGGCAGTCGCCGGTCTGGTCGTTCGGCAGGCGCAAGGCACCGGCGAGGATATCAGTCACGCTGGCCAGCGCCGGTTCGACCCGGGCAATGCCGGCGCGGTCGAGCAGTTCAAAGGGCACGCCGGACTCTTTCAGGACCGCGATGTCTTTTGCCGCGCCATCGAGCTGCGCCTGAGTGCGGAATAATTGAGTGGTCCCCAGGGTGCGGCCTTCGTAGGCAATGCCGGTTTCAGCACGCAGCTCATCGAGGCAGTCACGGCTGTACTCGGACAGACGGACCATACGCTCCTTGTTCACCGCATAACGGCTGGCGGTGCAGTTGCGCAGCATCTGCGCCATCCACAGGTATTGGTCGATATCGGCGGTGGCCTTGATCGCCAGCGGTGCGTGGCGTTGCAGCAGCCATTTGATAGCTTTGAGCGGCACACCCGGCGCGGCCCACGGCGAGGCATAACCCGGCGAGACCTGGCCGGCGTTGGCGAAACTGGTTTCCATGGCAGCCGCCGGCTGACGGTCTACAACCGTAACTTCAAACCCGGCCCGAGCCAGATAGTAGGCACTGGCGGTACCGATGACGCCGCTACCCAAGACCAGAACGCGCATTTTCGTATCCCTCATCGCGGCTTACCGCTGACGTTTGTTGTTCAAATCACAGATGTGCGCAGTGTAAAAAACATTTGCCAGTGCTTTTCACTATATAAGCGCCTATATTTGGCGACAATTCTCGGCAAAATCCCTTTTTACGGAGGCGCATCCCCTATGCGGACCAATACTCAGACCAAGCGTGAGCTGGACAAGATCGACCGTAATATCCTGCGCATCCTTCAGGCAGACGGGCGGATTTCGTTTACCGAGCTAGGGGAAAAAGTCGGGTTGTCGACCACACCCTGCACCGAGCGGGTGCGACGCCTGGAGCGTGAAGGGATCATCATGGGCTACAACGCCCGGCTCAACCCGCAGCACCTCAAGGGCAGCCTGCTGGTGTTCGTCGAGATCAGCCTCGACTACAAGTCTGGCGATACCTTTGAAGAGTTCCGACGCGCCGTGCTGAAACTGCCACACGTACTGGAATGCCACCTGGTGTCAGGGGACTTCGACTACCTGGTGAAGGCGCGGATTTCCGAGATGGCCTCGTACCGCAAACTGCTGGGCGACATCCTGCTCAAATTGCCTCACGTGCGTGAGTCCAAGAGCTATATCGTGATGGAAGAAGTGAAAGAGAGCCTGAACCTGCCGATTCCGGATTGAGGTCAGATCTGAGGAAATGGTCGTCTAGACGGACGCCATCGCGAGCAGGCTCGCTCCCACAGTAGATTTTCAGTGGGCACTGTTTTGTGTACGGCAAGGCCCCAATGTGGGAGCGAGCCTGCTCGCGATTGCAGTCGACTCGGTCGATCTGAAATGAACACAGCATTACTAAACCAGCACCTGCCGGGTGCTGGCCATGTATTCATGGATCTGCTTCTCGACCCGAGGGTGAATCAACTCCACCGGGCGGCGACCGTTGGGGCATGGCAAGGTCTTCGTGGTGCCGAACAGCCGACAGATCAACGGCCGCTCGTCATACACCGTGCAGCCATCGGGGCCCAGGTGCACGCAGTTCAGTTCGTCCATCGCAGCGTCCTGCTCGGCCCTGGTCTTACGCGGCAGGCGCGACATTTCTTCTGGCGAAGTGGTTACCGGACCACAGCAGTCATGGCAGCCGGGCACGCACTCGAACGAGGGGATTTGCTGGCGAAGAGCGCGGATTTTCTGACTGTTGCAGCTCATCGAAGCGAGTACCGGGAAAGTGAACACGGTGGGATTTTGCCCTAAAAGCCTCGCGCCAGACAGCATTAGCCGACCAGTGTTGCCCACCCCGAAAGGCCCGGCTTATGCTCCGTAAAATTTACTAAACACACGAAACCCGGATGACGCACATGAACGCCCGTGTTCAGCAACCTGCCCCGAACAACCGGCACACCGCTTCTTACTATGCCGCCAGCAGCCTGCCGCTGCCCGATTATCCGGCGCTCAAAGGTGAACTGCTGGCGGACGTGTGCGTGGTGGGCGGCGGGTTTTCCGGGCTGAACACCGCAATCGAGCTGGCTGAACGCGGCCTCAGCGTGGTGCTGCTCGAAGCGCGCAAGATCGGCTGGGGCGCCAGCGGGCGCAACGGCGGACAGCTGATTCGCGGCGTCGGTCATGGCCTCGATCAGTTTACCGAGGTGATCGGCACCGACGGCGTCCGTCAGATGAAGCTCATGGGCCTGGAAGCGGTGGAAATCGTCCGGCAACGGATTGCGCATTTTCAGATCGCCTGCGACCTGACCTGGGGTTACTGCGACCTGGCCAACAAACCTCGCGACCTTGAAGGTTTCGCCGAGGACGCGGCCGAACTGCGCAGCCTCGGCTATCGATATGAAACCCGGTTGCTGCAAGCCCATGAAATGCACAGTGTGGTCGGTTCCGATCGCTATGTCGGTGGCTTGATCGACATGGGTTCCGGGCATCTGCACCCGCTGAACCTGGCCTTGGGCGAAGCTGCCGCGGCGCAGCAACTGGGCGTGAAACTGTTCGAACAATCGGCCGTGACCCGCATCGACTATGGCAGCGAGGTCAAGGTCCACACCGCGCAAGGCTCGGTCCGCGCCAGGACTCTGGTGCTGGGCTGCAACGCCTACCTCAACAACCTGAACCCCGAGCTCAGCGGCAAAGTGCTGCCCGCCGGCAGTTACATCATCGCCACCGAACCCCTGAGCGAAACTCAAGCCCACGCATTACTGCCGCAGAACATGGCGGTCTGCGACCAGCGAGTGGCGCTGGACTACTACCGGCTCTCGGCGGATCGGCGCTTGCTGTTCGGCGGCGCCTGCCACTATTCCGGTCGCGATCCGTCGGACATCGCCGCCTATATGCGACCGAAGATGCTCGACGTCTTCCCGCAACTGGCCGGCGTGAAGATCGACTATCAATGGGGCGGGATGATCGGCATCGGCGCCAACCGCCTTCCTCAGATCGGCCGGCTCAAGGACCAGCCGAATGTGTATTACGCCCAGGCCTATTCCGGCCATGGGCTGAACGCCACCCACCTGGCCGGCAAGCTGCTGGCCGAAGCCATCAGCGGCCAGCAAGGTGGGGGGTTCGATCTGTTCGCCAAGGTGCCGCACATTACCTTTCCGGGCGGGAAGTATTTGCGGTCGCCGTTATTGGCGCTGGGGATGTTGTGGCATCGGATGAAAGAGTTGGCCTGAAAGCTGGCCTGCGTTCTTACCGGCCTCATCGCGAGCAGGCTCGCTCCCACAGGTATCTACAGTGAACACACATTTTGTGAGCACCAGTGATCAATTGTGGGAGCGAGCCTGCTCGCGATTCGATCGAGAGGGCGCCATCACACTCAGATCCGCCAAAAGGGTTTGAGCCCCTCCTCCCGCGCCTCTGCACGACTCAACCCCACATCGCGTAACTGCTCGGGCGAAAGCTCAAGCAAGGACTTGCGCGTGTGCAGACGATGCCAGAACAGTCCCCAGCGACCGAGGCCGGACGGGGCATTGCGCATCGTTGACGCGCGCATGCCCTTTTCCTGCCCAGCCTCCAGTTCCCGACTGTGTAACGTCAGCCGCACATCGCTCAAGCCGTTCATTTTGATTGCTCCTGTTTACTTGGATCGCCAGAGACTCCATGATGCGCGGACCGGCAAAACCGTTACAGATTCAAAGGATGTGTATTACCTCAATACAGATTTACCGTTTTAGCGACTGAATCCTGTATTTTTGCCAAATCTGTACTGGTCCACTGAATCTATTCACCGAGACTGAACCATGACCCTTTACGTCAACCTCGCCGAATTACTCGGCACACGTATCGAACAGGGCTTCTACCGTCCGGGTGACCGACTTCCGTCAGTACGGGCACTGAGCGTCGAGCACGGAGTCAGCCTGAGCACGGTGCAGCAGGCTTATCGGGTGCTGGAAGACAGTGGTCTGGCAATGCCGAAGCCGAAATCCGGCTACTTCGTTCCGGCCGGGCGCGAGCTGCCGGAGTTGCCGGTCGTTGGCCGCCCGGCCCAGCGCCCGGTGGACATTTCCCAGTGGGATCAGGTGCTGGAGCTGATTCGCGCCGTCCCGCGCAAGGACGTCGTGCAGCTCGGTCGCGGCATGCCGGACGTCAGCACGCCGACCATGAAGCCTCTGCTACGAGGGCTGGCACGGATCAGCCGGCGGCAGGACATGCCCGGCCTGTATTACGACAACATCTACGGCACCCTCGAACTGCGCGAACAGATTGCGCGCCTGATGCTCGACTCCGGCTGTCAGCTGAGCGCCAACGACCTGGTGATCACCACCGGCTGTCACGAAGCGCTGTCCACCAGCATTCGCGCGATCTGCGAGCCGGGCGACATCGTGGCCGTCGATTCGCCGAGCTTTCACGGCGCCATGCAGACCCTCAAGGGGCTGGGCATGAAAGCCCTGGAGATTCCCACCGACCCGATTACCGGGATCAGTCTCGAGGCGCTGGAACTGGCGCTGGAACAGTGGCCGATCAAAGCCATACAGTTGACCCCCAACTGCAACAACCCACTGGGCTACATCATGCCGGAGGCACGCAAGCGGGCGCTGCTGACCCTGGCACAGCGCTTCGACGTGGCGATCATCGAAGACGATGTGTATGGCGAACTGGCCTACACCTACCCTCGTCCCCGCACGATCAAGTCCTTCGACGAAGACGGCCGTGTCCTGCTGTGCAGCTCGTTTTCCAAGACCCTGGCACCGGGGCTGCGCATCGGCTGGGTCGCGCCGGGCCGGTATCTGGAGCGGGTGCTGCACATGAAATACATCAGCACCGGCTCCACCGCCCCGCAGCCACAAATTGCGATTGCCGAATTCCTCAAGGGCGGGCACTTCGAACCGCATTTGCGGCGGATGCGCACGCAATACCAGCGCAATCGCGACTTGATGCTCGACTGGGTCAGCCGCTACTTTCCCGCCGGCACCCGTGCCAGCCGTCCGCAAGGCAGCTTCATGCTGTGGATCGAACTGCCGGAAGGTTTCGACACCTTGAAACTGAATCGTGCGCTGATCGACCAAGGCGTACAGATTGCTGTCGGTAGCATTTTTTCCGCCTCGGGCAAGTACCGCAATTGCCTGCGCATGAACTACTCGGCCAAACCGACACCGCAGATTGAAGAGGCTGTGCGCAAGGTCGGCGCGGCAGCGATCAAGCTACTGGCAGAGCATCACGAGGACAAATGACGCAATCAATCGACGCTTGAGCATTCACGGAGCATTGCCAAATGCCGTGCCATACTCCGGGTCCTGCCCATTCGCGGAAACTCCGATTTGCGCTCCAGACAAGCCCTGCTTTTTCTGCTGCTCGTCTCGCTACTGAGCGGCTGCACCTCTCTCGCCGTGCACCACAAGCCGAGCCAGACGCTGCCAGCGGTGGACTCCTCCTTCGGGCGTTCGATCCAGGCACAGGCTGCGGCGTATCAGGGCCGTTCCGGTTTCCGCCTTCTGTCCAACAGCAGTGAGGCCTTCATGGCGCGTGCCGAGCTGATTCGCAATGCACAAAGCAGCCTCGACTTGCAGTACTACATCGTCCACGACGGTGTCAGCACACGATTGCTGGCGGCAGAGCTGCTCAAGGCTGCCGACCGCGGCGTGCGCATACGCATTCTGCTCGATGACACCACCAGCGATGGCCTGGACCAGATCATCGCCACCCTTGCTGCGCATCCGCAGATTCATATTCGCCTGTTCAACCCGCTGCACCTGGGCCGCAGCACCGGGCTGACCCGCACCATGGGGCGGCTGTTCAACCTGTCACTTCAGCATCGGCGCATGCACAACAAGCTGTGGCTGGCGGACAACAGCGCAGCCATTGTCGGTGGCCGTAATCTGGGCGACGAGTACTTCGATGCCGAACCCGACCTGAATTTCACCGACATCGACATGCTCGGCATCGGTCCGGTGGCCGAGCAGCTCGGGCACAGTTTTGACCAGTACTGGAACAGCGCCCTGAGCAAACCGATCGATGAGTTTATCTCGAGCAAACCCACGGCAAAGGATCTGGCCAACACCCGATTGCGGCTGAAAGAGTCGCTGGAAGGCACCCGACAACAGAACCATGCGCTGTACCAGCAACTGAAGATTTACCAGACCCATCCACACTTGGATATCTGGCGGCGCGAATTGATCTGGGCCTGGAACCAGGCATTGTGGGACGCACCCAGCAAGGTGCTGGCCAAGGACGAGCCGGATCCGCAACTGCTGCTGACCACCCAACTGGCACCCGAACTACAAGGCGTCAGTAACGAGCTGATCATGATCTCGGCCTATTTCGTCCCAGGCCAGACGGGGCTGATCTACCTGACGGGACGCGCGGATGCCGGGGTTTCCGTCAGCTTGCTGACCAACTCCCTGGACGCCACCGACGTGCCGGCTGTACACGGTGGCTACGCGCCTTACCGCAAGGCGTTGCTGGAACATGGCGTGAAGCTGTTCGAGCTGCGCCGTCAACCCGGCGAGCATGGAGGCAGTGGTCCGAACCTGTTCCACAGCGCCGCCTCCCGTAGCTCTGATTCCAGCCTGCACAGCAAGGCGATGATCTTTGACCGGCAAAAGGCGTTCATCGGCTCGTTCAATTTCGATCCGCGCTCGGTGCTCTGGAACACCGAAGTCGGGGTGTTGGTGGACAGCCCGGAACTCGCCGAACAGGTTCGCGAACTGGCCCTGCGAGGTATGTCACCGGCCCTGAGTTACGAGGCCCGGCTAGAGAACGGCCGGATGGTGTGGGTCACTGAAGACAACAGCCAGCCACACACCTTGACCCGAGAGCCGGGGAGCTGGTGGCGACATTTCAACGCCTGGCTCAGCAAATCGGTGGGACTGGAGCGGATGCTCTAAGCACTACATCCCCTCCGCGCCATCACACGATCCGTAGCAGCTGGCGCAGCCGGCGTTCGGCTGCGCAGCAGTCGTAAATGCGGATATCGCGGTCTTGCAGTTTAACCGTGACTACAGGGTTTGCGTCTGCTGCGCAGCCGAACGCAGCCTTCGGCAGCTGCTACACATTACGCTGGTTGCGCAGTGCCAAACGCCCCTTGGCGCAGCAACAGGATCACCAGCCCGAGCGCCCCCGCCGCCATCAGCAACGGCAAGGCGTGCCCACTGATCCATTGACTGCCGGCACCGGCCGCCAATGGGCCGATCAGACAACCGATACCCCACAATTGCGCAATGTGAGCGTTGGCTCGCACCAGCGCATCGTCACGGTAGCGTTCGCCGATCAGAATCAGCGACAAGGTAAACAAGCCGCCGGCACTGGCACCGAACAGCACCCACAACGGCCAGATCAGCAAAGTCTCGAGCAACAGTGGAATCGCCAGGCTCGAGAGCATCAGGATGACTGCGCAACCGGCAAACAACGTACGCCGCGACAATCGATCCGCCAGCGCACCAATCGGCAGTTGCAACAAGGCATCGCCGACCACCACGGTGCTGACCATCGCCAGGGCGATTTCAGCGCTGAAGCCCTGGCGCAGGCAATACACCGGCAGCAAGGTCAGGATCATCGCCTCGAACGCAGCAAACAGCGACACCGCCCAGGCAATCGCCGGCAGGCCCCGACAAAAGCTCAGCAAGTCACTGAACGTCACGCTGCAGGCTTCGCTGCTCGGCGCGCCACTGCGTCCCAACAGCAACAGCGGCGACGTCACCAGCAAGCCGACACCGACCCAGAATCCGAAATCGTTGTCGGTGCCCAACGCGCCCAGCAGCAACGGTCCCGACAGTTGGCTCAGGGCATAACTGCTGCCATACAGTGCCACCAGTCGCCCGCGCCATTGCTCGACCACCAACTGGTTGATCCAGCTCTCGCCGAGGATGAACACGAGGGTCAGGATCACCCCGATCGTCAAACGCAGCACCAGCCAGACCGGATAACTGGGCAACAGCGCCAGCAAACCGATTGAAAACGCCCCGGCCCACAGGCACAGGCGCATCAGGTTGGCCGTGCCGAAACGTGCCGCCAGATGGCTGGAGACCTTGGCCCCCAGCAGTACGCCAATCGCCGGCATCGCCGCCATGACACCGATTGCAAACGAGCCGTAACCCCAGCTTTCCAGACGCAACGACACCAACGGCATGCTGACGCCCAGGGCCAGGCCGACACTCAGGACAGAGGCCAACACGGCGAAATAAGTCGCCCAACGCATGCTCCACGCTCCTGTGGATATTTTTATGTACAGCGCAAAGCACTGTGGGAGCGAGCCTGCTCGCGATGACGGCGCAACATTCAACATTGACGTCGACTGTCATACCGCTATCGCGAGCAGGCTCGCTCCCACAGGGGATCTGCATCGTTCAGGGAGCCTGATTCAGAACAGGCTCCCTGAATGGTTTACAGCTTGATCCAGGTCGCCTTCAGCTCGGTGTATTTGTCGAACGCGTGCAGCGACTTGTCACGGCCGTTGCCCGACTGTTTGAAACCACCGAACGGTGCGGTCATGTCGCCGCCATCGTACTGGTTGACCCACACGCTACCGGCACGCAGGGCCTTGGCGGTCAGGTGGCCCTTGGAGATATCCGAGGTCCAGACAGCCGCGGCCAGGCCATACGGCGTGTCGTTGGCGATCCGGATCGCTTCATCGACGCTGTCGAAGGTGATGACCGACAGCACCGGGCCAAAGATCTCTTCCTGGGCGATCTTCATGGCGTTGCTCACGCCATCGAAAATCGTCGGTTCAACGTAGGTGCCACCGGTTTCCTGAAGAATCCGCTTGCCGCCCGCCACCAGTTTGGCGCCGTCGGAGTGCCCGGATTCGATGTAGGACAGCACGGTGTTCATCTGCTGCGTGTCGACCAGCGCGCCAACGTTGGTGGCCGGATCCAGCGGGTTGCCCGGCTTCCAGGTTTTCAGGGCCTCGATCACCAGCGGCAGAAATTTATCCTTGATCGAACGCTCGACCAGCAGACGCGAACCGGCGGTGCAGACTTCGCCCTGGTTGAACGCGATGGCACTGGCAGCGGACTCAGCCGCCGCTTGCAGGTCCGGCGCATCGGCAAACACGATGTTCGGGCTCTTGCCGCCCGCTTCCAGCCAGACGCGCTTCATGTTCGATTCGCCGGAATAAATCATCAGTTGCTTGGCGATCTTGGTCGAACCGGTGAACACCAGCGTGTCGACGTCCATGTGCAAGGCCAGCGCCTTGCCAACGGTGTGACCGTAGCCTGGCAGCACGTTCAGCACGCCTTTCGGGATACCGGCTTCAACAGCCAGCGCCGCGAGGCGGATGGCGGTCAGCGGGGATTTTTCGGATGGCTTGAGGATCACCGAGTTACCGGTGGACAGCGCCGGGCCGAGTTTCCAGCAGGCCATCATCAGCGGGAAGTTCCACGGCACGATGGCGCCCACTACACCCACCGGCTCACGGGTCACCAGACCCAGTTGGTCATGCGGGGTGGCGGCTACTTCGTCGTAGATCTTGTCGATGGCTTCACCGCTCCAGCTCAGCGCTTGCGCCGCGCCTGGAACGTCGATGTACAGGGAATCGCTGATCGGCTTGCCCATGTCCAGGGTTTCAAGCAGCGCCAGCTCTTCGGCGTGCTGCTTGAGCAGGCCGGCGAAACGAATCATGGTGGCCTTGCGCTTGGCCGGTGCCAGGCGCGACCAGACACCCGAGTTGAACGTGCTGCGGGCGTTTTCTACGGCGCGCTGGGCGTCGGCGGCATCACAGCTGGAGATCTTGCCCAGCAGACGGCCATCGACAGGGCTGATGCAGTCGAACGTCTCGCCGGAGACCGCTGCGGTGTATTCGCCATTAATGTAGGCACGGCCTTCGATCTTCAGGTCGCGGGCGCGTTGTTCCCAGTCGGCACGAGTCAGGGTAGTCATACGAGAGTCCTCCTCTTATTGAATACGAGCGCCGCGCGATCTACGCAGGCACCTACAGGAATTCTGCCCGGCCAGTTTTCAATTCGGCCCAAGGCAACTGCCACCCTAAACCAGCGCCCCCTCATGTTTCAATATATTTGACATAAGGCTGGCAAACGGCCTTGCGATGTTCATTTTAATAAACATAGACTTTGATTTTCAGACAATCACGGGGGATTACAAGAATGAGCATCCAGGACATTGTCGACTTCAGCCAGGCCACCACACCCGCCGAGCGCTACCGCCCGGACGCCACAAAAGTGCTCAAGGGCGACCCCGAGCAAGCCGTCTACAACCACTACAGCAGCCCGTGCGGTCAGTTGAACGCGGGCGTCTGGGAAGGAGAAGTCGGGCAATGGACGGTGAACTTCACCGAACACGAATACTGCGAAATCGTGCAGGGGGTTTCGGTGCTGCGTGACCACGACGGCAATGCCAAGACCCTGCGGGCGGGCGATCGTTTTGTCATTCCGGCCGGCTTCCGCGGCACCTGGGAAGTGCTGGAGCCGTGCCGCAAGATCTATGTGGCGTTTGAACAGAAGGCCTGAGGCTTTTCTGACCCCAACAAAAAAGGCCCGTATCTTGCGATACGGGCCTTTTTCTTAAGAGGAAAAATCAATTACTTGATTTTGCCTTCTTTGTAGATCACGTGCTTGCGAACAACCGGATCAAATTTCTTGATCTCGATTTTGTCCGGAGTAGTGCGCTTGTTCTTGTCGGTAGTGTAGAAGTGACCAGTACCAGCGCTCGAAATCAAACGAATCAATTCACGCATGATTAGCTCCCTTAGATCTTGCCAGCTTTGCGGATTTCGGCCAGCACGGCAGTAATGCCACGCTTGTCGATGATACGCATGCCTTTGGCAGATACGCGCAGACGCACGAAACGTTTCTCTTCTTCAACCCAGAAGCGGTGATGCTGCAGGTTCGGCAGGAAACGACGACGGGTTTTGTTGTTTGCGTGGGAAATGTTATTCCCAGTCACCGGACCCTTACCGGTAACTTGACAGACTCTCGACATGCCTCAGCCCTCTAAAACCACATGCCCAACCCGGCATGGGTTGGCCGCTTAATCTCTCAGTCATTTGGCGCCAGGCGCCGCGTTTCTTTAAGGGTCTTACCGGCTACACCTACAGTGAAGGAACCGGGCCCCTAGAAAAGAGCGCTGCTTTATACCAGAAAGACCCAGTAGCAACAACTATCGGTGTGAACAGACTTTTTAAAAAACCCGGTTTTACGGCGCCAGACGCCTTGAACAAAGGCTGCCGATGGCCGCGACCGCTCGTCGCAGAGTACCGACATCCACGTCTGCGCAGACGGTTTTCCCGTGCCAATCTACTCTGATTGGCTGTGCACTGGGGGTCATGCAGTGCAAATTTTGCCGAAAAAAAGAGCCGGACGCATGCCACAAAGTGAAAAAGGGGATAGTCATTTGTAAAAGAGCCCACTAGGGTAGCCCTTTTCCAGACTGCACTCGCAGATGGCCTTCGATCTGCACAGGAATTCACACATGCGCCTCGCTGCCCTACCGTTGTTGCTCGCCCCACTCTTGCTGAGCCCATTGGCCCAGGCTGCCGCTTTAAGCGTCTGCACCGAGGCCAGCCCGGAAGGGTTCGATGTCGTTCAATACAACTCGCTGACCACCACCAACGCTTCGGCCGACGTGCTGATGAACCGCCTGGTCGATTTCGATGCCGCCAGCGGCAAAGTCGTCCCCAGCCTGGCCGACAGCTGGGAAGTGTCGACCGACGGCTTGACCTATATCTTCAAGCTGCACCCGCAGGTGAAATTCCACCATACCGAGTACTTCAGCCCCACCCGCGACCTGAGCGCCGAAGACGTGAAGTTCAGCTTCGAGCGCATGCTCGACCCGGCCCACCCGTGGCACAAAGTCGCCCAAAGTGGCTTCCCTCATGCTCAATCGATGCAGTTGCCCGCGCTGATCAAGAAAATCGATGCGCTGGACCCGCTGACCGTGCGCTTTACCCTGGACCACCCCGACTCGACATTCCTTGCCACCCTGAGCATGGGTTTTGCCTCGATCTACTCGACCGAGTATGCCGACCAGTTGCTCAAGGCCGGCACGCCCGAGAAACTCAAYAGTCAGCCAATCGGCAGCGGCCCGTTCATCTTCGGGCGCTTCCAGAAAGATGCGTCGATTCGCTACAAGGCCAACCGCGACTACTTTGCCGGCAAACCGGCAGTAGACAGCCTGGTGTTCGCCATCACCCCGGACGCCAACGTTCGTTTGCAGAAACTGCGGCGCAACGAGTGCCAGATCGCCCTGTCGCCCAAACCGCTGGACGTGCAGGCCGCCGCTCAGGACCCGACCCTGAAGATCGAGAGCACGCCGGCGTTCATGACCGCGTTCGTGGCCATCAACAGTCAGCACCCGCCGCTGGATAAGCCCGAAGTCCGCCAGGCGATCAACCTCGCCTTCGACAAGGCCAGCTACCTCAAGGCCGTTTTCGAAGACACCGCGCACGCTGCCAACGGTCCGTACCCGCCCAACACCTGGAGCTACGCCAAGGACCTTCCGGGCTATCCAAAGGACATCGCCAAGGCGCGTGCATTGCTGGCCAAGGTCGGGCTCAAGGAGGGTTTTAAAACCACGATCTGGACCCGCCCTTCCGGCAGCCTGCTCAACCCGAACCCAAGCCTTGGTGCCCAGCTGTTGCAGTCGGACCTGGCTGAAGTCGGGATTCAGGCGGAAATCCGGGTGATTGAATGGGGCGAACTGATCCGCCGCGCCAAGGCCGGCGAACACGACCTGCTGTTCATGGGCTGGTCCGGCGACAACGGTGACCCGGATAACTTCCTCACGCCACAGTTCTCCTGCGCGGCGGTCCAGTCCGGGACCAACTTCGCCCGCTACTGCGACCCGGGCCTGGACAAGGTCATCAGCGCCGGCAAGACCACCACCGAGCAAGGCGTGCGCAGCAAGCTTTACGAACAGGCCCAGGCGCAGATCCAGCAACAGGCGCTGTGGCTGCCACTGGCGCACCCGACCGCCTACGCATTGACGCGCAAGGACGTTCAGGGCTACCAGGTCAGCCCGTTCGGCCGTCAGGATTACTCCAAAGTCAGCCTCAAGTAAAAGCGTCACCGCAAAACCTGTGGGAGCGAGCCTGCTCGCGAAAGCGTCACTTCGATCACT
Organism: Pseudomonas sp. 05N432; assembly: GCF_056396945.1. Lineage (NCBI taxonomy): Bacteria > Pseudomonadati > Pseudomonadota > Gammaproteobacteria > Pseudomonadales > Pseudomonadaceae > Pseudomonas > Pseudomonas sp. 05N432. Next base: position 59,532 of record NZ_JBFTMM010000001.1, on the reverse strand, counting down.
GAATAGGTCGACTGACACGACACCTTCGCGAGCAGGCTCGCTCCCACATGGATTTACCTGGCTGCGCTACCCCGCTCACATCCACCCGTACTCGGCCATCGACAACGGATCGCCGTCACCGACAATGAAATGGTCGAGTACCCGCACATCGATCAGGTCCAGTGCCTCTTGCAGGCGCCTGGTCAGCGCTCGATCCGCCTGACTGGGCTCGGCGCTGCCTGACGGATGGTTGTGGCACAGGATCAGCGCCGCAGCGTTGTGCGCCAGTGCACGCTTGACCACCTGACGCGGGTAGACGCTGGCACTGTCGATCGAGCCGCGGAACAGTATCTCGAACGCCAGCACCCGATGCCGGGAGTCCAGAAACAGACAGCCAAACACTTCATGCGGCTCATGGCGCAACATCGCCTTCAGGTAATTGCGCACTTCGATCGGGCTCTTGAGCACCGAGTCGCGACGCAAGCGTTCCGCCAAATGCCGCCGCGCCATCTCCAGCACTGCCTGCAATTGGGCGAACTTTGCCGGCCCCAGCCCAAGCTGACTGCCGAACGTCTGCTGATCAGCCTCCAGCAACGTGCGCAGGCTGCCGAATTGATGCAACAGGTGTCGCGCCAGATCGACCGCGCTTTTGCCGGTCACCCCGGTGCGTAGAAAGATCGCCAGTAACTCGGCATCCGAAAGGCTCGCCGAACCCTGCTCCAGAAGCTTCTCCCGCGGGCGCTCTGCCGCCGGCCAATCGCGAATGCTCATAGCACCTCCATGTGTGTGGGCGCCGCTGTTCCGTTGCGGTCGCTGTGATATCGTAGTCCATCTTTTTTGCGGGCGATTTCACCCTGGGGAGGGGTTTCGCCACGTAGTCATCAATGAATTGAAAGGCAGGCCTATGCAGCGGCTGTATCGGAAACGCATCGTTCTCGGCGTCGGCGGCGGCATTGCCGCCTACAAGAGCGCCGAGCTGGTTCGCCGACTCATCGACCAGGGCGCCGAAGTGCGCGTGGTCATGACCCGCGGCGGCAGCGAGTTCATCACCCCGCTGACCATGCAGGCACTCTCCGGGCACCCGGTCCACCTGGACCTGCTGGACCCGGCGGCCGAAGCTGCGATGGGCCACATCGAGCTGGCCAAATGGGCTGATCTGGTGCTGATCGCGCCGGCCACCGCCGACCTGATCGCACGCCTGGCCCAAGGTATCGCCAATGACCTGCTGACCACCCTGGTACTGGCCACCGACGCCACCGTCGCGCTGGCGCCGGCGATGAATCAGGCCATGTGGCGCGACCCGGCCACCCAGGCCAACACCCAATTGCTCGAAACCCGTGGCTTCAAGGTCTTCGGCCCGGCGTCCGGCAGCCAGGCCTGCGGCGACGTCGGCATGGGCCGCATGCTCGAAGCCAACGATCTGGCACAATGCGCCGCTGACTGCTTCCAGCGCCAGGCGCTGACCGGCAAACACGTGCTGATCACCGCCGGCCCGACCCAGGAAAACATCGACCCGGTGCGCTACATCACCAACCACAGCTCCGGGAAAATGGGCTTTGCCCTGGCCGAAGCCGCGGTTGAAGCCGGCGCCCGGGTGACCTTGATTACCGGCCCCGTGCACCTGCCAACACCGGATCGCGTCACCCGGATCGACGTGGTCAGCGCCCGCGACATGCTCGCCGCCTGTGAAGCGGCGATCCCCTGCGACCTGTTCATCGCGTCTGCTGCGGTTGCGGACTATCGCCCGGAAGTCGTCGCCCCACAGAAACTCAAGAAAGACCCTACGAACGGCGACGGCTTGTTGCTACAAATGGTCCGCAACCCAGACATTCTGGCGACCATTGCCACGCGCCCCGACCGTCCGTTCAGTGTCGGTTTCGCCGCCGAAACCGAACACCTGCTCGACTACGCTGCACGCAAGCTGAAAGACAAAAACCTCGACCTGATCGTCGCCAACGACGTGGCCAACCCGAGCATTGGCTTCAACAGCGAGGAAAACGCTTGCAGCGTGATCGACCGGGAGTTGCACGCAACGCTCTTCGCCCAGACCAGCAAGGGCAAAATCGCCCGCCAGCTGATCACTTTTATCGCCGAACGTCTGAACCAGGTTTAACTCGCATGCACGCTTTACAAGCCAAGATCCTCGACCCACGCATTGGCCGCGAATTCCCGCTGCCGCAGTACGCCACGCCAGGCTCCGCCGGCCTCGACCTGCGGGCGATGCTGGAACAGGACACCGTCATCAAGCCGGGTGAAACCCTGCTGATCCCGACCGGTCTTTCGGTGTACATCGGCGATCCGGGCCTCGCCGCGCTGATCCTGCCGCGCTCGGGCCTGGGCCATAAGCACGGCATCGTGCTAGGCAATCTGGTCGGCCTGATCGACTCCGATTACCAGGGCCCGCTGATGGTTTCCTGCTGGAACCGCGGCCAGACCGACTTCAACATCGTGGTCGGCGAACGTCTTGCCCAACTGGTGCTGGTGCCGGTAGTTCAGGCGCACTTCGAGATGGTGGAAGAGTTCGTCGAGACCCAGCGCGGCACCGGCGGCTTCGGTCATTCCGGCAGCCATTGATACGATGGAGATCCTCTGTGGCGAGGGAGCTCGCTCCCGCTGGGCTGCGTAGCGGCCCCGAGACTTTGTGGGCGCTACGCACCCAAGCGGGAGCAAGCTCCCTCGCCACAATGTTTATGCAGTCTCACCTGCAAGGTTCACCGCGAAAATCAAGGCATGAGCCGGCTTTCATGAGTGTCATGGCCCTTTCGCACCACGAACTCTCTGTGGAAAACGCCGTCATATCCTTCAGTTTGAACCTGTCAACACATTGTTCGCAGGCAGGTCCCGCCACTTTCGAAATGGAGCATTCCCACAGATGAGCATCGCAGCCCGAGTCGCACCCACGTTCCCCGACAGCATTTTTCGCGCCTACGACATTCGTGGCGTTGTCCCGGAAACCCTGACCGCTGAAACCGCTTATTGGATCGGTCGCGCCATTGGTTCCGAAACGCTGGCCAAGGATGAGCCGCACATTTCCGTGGGTCGTGACGGTCGCCTGTCTGGCCCGGAATTGGTCGAGCAGTTGATCCAGGGCCTGCACGACAGCGGCTGCCACGTCAGCGACGTCGGCCTGGTGCCAACCCCGGCGCTCTATTACGCAGCCAACGTGCTGGCCGGCAAGTCCGGCGTAATGCTTACCGGTAGCCACAACCCGTCGAACTACAACGGCTTCAAAATCGTCATTGCCGGCGACACCCTGGCCAACGAACAGATCCAGGCCCTGCACGAACGCCTGAAAACCAATAACCTGAGCAGCGGCAAGGGCAGCATCACCAAAGTCGAGATCCTCGACCGCTACACCACCGAAATCGTCCAGGACATCAAGCTGGCCCGACGCTTGAAAGTGGTGGTCGACTGCGGCAACGGTGCCGCCGGTGTTATCGCGCCTCAGTTGATCGAAGCGCTGAACTGCGAAGTCATCCCGCTGTTCTGCGACGTCGATGGCAACTTCCCGAATCACCACCCGGACCCGGGCAAGCCTGAAAACCTGGTGGACCTGATCGCCAAGGTCAAGGAAACCAACGCCGACCTGGGCCTGGCCTTCGACGGTGACGGCGACCGCGTCGGCGTGGTGACCAATACCGGCGACATCGTTTTCCCGGACCGCCTGCTGATGCTGTTCGCCAAGGATGTGGTTGCRCGCAAYCCGGACGCCGAGATCATCTTCGACGTCAAATGCACCCGTCGCCTGACCCCGCTGATCAAGGAATATGGCGGTCGTCCGCTCATGTGGAAAACCGGTCATTCGCTGATAAAAAAGAAGATGAAACAAACCGGCGCCCTGCTCGCAGGCGAAATGAGCGGGCACATCTTCTTCAAGGAGCGCTGGTTCGGTTTCGACGACGGTATTTACAGCGCCGCGCGGCTGCTGGAGATCCTCAGCAAGGAAAAATCCACTGCGCAAGAGTTGTTCGAGACCTTCCCGAACGATATTTCTACGCCAGAAATCAATATCCATGTGACCGAAGAGAGCAAATTCAGCATCATTGATGCACTGCACGACGCCCGTTGGGGTGAAGGCGCCGAATTGACCACCATCGACGGTGTGCGAGTCGACTACGCCAAAGGCTGGGGCCTGGTTCGCGCGTCCAACACCACACCGGTGCTGGTCCTGCGTTTCGAGGCCGATAACGACGCCGAACTGCAGCGCATCAAGGACGTGTTCCACACCCAACTGAAACGTGTTGCACCTGACCTCCAACTACCATTTTGATTTTTTGAAGCGCCTTTTATTGAAGTGCCGGAGCCCCGAATGACCATCGAACGCGAAGCCGCCGCCAACACCGCCAAGGTCCTGTCCGAAGCGCTGCCTTACATTCGCCGCTATGTCGGCAAGACCCTGGTGATCAAATACGGCGGCAACGCGATGGAAAGCGAGGAGCTGAAAACCGGCTTTGCCCGCGACATCGTGCTGATGAAGGCCGTGGGCATCAACCCGGTAGTGGTTCATGGCGGCGGCCCGCAAATCGGCGACCTGCTCAAGCGCCTGTCGATCGAGAGCCACTTCATCGACGGCATGCGCGTCACTGACGCCCAGACCATGGACGTGGTGGAAATGGTCCTCGGTGGCCAGGTGAACAAAGACATCGTCAACCTGATCAACCGCCACGGCGGCAGCGCCATCGGCCTGACCGGCAAAGACGCCGAGCTGATTCGTGCGAAGAAGCTCACCGTGACCCGCCAGACACCGGAGATGACCCAGCCGGAAATCATCGACATCGGCCAAGTGGGCGAAGTGGTCGGCATCAACACCGACCTGCTGAACCTGCTGGTCAAAGGCGATTTCATCCCGGTGATCGCGCCAATCGGTGTCGGCGCCAACGGCGAGTCGTACAACATCAACGCCGACCTGGTAGCCGGCAAGGTCGCTGAAGCGCTGAAAGCTGAAAAGCTGATGCTGCTGACCAACATCGCCGGCCTGATGGACAAGTCCGGCAAGGTCCTGACCGGTTTGAGCACCCAGCAGGTCGACGAACTGATCGCCGACGGCACCATCTACGGCGGCATGCTGCCGAAGATCCGTTGCGCGCTGGAAGCCGTACAAGGCGGCGTCGGCAGCTCGCTGATCATCGATGGCCGGGTGCCGAATGCGATTCTGCTGGAAATCTTCACCGACACCGGTGTGGGCACCTTGATCAGCAATCGCAAGCGTCCGTAAGCAACACACATAAAAAGACCCCGCTCAGCCTGGCTGAGCGGGGTCTTTTTGTTTGTGCTTTCCCTGTGGGAGCGAGCCTGCTCGCGATAGCGGTCTTTCAGTCACATCAATTTGAATGTGAAGGCCTCATCGCGAGCAGGCTCGCTCCCACAAGGGGGGGGTGTACCGTCAGACGCCGAACTGCGCGCGGTAGGCTTCAACCGCAGGCAAATGCTGCTTGAGCTGCGGATCGTCGGCGAGGAATTCCAGCACCTGATTCAGCGAAACAATGCTGATCACCGGAATACCGAAGTCACGCTCCACTTCCTGGATTGCCGACAGTTCACCGTTGCCACGCTCCTGACGGTTCAGCGCGATCAGCACGCCGGCAGCCTTGGCGCCTTCCTGGGAAGCGATGATCTGCATCACTTCACGGATTGCGGTTCCGGCGGTGATCACGTCGTCGATGATCAGCACGTCGCCGGTCAATGGCGCGCCGACCAGGCTGCCGCCTTCGCCGTGGGCCTTGGCTTCCTTGCGGTTGAAGCACCATGGCAGATCGCGGTCATGGTGCTCGGCCAATGCCACGGCGGTAGCCGCCGCCAAAGGAATGCCTTTGTACGCTGGGCCAAACAGCACGTCGAACGCAATGCCGCTCTCGACGATGGCTGCCGCGTAGAAACGACCCAGCTGCGCCAGCGCAGAACCCGAGTTGAAAAGGCCGGCATTGAAGAAGTAAGGACTGGTACGCCCGGACTTCAGGGTGAACTCACCGAAGCGCAAAACGCCGCGATCGATGGCAAAACGAATGAAGTCGCGCTGATACGCTTGCATGAAAAAAACCCCAAATACCACGGATTTAGCTAATTAGGTAGACGCCGTGTATCATACACGCACGCGATTTTTGGGGCCATTTATGCGGATCATCAGTGTGAACGTCAATGGTATTCAGGCTGCAGTCGAGCGTGGTTTGCTCAGTTGGCTGCAGGCACAGAATGCCGACGTCATCTGCCTGCAGGACACCCGCGCCTCCGCCTTTGAACTGGACGATCCAGCCTTCCAACTGGATGGCTACTTCCTTTATGCCTGCGATGCCGAAGTTCCCGCCCAAGGTGGCGTGGCTTTGTACTCGCGGTTGCAACCGAAGGCTGTCATCAGCGGTCTCGGCTTTGAGACGGCCGACCGCTACGGGCGCTACCTGCAAGCCGATTTCGACAAGGTCAGCATCGCGACCTTGCTGCTCCCTTCGGGGCAGAACGGCGATGAAGACTTGAACCAGAAGTTCAAGCTAATGGACGATTTCGCCCGTTATCTGGATAAACAGCGGCGCAAACGTCGCGAGTACATTTATTGTGGCTCGCTGTACGTGGCGCAACAGAAGCTGGATATCAAGAACTGGCGCGATAGCCAGCAATCCCCGGGCTTCCTGGCGCCAGAGCGTGCCTGGATGGACGAGATTGTCGGCAACATGGGGTATGTCGATGCCCTGCGTGAAGTCAGCCGTGAAGGCGATCAGTACAGCTGGTGGCCAGACAACGAACAGGCCGAGATGCTCAACCTGGGCTGGCGTTTCGACTACCAGCTGCTGACCCCGGGCCTGCGCCGCTTTGTCCGCAGCGCTCGCTTGCCACGTCAGCCGCGGTTCTCGCAACACGCGCCGTTGATCGTGGACTACGACTGGACGCTGACGATCTAAGCGTCATTTCGCAGCCGCAAAAAAGCCGACAGAGATGTCGGCTTTTCCATGGGCGCTGATTATTCAATGTGGGAGCGAGCCTGCTCGCGATGACGGTAGACCAGACACCGAAACGATGACTGTCAGACCGCTATCGCGAGCAGGCTCGCTCCCACAAAGGCATCCTCACCGAGCATTACTTGATCGGTCGCCAAGTGAAGGGGTAACGGTAAGCCACGCCCTCATTCGCCTTGACGCCGCCAATGATGGTCAGCACCACCGCCGCGATCACCAGCAAGCCAAACAGCGGGATGCCGATCAATACGAACATCAGCGGGATACAGATCGTGGCTGCCACCGCCACGGTGATCTGGAAATTCAGCGCTTCCTTGCCCTGCGCGTCAATGAACGGGTCCTGCTCGCGCTTCATCTGCCACAGGATCAGCGGCCCGATCAGGCTGCCGAACGGAAACCAGTAGCCAAGAAACGCCGACAAATGACAGAACATCGCCCATTGCCTGACTTCCTGGCTCGGTGCGGGTGCGGGTAGCTGGTCGTCATTCATGGCGTTCTCCTTATCCTGGAATGAGTTCGAATACTCAGTCGGCCAACGCAGCGTTCTGCAGATCGAAAATATCGTTCATGCCTTTCTTCGCCAGCTCCAGCATCGCGTTCAGCTCTTCAGGCTGGAACGGCGCGCCTTCAGCGGTGCCCTGCACTTCGATGAAACCACCGGTGCTGGTCATCACCACGTTCAGGTCGGTCTCGGCAGCCGAGTCTTCCAGGTAGTCCAGATCCAGCACTGGCTCGCCCTGGTACATGCCCACCGACACGGCAGCAATCATCTGCTTGAGCGGATCACCGCCTTTCAGGCCGCCGCGTTTCTTGATCACTTTCAAGGCGTCGACCAGCGCAACCATGGCGCCGGTGATCGAGGCAGTACGCGTACCGCCGTCGGCCTGGATCACGTCGCAGTCAACGTACAGGGTCACATCGCCCAGCTTGGACATGTCCAGTGCAGCGCGCAGGGAACGACCGATCAGACGCTGGATCTCCAGCGTACGGCCGCCTTGCTTGCCGCGGCTCGCTTCGCGCTGGTTACGCTCGCCAGTGGCGCGCGGCAGCATGCCGTATTCGGCGGTCAGCCAGCCTTGGCCCTGCCCCTTGAGGAAGCGCGGCACACCGTTTTCGACGCTGACGGTGCAGATCACCTTGGTATCACCGAACTCGACCAGTACAGATCCCTCGGCGTGTTTGGTGTAGTTGCGGGTAATGCGGATCGAGCGGATCTGATCGGCAGCGCGACCACTTGGACGTTTCATAGGGGAACACCTGTACGGAGGACGGAAATCTGCCGAGCATTATAGGGCGGCCGGGCGCGCCTGGGCACATCTAAAAAACCCAAGCGACGAGCGAGGGCTCTGAACCGCGCCTTGCGACGACCTGCTGCGCTTTGTCACACGCGCCATTTGGGAGCATCCGCCGCACTGCGCTACAATCCTGCGCCTTTGCAGCCTGTGGGCTTTAATTCATCTAACCAGGTCCGTTGAGCCCGTAGGGTTCGGCGCAGGCCTGAATCGCGAGGTACCTCCATGGTGCACAGCATGACCGCCTTCGCCCGCGTCGAAAAAGCCGGCAGCCAGGGCACCCTGAGCTGGGAGCTGCGCTCGGTCAACAGCCGCTACCTGGAACCGCACCTGCGCCTGCCAGAGTCCTTTCGCGACCTCGAAGGCAACGTGCGCGAAGCACTGCGTCAGGGCCTGTCGCGCGGCAAACTTGAGTGCACCCTGCGCTTCACCGAAGAAACCGCCGGCAAACCGCTGCAAGTCGACCGCGAACGCGCCGCGCAACTGGTCGCCGCCGCCGAGACCGTCGCCAGCCTGATCAACAATCCTTCAGCCCTCAACCCGCTGGAAGTGCTGGCCTGGCCTGGCGTGCTGGTTGCCGATGCAAGCGACCCGCAAGCGCTCAACGCCGAGGCGCTGGCCCTGTTCAATGAAGGCCTCAAGGAACTCAAGGCTGGCCGCGAACGCGAAGGTGCAGAGCTGGCCCGACTGATCAACGAACGCCTGACGTCCATTGAAGAAGACGTGGTGACCCTGCGCGAACTGGTTCCGCAGATGCTCGCCACCCAGCGTCAGAAGGTGCTCGACCGCTTTGCCGACATGAAGGCCGAGCTCGACCCGCAGCGCCTGGAACAGGAAATGGTCATGCTCGCGCAAAAAAGCGACGTCGCCGAAGAACTGGACCGCCTGAGCACCCACATCATTGAAGTTCGCCGCGTGCTCAAGTCCGGCGGCGCTGCCGGTCGGCGCCTCGACTTCCTGATGCAGGAGCTCAACCGCGAAGCCAATACACTGGGCTCCAAAGCCTTCGACCCGCGCAGCACCCAGGCTGCGGTCAACCTCAAAGTGTTGATCGAGCAGATGCGCGAACAAGTGCAGAACATTGAGTAAGGCTACCCTGACATGACCCACAGCACTGGCACCCTGTACATCATTTCCGCCCCGTCCGGCGCTGGCAAAACCAGCCTGGTCAAGGACCTGATCAACGATCTTCCACAGATCCGGCTTTCGATCTCGCACACCACCCGCGCCATGCGCCAGGGCGAAGTGGACGGGGTGAACTACCACTTTGTCGACCGCGCCCAGTTCGTGAAGATGATCGAGCACGGCGACTTCCTGGAGCGCGCCGAAGTGTTCGGCAACCTCTATGGCACTTCGCAAAGCCACCTGCAGCAGACCCTGGATGAAGGCCACGACCTGATCCTGGAAATCGACTGGCAAGGCGCCGAGCAGGTGCGCAAGTTGATGCCGCAAGCGCGCTCGATCTTCATTCTGCCGCCCTCCCAGGAGGCCTTGCGCCAACGCCTGCACGGCCGTGGCCAGGACAGCCACGAGATCATTGAAGGCCGGATGCGTGAAGCGGTCAGCGAGATGAGCCACTACGTCGACTACGACTACCTGATCATCAACGATGATTTCAACCAGGCGCTGGAAGACCTGAAAGCGATTTTCCGCGCCAATCAGCTGCATCAGAAACGTCAGCAACAGCGTTTCGGTAAATTACTTGCCGAATTGCTGGGCTGAATCAGCTCTTCCCAAAACCGCTGCAAGGGCTTTACATTGGTACTTGCAGCGCGCTGAAGGGCTTGGTTAAAAAATCAGCGCTTCCCTAATCGCTGGTGATTTTTTAAACTGTTGAGTCCGCTCGCCCAACCGGGCAGCGCGCATATTGCATTCGCTCCGAGGAATACCATGGCCCGCGTAACCGTTGAAGACTGCCTAGAACACGTGGAAAACCGCTTTGAGCTGGTCATGCTCTCTACCAAGCGTGCCCGTCAACTGGCCACCGGCGGCAAAGAGCCTCTGGTCCAGTGGGAAAACGACAAACCTACCGTTGTGGCCCTGCGTGAAATCGCTGAAGGCCTGATGAGCTACGAGTTCATCGCCAATGCTGAAATCGTCGAAGACGAACCGCTGTTCGCAGCGTTCGAGGACGAGTCCAACGAGGCCGTCTAAGTCCATGCCTGGTCGACGTAGTACGGCGCGGGGTCACAGCCATCGGCAGGAGTCATCATGCCGAGCATAGACGCCCTCGCCGAACGCTTATCGACCTACCTCGGCACCGACCAGGTCAACCTGGTCCGCCGAGCGTACTTCTACGCCGAACAAGCCCACGACGGCCAGCGCCGCCGCAGCGGCGAAGCGTACGTCACGCACCCGTTAGCGGTCGCGAACATTCTTGCCGACATGCACATGGACCATCAGAGCTTGATGGCCGCGATGCTGCATGACGTGATCGAAGACACCGGCATCGCCAAGGAAGCGCTCTCTGCGCAGTTTGGCGAAACCGTGGCCGAATTGGTCGACGGGGTCAGCAAACTGACCCAGATGAACTTCGAGACCAAAGCCGAAGCCCAAGCCGAAAACTTCCAGAAAATGGCCATGGCCATGGCGCGCGACATTCGCGTGATCCTGGTGAAACTGGCCGACCGCCTGCACAACATGCGCACGCTGGAAGTCCTGTCCGGTGAAAAGCGCCGGCGGATCGCCAAGGAAACCCTGGAAATCTACGCGCCCATCGCCAACCGGCTGGGCATGCACGCCATCCGCGTAGAGTTCGAAGACCTGGGCTTCAAGGCCATGCACCCGATGCGTTCCGCGCGGATCTACCAGGCGGTCAAACGCGCCCGGGGCAACCGCAAGGAAATCGTCAACAAGATCGAAGAGTCCCTTAGCCACTGCCTGGCCATCGACGGCATTCAGGGCGAGGTCAGCGGTCGCCAGAAACACCTCTACGGCATCTACACGAAAATGCGCGGCAAGCGCCGGGCTTTCAACGAGATCATGGACGTCTACGCGTTCCGGATCATCGTCGACAAGGTCGATACCTGCTACCGCGTGCTCGGTGCCGTGCATAATTTGTACAAACCGTTGCCAGGGCGCTTCAAGGATTACATCGCGATTCCCAAGGCCAACGGCTATCAGTCGCTGCACACCACGCTCTTCGGCATGCACGGCGTACCGATCGAAATCCAGATCCGTACCCGTGAAATGGAAGAGATGGCCAACAACGGCATCGCTGCCCATTGGCTGTACAAATCCACTGGCGACGAGCAGCCAAAAGGTACTCACGCCCGCGCCCGCCAGTGGGTCAAGGGCGTACTGGAAATGCAGCAACGCGCCGGCAACTCGCTGGAATTCATTGAAAGCGTGAAGATCGACCTGTTCCCGGACGAGGTCTACGTGTTCACGCCAAAAGGCCGGATCATGGAGCTGCCAAAAGGCTCCACGGCGGTCGACTTCGCTTACGCGGTGCACACCGACGTCGGCAACAGCTGCATCGCCTGCCGGATCAACCGTCGCCTGGCGCCGCTGTCCGAACCGCTGCAAAGCGGCTCGACGGTCGAGATCGTCAGCGCTCCGGGTGCACGCCCGAACCCGGCGTGGCTCAACTTCGTGGTCACCGGCAAGGCCCGCACGCATATTCGTCACGCGCTGAAACTGCAGCGCCGCTCCGAGTCCATCAGCTTGGGCGAACGCCTGCTGAACAAGGTGCTCAACGGTTTCAACAGCTCACTGGAAAAAGTCCCGGCCGAGCGCATCAAGGCGATGCTCAACGAATACCGCCTCGAACTGATCGAAGACCTGCTCGAAGACATCGGCCTGGGCAATCGCATGGCCTATGTCGTCGCCCGCCGCCTGCTCGGCGAAGGCGAACAGTTGCCAAGCCCGGAAGGTCCGCTGGCGATTCGCGGTACCGAAGGCCTGGTGCTCAGTTACGCCAAGTGCTGCACGCCGATCCCGGGCGACCCGATTGTCGGCCACCTGTCCGCCGGCAAAGGCATGGTCGTGCACCTGGACAACTGCCGCAACATCAGCGAAATCCGCCACAACCCGGAAAAATGCATCCAGCTCTCGTGGGCCAAGGATGTCACCGGCGAATTCAATGTCGAACTGCGCGTCGAGCTGGAACACCAGCGCGGCCTGATTGCCCTGTTGGCCAGCAGCGTCAACGCTGCGGACGGCAACATCGAAAAAATCAGCATGGACGAACGCGACGGTCGTATCAGCGTGGTCCAACTGGTGGTCAGCGTGCACGACCGTGTACACCTGGCCCGCGTGATCAAGAAACTGCGCGCCTTGACCGGGGTGATTCGCATCACCCGCATGCGTGCCTAGCTCGTCCATACAGCCCCCCAATTACAAGGAGTCATACATGACCAAGACTGTTATCACCAGCGACAAGGCCCCGGCCGCCATCGGTACTTACTCCCAGGCGATCAAGGCTGGCAACACCGTCTACATGTCCGGCCAGATCCCGCTCGATCCAAAAACCATGGAACTGGTCGAAGGCTTCGAAGCCCAGACCGTCCAGGTGTTCGAGAACCTCAAAGCCGTGGCTGAAGCCGCTGGCGGTTCGTTCAAGGACATCGTCAAACTGAACATCTTCCTCACCGACCTGAGCCACTTCGCCAAGGTCAACGAGATCATGGGCAAATACTTCGACCAGCCTTACCCAGCGCGCGCCGCCATCGGCGTGGCAGCCCTGCCAAAGGGTTCGCAGGTTGAAATGGATGCCATCCTGGTCATCGAGTAATACGCACGGCGCAGCCTCCCAGGCTGCGCCGACTTCGTTCTGTAAGGATCTCCTCATGCGCAAAGCGCTAGCTCTCTCGTTGCTCGCGGCGTTTCTCGGTGGCTGTGCCAGCAACCCTGCCGACCGTGACATCAGTGGCACCTGGATCAACCAGTCGGCAATCGATGCGGCGGCCAAGGGCGGCCCGCTGCGCGAAGCACTGCAAGCCTATGGCCCGAACCTGGAGTGGGACGTCAACACCAAGGCCGGCCAGGCGCGCTACACAAACGGTTTCGAGAACGTCGAAGGTAAAATGCTCGGCGGCAAATCCGATGCCTGGAAAGTCGAGTTTTATGGCAGCGCTGCCACCGAATTGAAGCGCGACGGCAAACAGTTGCACCAGGTGGCCAACGACAACGAGCCCGAGCAACTGTTTGACCGCGCCAAAGACATCGCCCCCGAAGGCGCGCCGATTGGCGCCAGCTTCGAGCGCGCGCTGTACTCAGCGTACCTGGGCGGTAGCTGGAAGATCGTCAACGGTCCGGGCGAAGGCAGCACCGTGCAGTTCCAGGCCGATGGCGCCGTTCAAGGCCTGCCCGGCGCTGACCGCTACGCGCTGTGCCTGGCGGGCGACTGCGCCTCCATGAGCGGCGGCCACGACACGGTCTGGCTGCAACTGAGCGGCCAGGGCAACCCGTGGATCTTCACCCGCAACGGCAAACAGATGGAGATATTCCAGGCAGTCAATGGCGCCCAGGCGGACGAAGTCCCTTCGTTCACCCCTGGCAATCGCCAATGGACACTGGAAAAACAGTGATCCTGCTTTAGGATCACCAAAGAACCAATGTGGGAAGGGCCGGGCGACGTTCGCCTGCTCGCGATGGCGGTGTAACAGTCAGCATTAATGCTGAATGTTATGGCCTAATCGCGAGCAGGCTCGCTCCCACAGTTGTTTTGGGGTGCTTGAAAGTCAGCTGCGGCCTTCAATAATCGCTGCATACCCTTCACGAAAGCTCGGATAGCGCGGTGTCCAGCCCAGCGCTTTGGCGCGGGCGTTGCTGCAACGCTTACTGCCCGTACGGCGCACGCTGGCATCCTCCGACCATTCGGTTACCCCAAGGTACTCGCGTAACCAACCCACCACCTCCGCCAACGGCGCGGGCGCGTCGTCGACGCCGATATAGCAGTCATCCAGCGCCTCGTCGCGCTCGGCACGCAGCAACAGGAACGCCAACAACCCGGCTGCGTCATCCACATGAATCCGGTTGGCATACAGCGGTGGATCAACCGCGACGCGATAGCCCTGCCGCACCTGACTCAACAGCCACTCACGACCCGGGCCGTAAATCCCGGTCAAGCGCACCAGACTCGCAGGAGTGCCACTGTTTAATGCGATCTGCTCGGCTTCCAGCATCACTCGTCCGGAATAGCCGGCCGCTTGAGTCGGCGACATTTCATCGATCCATTCACCGTTCTGCTGCCCGTACACGCTACTGCTGGAGACAAACAGCAAGCGCTTCGGTGCCTGACCGTAGTCGTTCAGCCATTCCAGCACATGCTGCAAGCCCTGGACATAAGCGGCGCGGTAACCGGCTTCATCGTGATCGGTGGCAGCCGCGCAATACACCAGGTAATCCACCGCACCGACGGGCCAGGTCGCCGGGCAGTCTTTATTGAACAAGTCGCCAGCAACGCCAATAACGCCCTCGGGCAGGCGCGAGATGTCACGCCGCAAGCCATGAACCTCCCACCCCGAGGCCAACAGTTGAGTGGCCAGACGGCCGCCAACATCGCCACAACCGGCGATTAAAACAGAAGGCGCGGACATCAAAAATCTCCCATCAGAAAGGTACAGGCTAGCCTTGGTATTGGACACGCGGCTAGCAATCAAAGAAAAAAAGAGACTCTATTACTTTTGTTAACAAGAATTACTTGCAATAATGCCCGCCACTTTTGTTCTCGGCCCGCGAGGCCTGGAAGGACATTAAACCCTCTTTTTCTCTCAGGTCCGGCCAGCATGACACGTAATTCACTCTCCGCTTCGCCAACCACACTTGCTCGTCCCACTCGCGCCCTGAGCGCGGTCGCCGCGCTGCTGTTCAGCTTGCTGCTGGCCCCGACCGCTACCTTCGCCGTCGAGCCCACCGTCGCCACCCCACCGGCTGCAGCAGCGTCCGCGCCAGTCGCTGCTGATCATGCTGATCACGCCGCCCCGGTCGTGGCACCCGTCGCCGCCGACCCGGCACTGGCCGCCGAAGGCGCTGCCGCTGACGCACCTGAAGTCCTCGAAGCCGACAACTCCCTGGGCATGGCCCACGACCTGTCACCGTGGGGCATGTACCAGAACGCCGACATCATCGTGAAAATCGTGATGATTGGCCTGGCCATCGCCTCGATCATCACCTGGACTCTCTGGATCGCCAAGGGCCTTGAGCTGCTGGGCGCCAAGCGTCGTCTGCGCGGTGAAATCGCCAGCCTGAAAAAAGCCACCACCCTTAAAGAAGCCAGCGCCAGTGCGGCCAAGGAAGGCACCCTCGCCAACCTGCTGGTCCACGACGCCCTCGAAGAAATGCGCCTCTCGGCCAACAGCCGTGAAAAAGAAGGCATCAAGGAACGCGTCAGCTTCCGCCTCGAGCGTCTGGTGGCCGCCTGCGGTCGCAACATGAGCAGCGGCACCGGCGTGCTGGCCACCATCGGTTCCACCGCGCCGTTCGTGGGGCTGTTCGGCACCGTGTGGGGCATCATGAACAGCTTCATCGGTATCGCCAAAACCCAGACCACCAACCTCGCCGTCGTCGCCCCCGGCATCGCCGAAGCCCTGCTGGCCACTGCGCTGGGCCTGGTGGCCGCGATTCCTGCGGTGGTCATCTACAACGTCTTCGCACGCTCCATCGCCGGGTACAAGGCCCAGGTGTCCGACGCTTCGGCGCAGGTCCTGCTGCTGGTCAGCCGCGACCTCGACCACCTGCCGCCCGAGCGCATCCCTTCGCAACCGCACATGGTCAAAGTAGGGTAATCCGCCATGGGCTTGCATTTAAAGGAAGGCGCGGACGACGATCTCGCCGAGAACCACGAAATCAACGTCACGCCGTTCATCGACGTGATGCTAGTGCTGCTGATCATCTTCATGGTCGCCGCCCCGCTGGCCACCGTGGACATCAAGGTTGATCTCCCCGCCTCGACCGCCAAACCGGCGCCGCGGCCAGAGAAACCGGTGTTCCTCAGCGTCAAGGCCGACCAACGCCTGTACCTGGGCGAAGACGAAGTCAACGCCGAAACCCTCGGCGCGACCCTCGATGCGCGAACCCACGGCAAGAAGGACACGACCATCTTCTTCCAGGCCGATAAAGGCGTGGACTACGGCGACCTGATGCACGTGATGGATGCCCTGCGGGCGGCCGGCTACCTGAAAGTCGGCCTGGTCGGACTTGAGACGGCAGCCAAAAAATGATCACGACGCGCCAAAAGCTGACGCGTTACGGCGCTAGCCTGGTCGTGGTGCTGGGCGTCCATGCGGTCGCGATTCTGCTCGCGCTCAACTGGAAGTCCTCACCGCCCGTCGAGCTGCCGCCGATGGCGATGATGGTCGAGTTGGCGCCGCTTCCGGCACCGCCACCACCCGCACCGCCCAAGGTCGTCACGCCGCCGCAGCCACCGACCCCGGTCGAAGAACTGCCACTGCCGAAACTGGCGGAAGCGCCAAAGCCGACGATCTCGGTGCCCAAGCCGGTCAAACCCAAGCCCAAGCCTCAACCGCCCAAGCCGGTGGAGAAAAAGCCCGAGCCGCCGAAAGAAAAACCGGCCGAGGAAAAACCCAGCGACACACCGCCGACCAACACTCCGACGGAGAAATCCGCGCAACCTGCCCCAGGCCCATCGCCAGCGCAGACTGCGGCCAAGGAAAGTTGGCAAGGCACGCTGCTGGCGCACCTGGCCAAGTACAAGAAGTACCCGCCGGCCGCCCAATCGCGCGGCAAGGAAGGCTTGAACCGTCTGCGCTTCGTGGTCGACGCTCAAGGCAACGTGCTGTCTTACGAGTTGGTCGGTCGCTCCGGCAACGCCGATCTGGACCGGGCCACCCTGGAAATGATCCGCCGCGCCCAGCCGCTGCCCAAGCCACCGGCCGACATGCTGAAGAACGGCTCGATCGAAATCGTCGCGCCGTTTGTGTACTCCCTGGAAAAAGGCCGCCGTTAAAACGCGTTGCCCCCTGTGGGAGCGAGCCTGCTCGCGATGATGGCAGTCCATCCAACATCAATGTTGACTGGTCCATAGCTATCGCGAGCAGGCTCGCTCCCACAGATCTTTGCAATCAAAAGGCACCGAAAGGTGCCTTTTGCATATCTGCCAGCGCCAAACAGGCATTGCCCAGTGTCGCGCTCCGCCCTCTGTCTGATAACGTGCGTCTATCGATTGCAGCCGGTATGCTTGGCCGCATCATCATGGACGCCCGCTATGACCCTCACAGAATTACGCTACATCGTTACCCTCGCCCAAGAGCAGCACTTCGGCCACGCAGCCGAGCGTTGCCACGTCAGTCAGCCGACGCTGTCGGTGGGCGTGAAAAAACTTGAAGACGAACTCGGTGTGCTGATTTTCGAGCGCAGCAAAAGCGCGGTGCGCCTGACCCCGGTCGGCGAAGGCATCGTCGCCCAGGCCCAGAAAGTCCTTGAACAAGCCCAAGGCATTCGCGAACTGGCCCAGGCCGGCAAAAACCAGCTGACCGCCCCGCTGAAAGTCGGCGCGATCTACACCGTCGGCCCGTACCTGTTCCCGCACCTGATTCCACAACTGCACCGGGTTGCCCCGCAGATGCCGTTGTACATCGAAGAAAACTTCACCCACGTGCTGCGCGACAAACTGCGCAACGGCGAACTCGACGCGATCATCATCGCCCTGCCGTTCAACGAAGCCGACGTGCTGACCCTGCAACTCTACGACGAGCCGTTCTACGTCCTGATGCCGGCCCAGCACCCGTGGACCGAAAAAGAATCCATCGACGCCGGCCTGCTCAACGACAAGAGCCTGCTGCTGCTCGGCGAAGGCCACTGCTTCCGCGACCAAGTGCTCGAAGCCTGCCCGACCCTGGCCAAAGGCAACGATGGYGCCAAACACACCACGGTCGAATCCAGCTCGCTGGAAACCATTCGGCACATGGTCGCTTCCGGCCTGGGCATCTCGATCCTGCCGCTCTCGGCCGTCGACAGTCACCACTACTCACCCGGCGTGCTCGAAGTGCGTCCACTGTCGCCGCCAGTGCCGTTCCGCACCGTGGCCATCGCCTGGCGCGCCAGCTTCCCGCGGCCCAAAGCGATTGAAATCCTCGCTGACTCGATCCGCCTGTGCTCGGTGGCCAAGTCGCCAGCGGTTGCGGGGTAAGCAGTAGCAATGGCTGAGCTGTCGCAAGTCTCGGTCACGGCACTCAAGGGTGTCGGCGAAGCCATGGCCGAAAAACTCGCCAAGGTCGGCCTGGAAAACCTCCAGGACGTACTGTTCCACCTGCCGCTGCGTTACCAGGATCGCACCCGCGTGGTGCCGATCGGCCACTTGCGGCCGGGTCAGGACGCGGTGATAGAAGGCACCGTCAGCGGCGCCGACGTAGTGATGGGCCGGCGCCGCAGCCTGGTCGTGCGCCTGCAGGACGGTACTGGCGGGCTCAGCCTGCGCTTCTACCATTTCAGCAACGCGCAAAAGGAAGGCCTGAAACGCGGCACCCGCGTGCGTTGCTACGGCGAGGCCAGGCCCGGCGCGTCGGGGCTGGAAATCTACCACCCGGAATACCGCGCCATCACCGGCGACGAACCGCCGCCGGTGGATGAAACCCTGACGCCGGTCTACCCGCTCACCGAAGGCCTGACCCAACAGCGTCTGCGCCAACTGTGCATGCAAACCCTGACCTTGCTCGGCCCCAGCAGCCTGCCTGACTGGCTGCCGCAAGAGTTGGCGCGGGACTACCAACTGGCGCCGCTGGCCGACGCGATCCGCTACCTGCATCACCCGCCAGCGGACGCCGATGTCGACGAACTCGCCCTCGGTCATCACTGGGCGCAGCACCGTCTGGCCTTTGAAGAACTGCTGACCCATCAGCTGTCGCAACAACGCCTGCGTGAAAGCATGCGCGCGCTGCGGGCGCCGGCCATGCCCAAAGCCACCCGGCTGCCGGCCCAGTACCTGGCCAACCTTGGCTTCCCACCGACCGGCGCGCAGCAACGGGTGGGCAATGAAATCGCCTACGACATGAGCCAGCACGAGCCGATGCTGCGGCTGATTCAGGGCGACGTCGGCGCCGGTAAAACCGTGGTCGCCGCCCTCGCCGCCTTGCAAGCGCTGGAAGCCGGTTATCAAGTGGCGCTGATGGCGCCCACCGAAATCCTCGCCGAACAGCACTTCATCACTTTCAAGCGCTGGCTCGAACCGCTGGGCCTGGAAGTCGCCTGGCTGGCCGGCAAGCTCAAGGGCAAGAACCGCGTCGCCGCGCTAGAACAAATCGCCAGCGGCACGCCGATGGTGGTCGGCACTCACGCCTTGTTCCAGGACGAAGTGCAGTTCAAGAACCTCGCGCTGGTGATCATTGACGAACAGCACCGCTTCGGCGTCCAGCAACGCTTGGCGCTGCGGCAGAAAGGCGTTGGCGGGCGGATGTGTCCGCATCAGCTGATCATGACCGCCACGCCGATTCCACGCACCTTGGCGATGAGCGCCTACGCCGACCTCGACACCTCGATCCTCGACGAACTGCCGCCCGGTCGAACCCCGGTCAACACCGTGCTGGTCACCGACACGCGCCGGGTTGAAGTCATCGAGCGAGTGCGCGCCGCGTGCGCCGAAGGGCGGCAGGCGTATTGGGTGTGCACGCTGATCGAAGAATCGGAAGAGCTCACCTGCCAGGCCGCCGAAACCACCTATGAAGACCTCACCGCCGCCCTCGGCGAGTTGAAGGTCGGCCTGATTCACGGGCGCATGAAGCCGGCGGAAAAAGCCGACGTCATGGCCCAGTTCAAGGCCGGCGCGTTGCAGTTGCTGGTGGCGACCACGGTGATCGAAGTCGGCGTCGATGTGCCCAACGCCAGCCTGATGATCATCGAAAACCCGGAACGCCTCGGCCTGGCGCAACTGCACCAGTTACGCGGTCGCGTCGGTCGGGGCAGCGCCGCCAGTCACTGCGTGCTGCTCTACCATCCGCCGCTCTCGCAGATCGGCCGGCAACGCCTCGGTATCATGCGTGAAACCAACGACGGTTTTGTGATCGCCGAGAAAGACCTCGAACTGCGCGGTCCCGGCGAAATGCTCGGCACCCGCCAAACCGGCCTGCTGCAATTCAAGGTCGCCGACCTGATGCGCGACGCCGACCTGCTGCCGGCCGTGCGCGACGCGGCCCAGGCATTGCTGGAGCGTTGGCCGCATCACGTCGGCCCGTTGCTCGACCGCTGGCTACGCCATGGGCAGCAATACGGCCAAGTGTGAGCAGTGTCTCAGTTTCTGGGCGATGGTTTTAAACAAGCTGGTTATACTCCTGCAATTGTTTGAAAACGGACACACACCATGACCGAAGTTGCCCTCGCACCCGAAGCCCCGCACGCTCCGTCTGTTATCCGGCTGCTGCTCGGCAAGTTGGGCATCAGCTACGCCGAAGTGCTCGATCGCCCGGGCCTCAACCCCGCTCGCAAAGTACAAGCGGTGTTGGTCGACGATGCTGTCGGCGCGCTCATGGTGCTGTTCCCGCAGAGCCAGTTGCTGGACCTCAACCGTCTCGCCGAACTTACCGGCCGCCGGCTCACCGCCGTGCCGACCGAGCGCCTGGAGCGCATGCTCGGCAAACACAACCTGAGCTTTCTGCCCGGCCTGCCGGCGCTCACCAGCTCGCCGTGCCTGTACGAAGAAAGCCTGCTGCGCGAACCACTGTTGCTGATCAACTCGGGTGAGCCGGGCGTGCTGCTGGAAATCACCAGCGAAGACTTCAAGAGCATGCTGACCAAGGCCAGCGCCGCGAACTTCGGCGAAGCCCTGAGCCGCATCCGCCCGAACCTCGACCGCCCCGACGATGACCGCGAGGAAATCACCCAGGCGGTGCAGGCCTTCACGGCGCGACGCATCCAGCAACGCCTGGAAGCGACCATCGAGATTCCGCCACTGGCCGAAACTGCGCAAAAAATCATCAAGCTGCGGGTCGACCCCAACGCCACCATCGACGACATCACCGGCGTCGTCGAAACCGACCCGGCGCTGGCCGCGCAAGTGGTGAGCTGGGCGGCGTCGCCGTACTACGCGTCGCCGGGCAAGATTCGTTCAGTGGAAGACGCGATCGTCCGCGTGCTGGGTTTCGATCTGGTGATCAACCTGGCACTGGGCCTGGCCCTGGGCAAAACCCTGAGCCTGCCCAAGGACCACCCGCAACACACCACGCCGTACTGGCACCAATCGATCTACACCGCCGCCGTCATCGAAGGCCTGACCCGCGCCATGCCGCGCGCCCAGCGTCCGGAAGCTGGCCTGACCTACCTCGCCGGCCTGCTGCACAACTTTGGCTACTTGCTGCTGGCCCACGTCTTCCCGCCGCACTTCTCGCTGATCTGCCGCCACCTGGAGGTCAACCCGCACCTGTGCCACAGCTTTGTCGAGCAACACCTGCTGGGCATCAGCCGCGAACAGATCGGCGCGTGGCTGATGCGCTACTGGGACATGCCGGATGAACTGTCCACCGCGCTGCGCTTCCAGCACGACCCGAGCTACGACGGCGACTACGCCGAGTACCCGAACCTCGTCTGCCTGGCCGTGCGCCTGCTGCGCAGCCGTGGCATCGGCTCCGGCCCCGACGAAGAAATCCCCGATGCCCTGCTCGACCGCGTCGGCCTGACCCGCGACAAAGCCAACGACGTCGTCAGCAAAGTCCTCGAAGCCGAAGTGCTGCTGCGCGAACTGGCGTCGCAATTCACCCAGCCTTAAAAGCCTCGCTCCCACAGGATTAAAGTATCCCTGTGGGAGCGGACTTGCCCGCGAAGAATCCAACTCGGCCTGATGGACCAGACCATAGCTTCATACAAGCACTTCGCAGCAGTCAGCCTAAATAACGCACTATGATTCCCCGGTCCTGAAGGGTGTCATTATATCCACAAACAACGATTCGGTTATCTGTCGTCAATGCGCTGCCATTGGAGATATAACCTTTGAAGATACTCCAGCCTCCCCCTCCATAAGTCGTGTCCAGAGAACCACCAGGAAGGAAGCGTGCCGTTAGGATCGAGTAAAGTTCCTCGCTACTCGCACGGTAGCCCAAGCCGGTAACCATTATTTTTCCATCCGCCTGAAACCCGAGCCATGCCCAGGACAACTCCATGAAATCAGAAATCAATGGCTGGCCATTGTTGAAATCTGGACTTAGGCGTCCACTGAGGTTAAGGRCAACAAGCATGCCACTGAATTTGCTTTCGTCAAGGAAGCCAGCTACAAGTGTTCCGCCATTGGTTGCCAGTTTCATCGAATAAAAGGAAGCTCGTCCCTTGTCACCGGAAAAGCTTGCAACACCACGGTTACCGTATTGATCATCCAGTTTGCCATTGTGGTCATAGCGGATGACAAACGCTGCAAGGTGCCCTCTCTCATTCAAATTGTAATCACCACAGACCAGCACTTTTCCATCAGGCTGAATCAACACATCACGCGGACGATTAGCCTGCTCCGATACGCCCGGAATCTCGATATTCAAAAAACCCGTTTGGTTAAAAGTCGTATCCGTCGAACCATTTGGATTAAGTCGCAGCACAATACCGGTCGGCAAATATGCAACCCCCCGATTGATGACCAAAATGATTTTTCCATCTTGAGCGACTGCGGCTTTAACCACAACTTTAGGAATACCGTCAAATGCCGTAGTTTCCGGACCACTCAAGTCAGCGGTATTGAAAATTCGCATGCCCGTTTGGTTGAAGTCGGTATTCAACTCTCCATTACTGCGAAGCCTGATAACCGCCATGCGCGCCGGATAACTAACAAAGCCTGCTCCCCCAGAAACCAGCCAACCACCATCGTCCAGTTGGCATAGATGGTTCGGCATAAACCGCTCCGGCGCCACCAATAATGGCAAATCAACAACGCCACCGAAGCCAAATGTATTATCGAGCGTCCCATCCTCATTCAGCCTCGCCACCTTGGCCGGGTTGTAACCCATTGAACTCATGGCCACGAGTAACTTTTTATCGGGAAGAGGCAGAATGGCACCCGGGCCGGTTCCATCCACACCCGGAAAAGGCAACTCTACACGTCCGCTGCCACCGCCAAATGCCGGATCAAGAGCCCCCGGCTCTGCTTGTTTTTGCTCCTGATTCAAATTCATGACGCATTCCCTTGTGGTGATAAAGGATGCCTGCAAGAGACACCGACCACAGTGGAGCACAGAGCGATGGCAACGAGCAGCTGTCACAAATGACAGTCATCTTGTCTTTAAAAGCCAAATAACCGACTGGCTGAGCCACTCGGGTACGGGTGCCATCGTTATCCTCAACGAGTCGTTACTGGCTTTTTCTTCGGCTTCAAATACTTGGTCAACCCCTGGAACCACATCACCAGCGCCGGGTTGCCCTTGATCTGAATCGACTTGTCCTGAATCCCGGTCATGAACGCCAACTGCTTGTTCTTCGCCTGCATCGTGGCAAAACCGTAAGCCGCATCCTTAAAGGCAATCGCAAACGCCGGCTCTGCATACACCCCAGCCTTGCTGGTAATGCGCTGATCCTTCACCACAAAGTGCCGCGCCACCTTGCCGTCCAGCGTCTGCAACTGGAACACCAGTTCTTTATCACCCAACTGCTGCTGAAACGCCGGATTGGTCCGACTGGCCTTGCGCATCAGCAAGCCCATCACCCAGAGAAGAAAACGAAATTTCATGCCCAAGCCCCAAAAGAAAAATGAACGCTGGCGCAGTGTAGCGGCTTAAACCCAGAACGCCACCGTTGCGCAGCGTTAGAAGAAGATGAAGCGCTTTTTCAGCACGATGACCACCAAGTCACACTTTTCAAAACCCACCACATCCCCCTTGTAGCAGCTGCCGAAGGCGGCGTTCGATCTGGGCCGCATCCGGACGCAGCGGTCGCAAAACCAGACAACCCGGTCCCGACTCAATCCCAGCCCTATTGGTCTCGGACATTTCCTTCAAGCTGTAGCGGTGTTCGGTAACTATCCGGGCCTGCGAGTCAGGGCTAGTCTCACCCTGTCACCAAAAAACGGTGACACGGACGTGCAAGTCCGAGTAAAAAACAACCTTTCAAAACCACTAGCCATGCAACGAACAATTTGTGTTCGCTGTTTATGCTTTATGGCAGCTGTGTGCGGGAGACCTTAGGGTCTGCCGAGGTTTTCTGGGATTGGGTTACTCGGTCTTGCACCCCGCACATGGCTGCCACCCTCTATTCGCGTGCAAGCGAACCGGGTCAGCCTCCATAAATAAAGAGGAACCCGATCATGTTCAAACCAACACCAAATCCACCAGAAGACCCAGCAACTTCCCCCTACGAATCCCTCGATTCGAAGAAACTCCACGAAGCCGCCGAACGCGCCCTCGACCACCACCTGGGCACACCCTCACCCAAAATCCACCTGGCCGACGCCCGCAAAGGCCAACTCTTCATCGTGGCCCCCGACGTCGACACCGACAGCCTCCTGGCCAACGCCTCCGAAGACATCGCCTCCATCAAAGCCATCGCCGGCGACCTCGCCTTCGAAATCGAAGGCTCCCGCCGCAACGTCGCCCTCGCCATCTACCGCATGGCCGAAGGCGCCCAACTGCTGATCGACCGCGCCATGGACAACCTCGATTCACCGAATCCGGTGGAGTATCGGGTTAAGGTGTAGTCCAACCAAAGAGCGCGCCGGTATCGGCGCGCTTCTTGACGATGGCTCACGTTCGCTCAGGCGCGCCCCGAATGGGAATCACACAAGCCCTACCCTCCTCGCCGATCGGCTGTATCACCGATACGACCGGCGCCAACTTTCCAAACGTTACCGAGGTCGATCATGCCGGCCATTGCCGGAAGCGAACTCGATAGCAATGTCATCGAGATCAAGACTGCTTCGAAAAGCGAAAACGCAGGAAAACACTTCACGCCGATAGTCCCTTTAACGGATCAGAGGTAACTGAAAACGCATCCTGGCCGCACAAATATCACTGTCCTCTCGAAATAGAACGAAGCTCAAATCACAGTTCCCGGCAGCGTAATGCTTCCAAACGGGGTCCGATAGATCGGCGCCGCTAAGACGCTTGATCGAGTCCTGGAGTTTATCGGCGCGGTCTTTACCGGCCATGATCGACGCGGCTTTGTACAAGCCATCATTGGTCATCCCCGTCTGCAAATAAATCAGCTCACCTAATCGGGCATTGGTCGCGTGCAGCAGGCACGAAAGCTTTTTGAGCTGTGCTTCTTCCCCCGAAGACGCCGATAGGTAAACCTCTTCGCAATACGTTTCTTTAAACGTTACCCAGTTCCTCTGCACATCAATCAGCAGCTGTTTATTTTCTGGAAGCAAACTGCCCAAGGCTTTTTTGTACTGCTCATTCAGTGCTGCATCTACTTTCTCGAAGCTTTGTTGGCCACATGCAATAAAATCAGGTGTCTCAAAACTGTCCTGATTACACGTCCCCTGTGCATAAACCGAGGACGTTGATGCGACTAAAACAACACCGACCACACTCAAAAAAACCTGCTTGAATCCGTTCATAACTCCACCGCTCCGTTGCTGCGCTCAACCACTCGCGTGGGAACCTTCAACGCTTTGCCCGCGCCAGACATCAGCAAGCCATACTGCTTGTAAGCCACCGCCGCCCGCTCTTTATCGTTCGCCCCCCAATAGCTGTCCGCGAGATTCAAATAGGCAACGACTCTGCCGGGGTTATTCGCAACAACCGCTTTTAGCAGCTCAATGGACTCTGCGTAGTAACCCGCTTCACCCAGCAGAAAACCCAGATCATTAGACCAACCGGGCATTTGAGCGAAGTAATACTTTCTCACGATGTAGCTTTGCGGATCACAGCGGTCACTCTCTCCCCCCATAAGGAAATACCCCATCACCTCGTTGAATGCGCGAGTATCCCCTTTGCGATACAGCGCCAACGCCTGATCGAGTTGTGTCGCTGTATCAATCATCATCAGCTTTTTGTACCCATCACTGGGCGTCCCGGCGTGGACTCCATGTAATTGCTCAAAAACCTTAAGCCCATCGAAAGACTCCAAAGAGACTTCGCCGACCATTTCTTTGGGTAATTCTTCAACACTGAGAATCGAGCGGTCACAGGAAGCGCTATTTGTCACCTGCAACACATTTTTCAACTCAAACTTTTTTGAGCTTTTGCTGTAGCGAAACAGCAGATTGAAATTATAAATACCATTATCTTCTTCGTTAGTCACCAGAGCAATGTAGTCTCCTGCTTCGCCGGAAGACTGCTTAACCGATACTGGCTCCGCTTGTTGATCTATAACCTTAAGCGTTCCCGACTGGCCATTAATAACACTGACGCTGAAGCCATCATTAACGGCTGATGAATACTGAGTCTTTATCAGCGGTAACGCCTTGGACGTATCCAAAATAATTTGATCGCCAGTCTGTTGCTCAGGAGCGATCAGCAATCGGTGATAAGCCGCATCAGATTCCGTTGTCAGCACAAACACATTTTGACGCGATGCGTCGCCCAACAAATTGGCCGATATCTTTTTGATGAGCGTTGGCTCACTGGACTTGGACCTGTTCTCCGATGTCTTTTCCAGATTAAGCACGGGTTGATTCTTCGAGAGCTGCCTACAATTGGAGTAACAAACCATCTTGGCCAAATCAGGCTCGTCACTTTCCATAAACAAATACGTGGCGCCCCCCCTTCGTTGCCTGTCAACGTAAACGGGCACACTGACCGCCAACGTGTCAGCGGCCAAAGGAGTGGGTATGTCGTTCGCAACCGTTACCACGTTAGCTTCGACGTCGCCGCAAAGGGACTCAATCGCTACCTCACCAAAGGCAAGATTCGCTCGGGCAGTCAGCTCAGCGGAATCCGGATGACACTCATAGCCATGCCAACGAGGCCCAGACGGCATAAAAATGTCTAATGAAAAGATATAAATTCGATTCAAAACTATTCTTTTATCGTCATAACTAAACGCTACCCAGCGACGCGTTTTGGATGAAGAATAGTTTTGATTTTCAAGAATGTACTGACTGCCGTACTGATAGAGTTCGTTTGAACTCAGCGCCCCCATGGGCTCCGGCTTATCGAAAAGCTTCCTCCCTGAATGGGCATCTACAATGTAGCCATCTTTATCCAAGACAACTGAGCAACTGCTGATGGCGTTGCTGTCGTCTCCGCATGACTTTACTTGTGGGAAAACCAATTCAGCGGCACCGGCCCCTGAAAAATAAAACGCCAACAAGAAAATCAAATACCTCAACTTATAAAACCTGAATAATTTCACCACTGGCAACCCGTTTCAGGAGAGGATTCAACGTACAGGGCATGATCAAAAAAGTAGCGTTTTTTGCTTTTATAGTTTGTATATGACATTGCATTAACAAGCGCACCTTGAGTCGCCATTGCATATTCACCGGTCACCACACCCTCAGAGACCTCGACCCACGTTGTTGTGAATTCAGAAGGTCCGCCTTCGGCCATGTCTTTCGCCTGAATGTCTTTGCGCACCAGGGCGATTGACTCCTTGGATGCCCCATACTTGACACCGGCAGCAACCCAATTGGCTGCCGGATCATAGTAGGTTCTAAATTCAAATTTGATGCTTTTCCCTTCCTTGGAGCGGAAACAGTAAATCTGTGACTCCACTTCACTGTGAGCAATCGATGGGCACATGAGCACCATTAGCAAAAACAACTTCTTCAAAACAGCTCCCTTGTTTCTTCAGTTAAAGATCAGCCGCAATCTTGTCCAGATAGTCCGAGCGTTCCAGACTCATTCTTGCAACGCAATTGTTCACCGTTGTCACATACGCGGGCATACCCGCCTCAATCTCAAAAGCTTCGAGCGGGCAATCCGTATCGCGTAATTTGATCCAGATGCGCTGTGATTCCTTGACCTTCGTCTTGAATACCTTCCCCGCATCGGGCTGGGCTCGATACTGGGAGTCGAGCCGCGCCATCAGCTTCTGGTAACTGGTATTGAGCCGGGAATCGGCAGCCTTCTTCGCGATGTCTGCACACGTCTCAATCTGCTGACTTGCAGCCATCTCGTTGCAATCCACCCCAGCAAACGCGAGTGAGACCGGCAGAGATACATCGCCCGCTAGCACGCAAACAAGCACCACCATAAAACGCTTCAATGCTTTCATGCGATCACCTGCTTCTGCAACGGCAGCCAAACGAACAGACCACACAGCAAACCCGTCAACAACATCGTGGGACTACGGCTGCCCATAGGTGATCCTTTTCTCAGTAGGACTCTGCTCCCGTAGCGCCTGTGCAGTAACGCCGTAAGCCTTGATCAGTTCGCGGCGAGAGCCCTTCGAACCGAACGAGCGAACGGTATTGCTGTAGGAGTAACTGACCAGCTCTCCCGCCGTCGAGTAATAACCAAACCATTCAGGACAAGCACCGCACCCACCATATCCACCGATGAACACCAGGCTGCCTTTTGTCCCTTTGATACAGGCCATAGTCACCACAACGTTTGCCAACATCTGCGTGCTTTTCCCGTCATTGGTCAGTTGTGACACTTGGCCCACATCACGCCGCAGCACTTTGCCGTTGATGTTAATTGTCTGATCTGAACAGACCGGCAAGAGTTGATCTTCGCCCAATTCAACCGAAACTGATCGACAAGAAGAGATCAGCTCCACATCGACGCTGCCACACTGCAGAACATCATGCTGGGTATAGGCATCACTGGCAGCCAAAGCCCAGAAGGAGACAATCGCCAATGCACCGCCCACGAGAAAGCGCTTAACCATCAAACGACGCCTCTTGGAATCCACGCGCCCATAGAG
Organism: Pseudomonas sp. 05N432; assembly: GCF_056396945.1. Lineage (NCBI taxonomy): Bacteria > Pseudomonadati > Pseudomonadota > Gammaproteobacteria > Pseudomonadales > Pseudomonadaceae > Pseudomonas > Pseudomonas sp. 05N432. Next base: position 30,638 of record NZ_JBFTMM010000001.1, on the reverse strand, counting down.
ATCATTACTCATCTGCATCACCAGCCTTGGCCAAGCACTGTGCATATCCCTTCGCGAATCCAGTATCAAAGGTCAACGCCACCGGTTCCTCAAGCTCCGCCGAAGTATTGCGCAGTACGTGCTTTGAGACGTCGTACTCGACCCAACCAATGATTCCCGCGCCATCCGTCTCATAGAAAAGCTGAGCCCGGACCTTTTCACCGTCATCTTCATCGATCAGCAGATTGACCTTGTCCTTGGTGACGTAGCGAAATGGGAAATTACTGCTGCGGACCATCTCGGTGAGATAACCGTAACAACCACCGTCAGTCGCAGACGCTACGGGCACAAACAACAGAATCCCCGCCACCGTTGCCATGAAAAACCTGATGAAACTGCCCATCCACATCATCCTTGTTCAACGTCCGAACGCCTTGAAACTCTAAGTCGACAACGATCAGGAGTCCTCGACCTTCAACAAACGAAAGTCGTTGTTCGTAAACTCGTAATAGCGGACTCGATCACCATTGAATAGCGGTTCACCGCTCAAGCCCACTTCAGCGCCAGCGGTAACTCCATAAACCATTATCAGGTTGCTGTCGGGTTTGAAGGTCATACGGGGACTAGGGACAGACCACGATCTTGCTGAAAAAATATCGCGATCTGCCCCTAACTTCCCCGCAAACAACTCTACCTTCTTTTGGTGGTTAGTTAATTCGCTCTATTGCTCTCTTGGGGACTTTTGACTTTTGATTACTCTTCGTCATAAGTTCTCCATATATTTTATATTGCGCCTTGGCCTCTTCTTGCTTACCGACTGCCCAATTAGAGTCCGCAAGATTGAGCCAAGCCACCGCTCTTTTCGGGGCAGCCCCGACAATATCGTTCAAAATAGATATAGAGTCTGCCGCCTGATCATTTTCCTGTAAAAAATAGGCATAATCGTTTAACGCCGGAATTACCATACCTGCTAATTTCTTATCCGCCAGCCAATTACTCTGATAGTAACCCGCATAAGGAGCTAGTTCAGCCATAGCCTCCGACTTCATTCCTTTCTTATACAAAAACAGCGAATCTTCGTGAGCAAGATTAATCATTTCCGCGTACACAGACCTATAACCCTTATCATCCCTCTGAACTTCTTTATAAATATTTATCAAGCCACTATCCAAACTACATATCCCGATGTAGTCTACATCACTAATGACTATCGACCCTGTACGTTGCTCAATCGAAACTTTCTTACCTTGTGCCTGCTCATCGTTATAGCTATTAATTCCAGTACTAATAGGCGAGAGTGCACCACTGAACCCACCCTCTATCTTTGTCAAATTTGCCCCAACTACACAATTTCCTGCCGTCGCCTCACCTTGTTCATTACCACCCGCCAGAACGAGCAAGGAAATCTTTCCATCAGACTGTGTTATTGCTGCACTCCCTACTGAAGAGATGTATAGCGATAAATTATTTTGCGCCGTCGAAAAACTGGCAAAAAGTAGCGTAAAAGCCAATACCAGAAAACTAGTAACCACTTTCATTTGTCAAACGCTCCTGTGCTTTGGCCTTTTCTGAAACAAACCTACTAGCCACACCTTCTTGTACCGCAATCGAATTCTTCGAAAAATAATACAGTTGACCATTTTTTTCACCACCAACAATTTTTCTACCCCGCTCATTGTAGATGGCGTCGATCAACTTGGTATCGTAGAGTTTTGTTTCCTCATGGGGTATTCCAATATTACTAATTGCATTTACTATTATTGAGGCGCCCGGTCCCTGCTGAACCGCAGTCGACCACACCACATCATTTATAGTGTGGGAGTGGTATCGCAGATCAATACCAGAATCAGTAATAACTTTTTGTATCTGGACATCGAAGTGCGTTACTTTTATGAACTCATGTTCTACATCTATAAACTCTTGACCTTTAGTGTCAACGAGCTCTCTCCACTTATCAGAAAATGCGCTGGAACCAGGTGTTAATCCGGTGAATTCGCTTGTCCACGGCATACCACTCCAATTCACGAATTTTTTTACCGTTCCTCCATTTATTATTGTACCGTCAGCCAATTTTACTTGACTGGTCATTTGGTAAGATCCGTAGGACACACCACCGGCATCCCCCGCCCCACCGGATATAGTTCTTGAGCCTCGACCACCGGTTTCATAAGTACTTGATAGTCCACCCAGATCAAAGTCTCGCCTTATACGCGAGATGTAGAAATTACCCAAGAGACCTACTGGATGAATGTGCTGCACATTTACATCACCTGTAATTCCATGCTTCCCAACCAACTTATCCCACCAACTCAAACGCTCAATCCGCGCCTTCTCTTCAACCCATCCCTTATGCGGATCCGAGTCGCTATGCCCCATCAACTCATCCAGGGAATCCCACTTTTCTCGCTTATATTGCCACTCGCTCTCGTAGCGTGTGACCATCTGAGAAATAGGTTGAGAGAACCAAGGCTTACCGAGAGCCTCTGTTATTTCTTCAGGCTTGAGTTTGCTATCACCATTTTTATCGAGGATTTTATATAGCTGTTTCTTCGCAAGACTATCGTCAGCGTTTCCGACGTTCGGCAGGTAAGTCGCGCGCTCCTGTTCATTTAGGCTTTCCTGCGCATGAAGGAAGGCAGCCAGGTGATCCACATTGCTGACGGTTTCTTCGATGAAGGTGAAGCCTTCCCACTCAAAGGGCGAGTGGCGCGACAGCTTGATATCAGGTTCTGAAAACCAACCGCTGATACCGTTGCCATGCTCGTCAGCAAGCAAGCCGTCCAAGCGCCACCAAAGTGTGGTGGTCGTCGAACTCCCCATCACAACAGGCACCTTGATTTTTTTATCTGCCGGGAGAGCCTCCAATACACTCACCGGAATAAACAAATCATAACCAGTCTTCGTGCCTGCGTCGGACACCTTGGGGGGATTCGTTGCGCTCATGCCTTGCACATGGGTTATCAGCATGGTGTTTTTAGGGACTTTGACCAGCGTTTTGCCAGTGTCAGGCAGACTGATGGCCTTGGGTTTGCTTTGTTCAGTAAACGCCTTGACGTCTTCGCAACTGAACACTTCCAAATGCAGCAAGTTCTTCGGTGCGGGGTCCGAGTGATTCTGATATTTCCCTACATGACCGATCAGGCTGCCAGCTTTTATAGGAAATGGTCGCTCCAACAGATGAACCGTATTCTTCTCAGTTGGCTCAACTTTCGTTTCAAGCAAACTCTTCCGAATGTAACCGAGTATTCCGTTGCTAGCGGTCAGAGCGGGAATAGAGCTACCGCTGACGATTTCTATCAGTTTCTGGTATTCAGCGTTTGCCCCGTCATTCCCGATTTTTACCTGAGCCCCAATCGGCAAAATGGCCGTTGTGGCGCTTGCCCGGTTAGCACTTGCATGAACGGCAAGGCCTTTTTGGGGCGGGGTCATTTCGTCTTTCGCTGCAACGCCTATGATGTAGCTGTTAGGTGTTGCACCAGCCATCATTTCTCTTTTGTATACCCACCCGGTTCCTGGAGGAAGACTGGCATCAGCAGGAGTGACATTCACCACCTTGAGCCAACCGTGATCCTCTTCACCCGTCTCTACGAGTGTGCCGCGAGGCAACACGGTTAACACAATGCCGTAACCAGGTTTATTCTTCGGCCCCTGTCGAACCCTCAGTCCTAGAATTTTGTCATTAGCTGATGCCTTGACCTGCCATGTACCACCACTCCAGAACGCTGGCCGACCTAATGCGGGGGTTAAACGATAACTCTCCCAATCCAGCAAATGCATATACAGACTGAAAAAGGTCAGGCTTGGCCCTGGCGCCGCTGCCGCAGGTTGCGCACCGGGGGCAGCTGCTGGCGCAGGAGGCACGGGAACCTCCAAGCGGTGTTTAACCAACACAAAACCTGTTGAAAAGACTGAATGCGTCGAGCCGAAATCTGATTTTGGATAAACCTCATCAATGCGATAGGCAACCACCTCGCCATCCGCAATACAGCGGACCTCAGCCTTGTCCCCCACCACCAGACCAGTAGCCTCGTCGAAGTGAACGCCGCCATGCCAGAGACCGTTAGAGCCCAATGGGTAATAACCATCCTTGGCCTGCGCCAACGCCTTGTAATACTGCTGAGGATCCTTCGCTTCTGCTCCCCCTACTTTGAAGGGGTACGACCATCTCTCTACTTTGCTGGTTGTCTCAGTCATTACCAATTACCTGAATCCTGATCCCTGGTGGCTTGGAGCGCCGTCGGTGTCTGTTAGCCGGAGAAATTGAGCATTCGTTTCGGTTTGCGTTTGATCTGTTCCTCAGGCGCATTCCCCAACGCCTGATCCATCAAACTCCCCGCCTTATCCTTATCCGCCGCCCCCGGCAGCACCGGTGGCTTAATCCCGATCCCCGTCCCATTCCCCGCCGAGCCTCCGGCGTTAATCTTCACCACCGGCCCAACCACCGTCACACCACCGGCATCCAACTTGATAAAGCTGCCACCGCCCTTGATCGTCAGTTCCGATCCGGCCTCGATGACCATTTTGTCGCCGGCCTTGAGGTGGATTTCTCTTCCGACGCTGGTCAGTTGTGCGGTGCCGAGTTTGATGTGTTGGTTCTGGCCGATGGTCAGGTGGTCGTCCATCCGCGTTTCGACTTTTCGGTCGGCAATGGTGGTGCGGTGTTCTTCGGCCTTGAGTTCGGTGTAGGTGTTTTTTTCGACGGTGTCGTGGCGTTCGTTGCCGACGCGGATTTTCTGGTCGTGCTCGATGTTTTCATCCCAGTCGCGTTGGGCGTGGATGAAGATTTGTTCGGCGCCTTTTTTGTCTTCGATGCGCAGTTCATTGAAGCCGCCGCCACCGGGGGAGCTGAGGGTTTTGAAGACGCTGCGGGTTTTGTTCGCCGGCAAGGCGTACGGCACCTGGTTTTCCTTGTGGTACAGGCAGCCGGTCACCAGCGGTTGGTCGGGGTCGCCTTCGAGGAAGGTGACGAGCACTTCCATGCCGATGCGCGGGATGGCGATGGCGCCGTAGCGGTCGCCGGCCCAGCTGCTGGAGACGCGCAGCCAGCAGCTGGTTTTGTCGTCGGCCAGGCCTTCGCGGTCCCAGTGGAATTGCACTTTGACGCGGCCATACTGATCACAGTGAATTTCTTCACCTTTGGGGCCGGTGACTTGGGCGGTCTGGCTGCCGAGCACGCGGGGTTTGGGGTGCAGCAGCTCCGGGCGGTAGAACACGTCCCACGGGGTGGCGAGGAAGCGGTTGCGGTAGCCCTGGTGAAAGTCGTCCTTGTTGGCGGTGGTGTCGCTGGTCACCGACTCTTCGAGGACTTGCGGTTGCTTGCCTTCGTGGATGACTTCGGTCAGCAGCCAGAGGTCGTTCCACTCGGTGCGCGGGTGGTCGGAGATCTCCAGGAAGTGGCCGCTGACCAGGGTGGTCTGGTCGCCATGGCCTTCGGCTTGCTGGTAGTCGGCGCGGTGGCGTTCCAGCGCTCGCTGGCTGAGGAACTTGCCGCGTGCGCGCTCGGTGAAGCGGCCTGGGTAGTCGTAGTCTTCCAGGTCCGGCTCGTCGCTTTTGCCGTCGGGTTTGTAGGCCGCCTCCAGTTGCAGGCGCGGCTTCTCGAAATCGTAGTCGCGGCGCGTGGTGCGGTTGGTGCGGGTTTCCAGGCGCAGGGTGAAGCCTTTGATCACCGGCTCGTCGGCGACCATGCCGCTGCCCTGTACGTAGGCGGTGGGCTGACCGAGTTTCGGGAACACGGTCTGGTCGTCGCCGAATACCAGTTTGTGGCCCTTCGCGTCGTGCTGGAAGTGGTAATGAATGCCCTCTTCCTCGCATAGCCGCTGGACGAAATGCAGATCGGTTTCGTCGTACTGCACGCAGTAGTCGCGATCCGGGCACGGCTGGCTCAGCTGGAAGCTGTAGGCGTTGCCCTTGATGCCGTGTTCTTCGAGGATCAGCGCGATGATTTTCGGCGCCGACATCTGCTGGTAGATGCGCTGGTTGGTGCGGTGGCGCAGGTATTCGAGTTGCGGCACCAGGGACACTTTGTAGCGAGTCAGGCGTTTACCGGCATCGCCTTGGGCGACGCGGTAAATCTGGCCGTGAATGCCACTGCCTTTCGGATCGAACGCCAGAAACGCTTGCTTATGCAGCAACGTCTCAAGGTCCAGATCGGGGTTCTCGCTGACCAGTTCCAGGTCGAAACGAAAGGTCTGGCTGATGCCTTCGGTGCCAGTGAATGACAGCACTTGCAGGTCACCCTGGAAGTCAGCCACGGTCAGGCTGAAATGGGTTTCGTTAGAAGGGTTGAACATTGCTTGCTCCCTGTTCGGTAGTCATCCGTTGCGCCGATGCAGCCAGCGTTGCAGCCAGGAGGAAGTGGCGCCTAGGGCGTCACGCAGTTGTGCGGCAGTCACGGTGCGTTGCGCCGCATCGAAAGCCAGCGCCGTGCGCAGCGCCGGCCAGCAGTGTTTCGGTAGGTGCTTGGGTGCCTGCAGTTCTCGGTCCAGGCGTTCGTCGCGGGCCTGGGTCGACGGCAAGCGGCGGTACGGGTGTTTGCCGCCCGCCAATTCATAAATCACGCAGGCCACTGCGAAGAGGTCGGCGCTGGCGGTCAGCGCTGCGCCTTCCAGCAGTTCCGGCGCGGCATAGCCCGGGGTCCAGGCGTTGAAACGGCTGCGGCTCAAATGCGGCAGGCCGGGCAATACGCCCTCCTCGGCCTGGCCGAGGCCGAAGTCGAACAAACGCACGCCCTCCTCGCTGAGCATCACGTTGCTCGGTTTCAAATCACCGTGCAGCACGCCGCGACCGTGGGCATAGGCCAACGCGTCGAGCAGCGGCAGCGCGATGTCACGCAATTCTCGCCACGGCAGGCCCAGGGGCCGTTCGCAGAGCAGTTTGTCCAGGGTCAGCCCGCGCATCAGTTCCATGGTGATGAAGGCGCGCTGGCACTCGGTGTCCACTTCGAAGCTGTGCAAACGCACCACGTTCAAGTGGCGCAGGCGCCGGGTCAGGGCGAACTCGCTGTAGAGCAAGGCACTGGCGTCCGGCGATTCGGCAAATTCTTCGCTGAGGATTTTCAGCGCTATATACGGGTCGGGGTCACCGAATTGTTCGTGCAGCAGGTCCCGTGCGCGATACACCGCGCCCATGCCACCGGCACCGAGCAAACGCTCGATGCGGTAACGCCCCGCCAGCACGTCCGGCAACGCACCAACGCTGGCCCGGGTCGGCGCCACGGCACGCGGCATCGCATGGGATTTGGCGAAGGCAAAGTAGGTCAGGTTGGCGGCTTCCTCGTCGCTGACCAGCAGTTCGTCGAGCACCGGATTGAGTTCACTCATTGGCGGATCACCACGGCAGTCAGGTTGTCCCGCGCCGAACCGCGCAACGCGCCGTCGAACAAGCGTTCCAGCGCCACGTGCGGCGCGGTCAGGCTCAAGGCGTTGCCCAGCGCGTCGCTGCTCAAGCCCTGGTACAAACCGTCGCTGCACAGCAGAAACGCGTCACCGGGATAGACCTCGAGTTCGAGCACGTCCAGGGTCAATTGCTCGCTGGCCCCGACCGCACGGGTCAAGGCGCTGGCGGCCGGATGAGCCCGGGCTTGCTCGACGCTCATCTGTTGTTCGTCGATCAGTTGTTGCATCAGCGAATGGTCCTTGGACAGCTGATACAAGCGCTGCCCACGCCACAGGTAACAACGGCTGTCGCCGGCCCAGATACAGGCCGCGCGATTGCCGTCCACCAACAACGCCACCACCGTGCTGCCCATGATGCTGTCATGGCGCCCGGCGGTGACGGTCAATTCCTGGCCCAAACGACGGTTGAGCCAGTGCAGGCACTGGCGCACGCCTTTGAGCCGCTCGTCGAAGCTGTCTTCGACGGGCAATTCCGCCAGGCTGGCGACGATCAACTGGCTGGCGATGTCGCCACCCTGATGACCGCCCATGCCGTCCGCGACCACCCACAGGCCATGCTCCGGGCTGTCGAGGAAAGCATCTTCGTTGCGCGCCCGAACCTTGCCCGGATCGGTACGCGCCGCGCTACGCCAGGGGCTGGCAACCAGCATCAGAGCTGCACCGGCATACGGAAGGTGCGCAACACGCCCATGTCGAACGGGTTCGGCGTGCGCTGGCTCATCAGCAGGTAGTTGGCGCGCAGGCCACCCACATCAGCCTTGAGCACCAGCACGTCGCGACCGGTCAGGTATTCGGTCTGCATCAAATCGAACAGACGGAACAGCGACCATGGGCCGGTGTTTTTCTCGATGCCGATCGGCCGGCYGGCCATTTTTTCGAGGACCAGGCTGGTGCGACCGTCTTCCGCGTCGGTTGGCCATTTGAAGGCCACCGGCACGATCGGGCCATGTCGGTATTCCATGGTCTTGTCGCCAAAGCGGAACTCGGAACGGCTGACAGCCGGGTCGAGGGTGTACGGCTCCAGTTTGAACTGCACCTGCGGCTCGGCCGGGTTTTCGGCAAAGAAGCTTTGGCGGATCACTTGTGCCGCGGCCATCTGGTCGAGGTAGACCTTGGACATCGGCAGGCTGTGACCGTCGATGCTGCGCAGGCGGTAGTTGCCCGGATCGCCGCTGACGAATGGACGCATGTAGGTGTCGAAGAAGCGATCGGCAATACCCTGCGCCTTGAAGAACTCGCGGAAGTCGCTGATCGCAACGTCGCTGGTGCTGTGGGCGTTGAACGGGTAACGCTTGTTGATCGCCTTGCCATAGAAGCTGTACAGCTCGCTCTGGTAGCGCTGGTTGAGGTACTGGTAGGAATCGTTGAGCACCAGACGCCAGGTGTCTTCGGCCAGGACGTTGAACCACACGCTGATCGGGCGCGGCAGGCGACCCGAAGCGTTGCGCAAGTTGCTCAGCGCATCGCGCTGGCCGCTCATGCGGGTCTTGGCCATTTCGAACGCGGCCTGATCCGGGGCACTGGCACGCGCCAGGCTGGACAGTTGCAGTTGCAGGTCGTTCAGCGCTTGCAGCGCCGGGGTCAGGTCGGCAGCCGGGCCGTTGTTGTCATCGAGCAAACGGTGCAGCGGTTCGAAGCGCCGTTGCAGGGATTTCTTCGCGGTATCCGGCAGGTTCTTGGTCAGGGCTTCCGACGCCTTGCCCGCTGCAGCGGCGGCGAGCTTGCCGAGTTTTCCACCCTTGGCACCCAGTTTGTCAGCGACGTCGGCGGCTTCATCAGCGCTCTCGGCGATCACCGGGAAACGGGTGTTCTCGCGCACTTCCACCAGCATTTGCAGGATCGGCGAGTTGGCAGACGTCAGCCCAGCCAGTTGCTCAGCACCTTCACCGGCGTCGTTGATTGGTCGCAACGCCACCTGGCCGACCGCTTCGCTCCAGAAGTTGGCGTAGTCGCGGAAGTACAGTTGCTCCAGTTCGACCATCAGGCGGCGCAAGTCCATGCCGCTCATGCCCGAGCCTTCGCCCAGCACCCAGTTGTCACGCAGGATGTCGGTGACCAGTGCAGAGCCCTGGACCGAGAAGTACTGCTGATAACCCTGTTGGGTGTAGAACCCCGGTATCACGTAGTCGGTGCCGACGAACAGTGCGCCCTGCGGACCGAGGTGTTGGCTGAAGCGGTAATCCGGCAGGTTGCGGGCCTGCTCGCGCAGCATCCGGTAGACCACGGTGGCCAGCGATTCGCTGCGCAGTACCTGACGCGCCTGGGCAACCAATGCATCGTTGAGCGGGTAGATAAACGGCTGCTTGAGCAGACGCTCGAAGTGCCCATTCAGACCGTTCTGCACCGCGGTGTTGCCGGTGTAACGGACCGACCAGTCCTGAGCCACCCAATCTTTCAGCCACGCCGGATCGCGGCGATCCTTCATGTTCAGCATCAGGTAGGCGCGCAGGCTGTTAATCAGGCGATCGCGGTCGCCCATGTTGCTGCGAATCTGCCCTTCGAGCAGTTGCGCTACGCGTGGCAGCAACTGGGTTTCAAGTTCACGCTGGTACGCGTCCTTGACCACCGGGTTGCTCTCTTGCCCCTGATACAGACCACCGCGCTCGAACATCGACACATCGCCTTTAGGCGGGAACACCTTGGTCGCTTCATAGCTGGTATCGAGGGTTTTAAGCACGCCCATCGCGTCATCACGAGCGGTCAGCGCCGAGCGTTGCTGGGTCCAGGTTTGCGCCAGCGAACGCAGGTGTTCCAGGCGCTCGTAGTTGGCCGAGAAACCCGTTGCCCAGAGCAAACCGAACAGCCCCAGCGCCGCCAGTGCACCGACGTACAACGCACGCTGCCCCCAATGGATGCGGTTGCGTTCGCGCTTGTCCAGACCGGCCAGATCGGCCTCGGGGAAAATCACCCGGCTGAGCACGTGGTGGATGAACCGCGAACGACCGCTGCGCAAGGTCGGCAGCACGCCGCTGTCGATACCCAGGCTGGCGCCAATGCCGGCGGTGCTCTGGTCCATCTGTTGCTTCAGGTGCGGCGCGCTGGTCAGGTAGAAACCGCGCAACTGGCTGACGCGCTGGTAGCGGTTGCCGGTGAACGCCATGTCGACGAACAGGCACAGGCGCTCGCCGATCTGCCCCAGTTGATGCGGGAAGTCGAGAATGCGACCACGGCGCTGGGTGTCGCGCTCCTGGTGCATGCGCATGATCACCTGGCTGTTGAGGCGACGCAGCAGCTCTTCGAACTCTGCGCGCAGCACGGCCACGTCGGTGCCGCTTTGCTCTTTGCGGAAGCTGGTGCCAAGCACCTGATCGCTTTCTTCGCGGGTCAGTTGATCGAAGAACTCGTCGAAGCCCAGCAACTGGTCGGCCTTGCTCAGCACCAGATAGATCGGCAGGTCGACGTGCAGTTTTTGATGCACGTCTTGCAGGCGCGCACGCACCTGACGCGCCAGGGTGTCGAGGTCTTGCTCGGTGCCACTGAGCAGCAATTCAACTGGAATGGTCACCAGCACGCCGTTCAACGGACGGTTGCGACGACGCTTGCGCAGCAGGTCGAGCAAGGTGGTCCAGGCACTGCCGTCGACATCCACGTCCGGCTGGGTCAGGTAACGCCCGGCGGTGTCGATCAGCACGCCGTGGTCGGCGAAGTACCAGTCGCAATGGCGGGTGCCGATGGTGTCGCGGGTGAGTTTGCGGTCGATCTTGTTGATCGGAAACTCAAGGCCCGAGAAGTCCAGCAGGCTGGTTTTGCCGCTGCCCTGTGGCCCGATCAGCAGGTACCACGGCAGATCGTTGCGCCAGCGTTCGCTACGGCCGCGATACAGGCTGGAGGTTTTCAAGGTGCGCAGCGCGTCTTTGAAACGCGCACGCAGCTCCTTTTGTTCCTCGTCGATCAGTTCTTCGCGGCGAATACGGTCCTGGCCGTCTTCGGTTTCTTCGGCGGCTTTTTTGCGCACACCGGCGCGCCAGCTGACGAAGACCATGGTCAGGCCCCAGATCAGGAACAGCACGCTGATGGTCAGCAGGCGCGAGGTCGAGCCTTCCCAGAATTTGTAATCGTTGACGGCCAGCAGTGGTCCGACGAACCACACCAGCAGCGCGACGAACAGCACCAGCAGCAGGGTCCAGACCCAGGTCTTGCGCAGGAACGCGCCGACTTTCTTGAAAAACTTTTTCATCACACGTCCCTGTTTTACGGCTTCGACAGCGGCTGAACCGCGGCTGGATCAAGCGGCTGATAAGGTTGCAGAACGGTGTCGCGCTGCTCGCCGAGCACCCAGGCAAAACCCGAATACATCACCACCAGGCATACCAGCGTAAACAGCGCGACCATCCACCACGGCACGATGCGCACCAGGCTGCGACGTCGGTCGTTGAGGCCTTCCCAGTGCGGCGACAGTTCACGCGGCACGTCGCCGCGCAGCTGGCGAATCTGCCGATAGAGCGCATCGCGAATGCCGTCGAGTTCCAGCATGCCGCGCGCCTGCACCCGGTACTTGCCCTCGAAACCGAGCGACAGGCACAAGTACATCAGTTCCAGCATCGGCAGGTGTTTGACCGGGTTCTTCGACAGACGATCGAGCAGCTGGAAGAATTTCTCGCCGCCAAAGGTCTCGTTGTGGAAGCTGCTGAGCAGGCTCATCTGCGACCACTCGCTTTCGTTGCCCCACGGGGTGGTCACCACCGCTTCGTCGACCACGGTGCAGAGCACGTAACGTGCGGCCATCACCTGGCTGCTCTCGGCACCGTTGTGCAGCGCCCGGACTTCGAAGAGTTTCAGCGCCGCCGTCAGCCGCTCGTTGAGCGCGTGCATGTCTTCGCGGGTGTCGCTGTGTTTGAGCCGCACCACTTCCGACAGCAGGTCGGACGACGCCGCCACCAGTGAATTGAGGCTGATGTTGAACGCTTCCGCCGGACGCAGGCGCGCAGCGTAGATCATCCGTTCTTCCAGTTGCTCGAAACGCGGCGGTGCGGCGAAATCGGTCAGCGGGCTCTGTGCCGGGCCATGGCCCTGGCGATCGAGCAGGACGGTTTTGTCGTCCTGGTTGTGATCCATTTCCTTGATCATATCGGTCAGTTCCTGATGGCCCAGAATTTCAGTTCAAGCTCGGCAAATTCGCCGGACACGTGGAACGCGAAGCCGCCGGAGCGCTCCAGTTGTGCCAGGTCTTCGGAACTGAGTTCGAGGATGAAATAGGTTTTGTTCGAGTGGAACGGGATCTGCCGCGGCGCCACCGGCAAGGGTTTGACCTTGATGCCCGGCAAGTGCAGGTTGACCAACTGGCGGATGCGTTCCACCGGACCGACCTTGAGGTGGGCCGGCAGGCGATGCCGCAGCTCTTCGGAGTCGCAGTTGGCGCTGGCCGCCAGCACGAATGACGCCGTGCCCAGCAGTTTGTGGTCGTGCAGCGGCGAGACGGTGATGCCGTATTGACGGGCTTGCAGCACCAGTTCGATGGCGTGCTGTTCAAGCACCATCGACAGCACCTGACGAATCGCTTCCATCAGTTTGCGGAAGCTCGCACCCTGGTCGCTGTGCTGATAGCGGCTGTCCAGACGCGGGCGTTTGCTGTCGCTGGCAAAGGTCGACAGATCGCCGAGCATTGTCAGCAGCGTGCGGTACAACTCTTCCGGGTGAACCTGCTCCAGGCCGAGGTAATGGCGCAGGACCAGTTCGGTGCGGTTGATCAGTTGCAGCATCATGAAGTCACCGACTTCCGCGCCACCGACCTTGCCGTTGGAGCGAATCCGGTCGGCAATGGTGTCGCCACGGTGACCGAGCATGCTGATGACTTCTTTGAGGCACGACAGCAGGTAACCCGACGCGTGAGCGTGGATGAAGGTCGGGACGAAGTCCGGATCGAGGCTGATCACGCCGTCGGGCGTGGTGTCGAGGACTTCGCAGATCTTCAGCTTCACGTAGGCCTGGTCGCTCTGCTGCTCGCCGAGCAACAAACGGAAGTCCGGGCGCGCGCAGCTGACCTGGCTGCTGGAATCGTCGCCGGCGTTGGAGTCGGCGACTTCCGCTTCGTACGCGGTGTAACGCGCCAGCACGTCGGATTGCTCCGGACGACGGGACTCGATGTGATTACCGGTCACCAGCGGCAAGGCCAGGTAGATCGGCGTGTTGCCGGTGTTCGGCGGAACGTCGAGGGCCAGCGGCTCGGTGTTGCCACCGAGCTCGAACAGGCTGCCGTCCGGGAGAATCCCCGACGCCTGGCTGATCACCAGTTTGCCCATGTTGAGGAACTGCAAGTCGATCTCGAGCCCCAGAAACCCCCAGGTGTAACTGCCCAGCAACTGGGTACGGGTTTTCATCTGGTTGTCGTAGTAGCGATCGTTGTGCTGGAAGTGCTGCGGGCGCAGCAACATGCCTTCCTGCCAAATGACTTTATGCACGTTCATGTTCAGTCATCCGCCTTGGCGAGCTTTTGGTTTTTGTCATGGATGCCGTTCTTGTCGAGGATCAGTTCGGCCACGGTCAGGTCGGCCGGGGTGACTGGAACCACATAGCGCCATTGGGTTTCACGCAGGTCGCGATACGCCGCGAGCACGCCGACGTAGCGGCTGCCGCTTTCGACGCTAAGCTTGAACTCGGCGGTTTCGCCCGGACGCAGTTCCAGCTCTTCGCTGGCCACCAGGTCTGGCGACAGGGATTCCTTGGCGCGCTCGTACAGGCTGAAGAAGTCAGCGTTTTCGAAGGCCACCGGGTGTTTGAGCTCAATCAGCCGCACGACAATCGGCGATGGTCGGCCATTCAGGTCCGGGTTGACCTGATCGCTGGCGGTCAGCTTGAGGTTGAGCTTGGTGACGGTGGAATACGGCGAAATCGACGAGCAGCCGGCCAGCAGCACCAGGGCGGTGAACGCTGTCAGCAGGTTGATTATTACGGCCTTGCAGCGAGACATGCGCATCATCCTTGGTGGTCGGTGTGTAGGGTGGAAATCAGGCGGATCTGTTCTTCGTAGGCCTGGGCGAAGTCCCGCGCCAGCAGGCGTTCGCTCCAGTCATCGTCCTGACGCAGTGCCTGGTGATAACGGCCGTAGGCTCTCCAGCGGCTGCCCGAGGTGGCGAGCAGCGGCTTGTTGCCGTCGCGCTCGAAACGCAGGGTCAATTGCTGCGGCGAGAAGTGCTCGAGGGTGCCGCGTACCGCCGCGCGGCTGGCGGTGAGCAAGGCCACCTGATGCGCCTGCAAGTCACGGAACGCCCGCGAGATCGCCTGCCCCGCCGGCAACTGGCCGGGTTTGTCGCCCTGCAACAGAATGCCCAGCGCTTCGCTGGCATCGACGGCAAATTTCAGCGGGTTTTTGCCGGTGCCTTGCACTGTGGTCTGCGCCAGGCGCAGTTCGTTTTTCAGCTCCGACCGGGTGCGCAGGCTCTGCTGCAAACCACCAACGCTTTGCTTGAGCAAACGCGCGGCGTTGATCGCCAGGGCTTCGCGGCTGTCGTGATCGAGGCCTTTGAGGTCGACACCCAGCGCATCACCGAAATGCTCCCAGAAGCCTTCGCTTTGACGCTCGACCGCCTTGGGTGCCGGTGCAGGCTCCGGCGCGGCAGGCGCGGCCACCAGTTCCGGCACCAGCAGGCTCTCCATGTCGATGCGCGCGTAGTCGGCACGCTGGCGCGGCTCCTGACGCGGCGCATTGAGGGCGCTCAGTTCGTCGATTTCCGAGTAGACCCGTTCCTGTTGATCGAGCGCCATGAGCGGATCAAGGTCGAGAAACGCATCGTCCGGAATGATGCTGCCGGCGGCTTGCGGGCGGCCGACTTCGGTATCGAAGGTGGCCGGGTCGCGTACCAGCCGTGCACGGATTTCGAAATCCCCCAGCACGTAGACACTGCCGTGTTCGATGCGCTGCGCTTCACCCTTGCGCAGGCGCGCGCCGCTTTCGCTGGCCTGAATACCGTTGCTGCTGGTATCGGTCAGGAAAAACGTGCCGTCGCGGTAGCTGATCAGCGCGTGATGGTTGGACAGGTGACGCTTGCGGTCCGGAATGATCCAGTCGCAATCCTCGCCCCGCCCGATCACGCCGCCAGCCTGCTTGAAGGTCTTTTGGCACAAATCCGTGGGCACGAACTGCTTGGTGTTCAGCATTTCGAAAACCAGTTCCATGATGTCGCTCCTTGCGGTCACTTGCCGCGATTGACCGCCTGCGGATCACCCAGAGGGCGATAGGTGTTGTCGTTGAATTTGTAATTGCCGCTACAGCCCCCGAGGCCGCATAGAACGACGAGGGTCAGCAGGACGGCTTGCCAGTGACGAACAGGCATCAGAGGGTCTCCAGGGCTAAACAATGCACAAAGCGCCGACCCTTGAGGGCGGCGCTGACAGAAGCAAAAGGGGTGAGATGACGCGTCATGGGCCTATCCATCGAAATCACCCAAGTTGATATTCAGGCGCCCGAGGCGGTACAGCAGCGTGCGCCGTGGCAGGCCGAGTTCGCGGGCGGCGAGGGTCTGGTTGCCGTCGTTCTTGCGCAGGCAATCGAGCAACAGACTGCGCTCGACCTGCTCCAGGCGTTCGCGCAGGTTCAGGCTGCTTTCCTCGGGGGCGGTGTCGATGCGCAGCGAGAAATGCTCGGCCAGCAACTCGCCGCCTTCGCAGAGCAACACGGCACGTTCGACCAGGCCTTTGAGTTCACGAACGTTGCCGGGAAAGGCGTAGCTCGACAGGTGATCGAGCGCCGCGTCGGACCAGCGCACCGCATCGCGTTGCAGGAAGGCACAGGCCTTGTCGGCGAAGTGTCGGGCCAGGTCGAGGATGTCGCCCTCGCGCTGACGCAGGGCCGGCAGTTCAATCGGGAACTGCGCGAGGCGGTAGTACAGGTCTTCGCGGAACTTGCCTTCGCTGACCAGCACCGCCAGGTCGCGGTGAGTCGCGGCGATGATGCGCACGTCGATCTTGTGGGTGTCGTTGGAACCCAGCGGACGAATCTCGCCTTCCTGCAATACCCGCAACAGCTTGGCTTGCAGGGACAGCGGCATGTCGCCGATTTCGTCCAGCAACAAGGTCCCCCCGTTGGCCGCATCGAACAGTCCGGCGCGATCACGGTCGGCACCGGTAAAGGCGCCTTTGCGGTAGCCGAACAGTTCACTTTCCAACAGGTTTTCCGGGAACGCCGCACAGTTCTGCACGATGAACGCCTGGGAACGGCGCGGCCCGCAATCGTGGATGGCCCGCGCCACCACTTCCTTGCCGGTGCCGGTTTCGCCCCGCAGCAGCACGGTGTACGGGCTGTGCAGCACCTTGCTGATCAGCTGGTAGGTCTGGCGCATCGCCGAGCTTTTACCGATCAAGCCATACCCGCTGGCACTCGGCACGCTGCTGGGCATCGGCGACACATCGCCCACCGGCCGGCGCAGCCGTTGCAGCAGGTGCAATTGCCCGAGCACGAACGAACCCAGTTGCCCGAGCGAATCGGCAAACCCCTGCAACTCGACCTGTTCACGGCTGGCGCACAGCAACAGGCCGACCACCGCTTTTTGCGGGTTGAGCAGCGGCACGCACAGCAGTGACTGCCACGGCACAGCCTGCTCCGGCAGGAAACTGGTCTCGTGCAGGCTGCCACTGAGCCCGGTGAGGCTGAGCACACGGTTCTGGCACAGCGAGAATTGCAGCAGTTGCTCACCGTTGTAGTCGGCCGGCAGGCTCTCGGTTTCCCGGGGTTGCAGGATGCCCTGCAAACACTCGGCATTCAGCCCGAGGCTGGTGTGGGTAGCATCGAGCAGGTACAACTGACTCAACTCACAACCACTGAGCTCGGCGACCGCGCGCACGAAGTCACCCAGCAGCGCCGCGCCGTCAGCCGCGCACGACAAGCTGGCGAACTTCGCCAGCAAGGCTTCGGCATAGACCAGCGGTTGCGGCACTCGAGTGAACATCACACTCACCTCAGGCGAACTCGCAGGTCACGCTAGCGTCGCCATCGAGCGTTGCGTGAACGCGCTTGAGGCTTTCACCGGTGGCCATCGCCTCGAGCAGACGATCCGCCACCAACGGCAGCACGTGCAGGTCGAGCAAGTGGTCGATCAGGCGCGCGCCGCTGTCGCTTTGGGTGCAACGCTCGGCGAGGTGATCGACGAGGTTCTGGCAGTACGTGAAATCCAGCTGGCGGCGGTTCAGGCGCTCGCCCAGACGGCCCAGTTTGATTTCGATCAGCTCGCGCAGCACCGGGCCACCGACCGGGTAGTACGGCACCACGCGCATCCGCGCCAGCAACGCCGGTTTGAAGTGTTTGCTGAGCACCGGGCGGATGGTTTCTTCGAGGACTTCAGCGGTTGGCCGCGCACCGTTTTCGCAGAGTTCGCTGATGCGGTCGCTGCCCAGGTTCGAGGTCATCAGGATCAGCGTGTTGCGGAAGTCGATTTCACGCCCTTCCCCGTCGTTGGCCACGCCTTTGTCGAAGATTTGGTAGAACAGGTTGAGCACGTCCGGGTCGGCTTTTTCGACTTCGTCGAGCAGCACCACGGAGTACGGTTTCTGCCGCACGGCTTCGGTGAGCATGCCGCCTTCGCCGTAACCGACGTAGCCCGGTGGTGCACCGATCAGGCGCGAGACGGTGTGCTTCTCCTGGAACTCGGACATGTTGATGGTGGTGATGAAACGATCACCGCCATACAGCAAGTCGGCCAGCGCCAGCGCGGTTTCGGTCTTGCCGACGCCGCTCGGGCCGACCAGCAGGAACACGCCCACCGGCGCATCGGGTTTGTTCAGGCCGGCCGCGGTGGCGCGCATCGAGCGGTCCAGTGCGTGGACGGCTTGTTCCTGTCCGCGAATCCGCGTGCGCAGGTCGGTGGCGAAGCTTGCGACCTTGGCGTTGTGCTCACGGGCCAGTTGCGCCAACGGCACACCGGTCCAGGCACTGATCACTTCAGCCACCAGACGTGGGCACACTTCGAAACTCACCAGGCGTTCCTTGACCTGGGCATCGGTCAGGGCGCGGTGGGTTTCGTTCAGCGCGGCTTCCAGGGCTTCGACGCTTTGCGTTTCGTCCACGCTCGCTTCGAGGGTTTCGATTACCGTGCCTTCAGCGTCCTCTTCAACCGTGACGGTCGGCTCGACGGCCGCGGCTTCACGGGCCTTGGCCAGTTGCTGACGCAGCTCCAGCAAGCGCTCGGCCAGCTCTTTTTGCTCGGTCCAGAGCGTTTCCAGGGCGACCCTTTCGTCTTCGGCGGCGTCCAGGCGATCTTCCAGCGCATCGAGCGCTTCATGGTCGATCAGCAAACCGGCTTCGGCATCACGACGCAGGGCCTGACGCTGACGCCCGCCTTCGGCCAGTTCGCCACGCAGGCGCTCAAGGCTTTCCGGCGCGGCAGCGAGGCTGATGCGCACGCGGGCACAGGCAGTGTCGAGGACGTCGACGGCTTTGTCCGGCAGCTGCCGGCCGGCCAGGTAACGTGCCGACAATTCCGCCGCCGCGACCACCGCGTCATCGCGCAGGTAGATGCCATGGCTCTTCTCATACACCTGAGCCAGACCGCGGAGGATGGTCACCGCTTCGCTGACGGTCGGTTCGTGCAACTGCACCGGCTGGAAACGACGGGCCAGGGCCGGGTCTTTCTCGAAGTATTTTTTGTACTCGGCCCAGGTGGTGGCGGCGATGGTGCGCAACTCGCCACGCGCCAAAGCCGGCTTGAGCAGGTTGGCTGCGTCCGAACCACCGGCATTGCCGCCCGCGCCGATCAGGGTGTGCGCTTCGTCGATGAACAGGATGATCGGTTTCGGCGAGGCTTTGACTTCGTCGATCACGCCTTTGAGGCGACGCTCGAACTCACCTTTGACGCTGGCGCCGGCTTGCAGCAGGCCCATGTCCAGCGACAGCAGTTCAACGCCCTTGAGCACTTGCGGCACTTCACCGGCGGCAATGCGCGAGGCCAGACCTTCGACGATCGCGGTTTTACCGACGCCGGCTTCACCGACCACAATCGGGTTGTTCTTGCGGCGGCGCGCAAGGATGTCGACCATCTGCCGAATCGCGCCATCGCGGCACAGTACCGGGTCGAGTTTGCCGTCGCGGGCTTGCTGGGTCAGGTTGTGGGTAAAGCGTTGCAGCAGCGATTCACCCGGTACAGCCGGTTTGCCGGTGGCCGGTTGTTCCTTCTGCGACAGGGCAAAATCCTTCAGGCGATCAATGTTCAGTTTCGCCAGCAATGGCTGGTAACGGCTGCCGGCGTAGCGCATCGGATTGCGCAGCAGCGCGAGGATCAACGCGGCCTGTTCGACCTGGCTCTGGCCCAGTTCAAGGTTGGCCACCAGCAACGCATCTTGCAGCCACTGCACCAGTTCCGGGGCGAACACCGGGTTGCGCGAGGCGCTGTGCTCAACCCGCGATTGCAGCGCGGCGCTGAGTTCGCCAGCATCGACTTCGGCGTCTTGCAACGCGCGTGCGAGCAAGCCTTGCGGGCGTTCCAGCAGGCCCAGCAACAGGTCTTCGACGAGGATCTTGCTGCCGCCACGGGCGACGCAGCGTTCGGCCGAACTTTCCAGGTCACGACGGGTTTCGGCGTCCAGCGCCTGGATCAGTTGTTGCAGGTCTACGTTGATCATTGGTCTCACGTCCTTAATGAATTTTGCTACCCAGGGTCACCACGCCGTCCGCGTGTTCGCGGCCCAGCCAACTGGTCCACCCCAAGCGACAGGCGTTCTGCTCACCGATGCGCAGTTCGCGGATTTCTTCCTGGCGCAGGACCAGGCGAATGTCGTAATCGAGCGGGTCACGCAGGGTGAACCGCACCAGCGCGCACAGCGGCTGGTAGCCGAAACCGATCGGCAGGAATTCGTGAAAGCGCTGCCAGTCGAGCTCGCGGATGTGAATCCGGAACTTGCCGCTGCGGTCGCGCACGCTCTCGCCCAGCACCAGGTCTTCACCGAGCGCGCTGTTGGCGCGGCCCAGGCGGTTACGCTGTTCGTCGAGGATTTCCACGCGGCGCTCGATGCACTGCTCGATGGTCAGTTCGGCGTGCTTGAAGTAGTAACGCAGTACCGCTTCGATCAACGCCGCCGAATGCGCTCGCAAACTCAACAGGCCGAGGTACGGCAGCAGGCGTTTCCAGTTCAGTTCCTGGGCCTTGCGAATGTCTTCGCCACCCAGGCCGATCAGCGCAAACAGCTGCGAGGAAAACGGGTCGAGGGCGCCACTCTGGAAGCTGGCGCGGTAGCGGTACTTGCGCCAGATCGGCAGCATCAGCCGTTGCAGGCGATGGTGGAACAGGTCGAGGAAGTGCCGTGTCGGGTTGCCGTCTTCGCTGTCGCCCAGCGCTTGCTCACCATAGAACGCCGGCAACGGCGAACCGGAACCGACCAGGCCGATCAGGTTAAAACGCAGGCGCGCGCGCAGCTGCCCGTGCTCGCGGAAAAACTCCACGCGATCGACGTCGCTGCCAGGGAAACCCAGGCTCGGGTTGGCCTGGAATTCCAGCTGGTCGTAGAGGTCCTCTTCGCCCAGGTACGGGTGAGCCTCGCGCAGCCGATCGACGACCAGCAGCACGGCCTGAAACAGCGAGTACTCGCGTATTCCTCGGGTCAGCCCGCTTAAAGCAGAGGCTGAAGGCCCATACGTGGTGTCCATTGGTACACCTCTCCCTGTGTGCTTTTTACCCGCAGCTCGTGGTACGAATTGAGACTGGCGTAAAGCGCGAAAAACTCGTTAAGAACCGAAGCGAAGACGAACAGGTCGCCTTCGCCGATATAGCCTTCCGGGTCGATGGTCAGCTCGGTGCGCAACCCGCGCAGCGGCAACCCTCGGTGCAACCGGTCGACGTGCTGGTGTTTGATCGACTTGAGCCCGCCCAGCAGGCGTTTGCTGACCTTCTCCGCGTGCTGGTCGTAGTAGCGCGGCAGGTCGTAGGTTTCGAGAATCACCTTGAGCGCGTCGACGTTGGCCAGCGACAGGTAGTTGAGCGACATGTTGCTGATCAGCTTCCACAGGAAGTCACGGCTCAGCGGCGGCGCGAAGCTCGACGTGGCCGGGGTGATGTTGCGAAAGCTGAGGAACTCCGGGGTCTCTTCGCAGGCCATGCAGATGTCGCCGAGCTTGAGCCGGCGTGGCAGGTTCTGGTTGGTGCAGATCAGCTCGATCGACAGCGTTTCGTGGGCTTCGGTGTGGCGAATGCCAAAGCTCAGGTAAGTGTCGAGGCCGTCGTGCAGCAACGAGGTGCGCTGGCGGATGCTGTAATGCGGACGGCTTTGCGGCACGTCGAAACTCGGGTCGTGCTCGAACGATTCGAACGGCACGTACTCCTGATAACCCAGGCCGCCGGGCTTCCAGCCGGTAACGCCTTCAACCGAAAACACTCCGCAGTTTTCCAGGTCGTATTCAGCCGGCAGCAACAGGTATTCGTCCTGTTTGCCATCGAGGCGAATCGGCAAGGCGTCATGCTTGAACAGGTTGACGATGGGCGTGCAGTAGAGCTTCACGTTGTCCAGGGTCGGGCGCAGACGCTGGATGCCGCTCTTGCGAATGTCGAAGCGCAGCTCCAGGCCGCGCATCTGCTTGAGCGTGTCTTCAGGCAGCGACTTGAGCAGGTCCAGACCGTTCAGATCGACGAACAGGAACTTGTCCTGGAAGGCGAAATATTCCTGCAAGTAGCGATAGCCACGGAAGGTGTTCAGCGGATACGGGATCAACGCTTCTTCTTCGGCAAAACCCACCGGCTGCACGCGGTCGCCAGGCATCTTGAACGCCATCGGCGTGCCGTTAGCGCCATTGAGCGGCTTGCCGGCCGCGTCCAGCGGAATCAGCTCGATGCCTTCCAGATTGCGCAACAGGCTCAGGTAAAGCATCTGACTGATGTAACGCTCGCCGGCCAGGTGCAGGCGCAGACGACTCAGGTCCAGCTCACCGATATGCCCGTCGCAACTCATCTCCAGGCGCAGGCTCAACAGCGAACCGTCGCCCTTCACCGAGTACGTCAGCGCAGTCAGGTCCAGCGGCAGGACTTCCGTCGGGTAGCAGGTACGAAACCGGCAACGCACATCATCGATCGGCACACTCTCGATCGGCGTATCACGCTCGACCTGCAACGCCGGCCCGGAACGCTTCAGCGGGTCGAACTGCAAAATACTGAACGCCGGCAACGGCCGCATGTAGTTCGGCCACAGCAAGTGCATCAGCGAATGGCTGAGCTCCGGCAACTCGTCATCGAGCTTCTGCCGCAGGCGGCCAGTCAGGAACGCAAAGCCCTCCAGCAACCGCTCCACGTCTGGGTCACGCCCGGCCTGGCCGAGGAAAGGCGCCAATGCCGGGCTGCGCTCGGCGAATCGACGACCCAACTGGCGAAGCGCGGTGAGTTCGCTTTGGTAGTAGTGGTTAAAGGACATGGGTTAGCTGCCTGGTAGTGGATCTCATGAAAAAACTGCCCTGTGTATTACGCTCGATGCCCGACTTGATCATTGGATGGCGCCTGCAGGCTGGCTTGGCCAGGCCTGGCGTAAGGGTTCATACGGGGCTCAATCTTCAAGATGTACATAAGGGGTATTACTGATAAACATATTTAGCCAATGCGACTCCCACCGGGGCATGGCGATATCGAAAGTTTTTTTGTCTCGATTAAAATATATCCACGCAATGCCGACAGTGGAGTCATCTTCAGTCACCCTCATATCCAGCAATTGTGTGTCATACAAAGGTGTACGATAAACCTCTTGTGGATTTTGCCTATCGATTACTCTCAAGTAAGCCATTCCACCAAGTGTGAAGATTTTCCCAACCCTTACATTTTCCAAAACATACCGACCAGAAGGACTAACTACTGTCGAACTGGCTGGATAATTTAGAATCGTGGTAACGACAAAAAACAACAAAGCAGAAAGAGCCACGAGCAAAACAATTGCTCGACGGATACCCTTCCGATGTTTACCAACAAATACACTGCTGAACCCGGCGATCATTTCCCACTCCCGCTTAACGTCTCTACAGAATACGAGGTATTACTTACAAAGCGATTCATCCAGTAGTCTTCCCAGTGCTGAGAATGAAAGACAAACTTTTTCTCAGACGTCAGAAACTCAACACTAGGAATACTCAACTTTCCGTCGCCTTCACTTACCTGCATATCCAAAAGTCTTGTCGGGTATAGCGGGCTGCGATAAATGTAACTAGGGGAATCTTGGTCCGTAACTCTTAGATAGGAAAGGGCCTCTCCGAAAAACAAAGAAGTAAATGGTACGCGCTCCACGATGTACTGCCTTGAATAACTCAACTCGATAACATCTGGTCGGCGCTGAGACAGATTATCGACAAACGAATAAAATGATAGCGCCCCGACCACCAGGGCCGCTAACACAATCAGGCATGTGATTCTGAAACGCATTTACTCAACAACCTTGATCAAAGTAGGTGTTACGCTCTCGTACATAATGTCGGAGTACACTGTGAAATCCCCACCTTTACCGTGTGTTGCTCGATATTCGGAAAAATCACTATTTTGAATCAAGTGATAACGCTTTCCGTCAATATCCTTGAACATGGCCTGCACATCTTCGCCCCGCATTGCGGCTGTTCTGGCCAGTTCTGCTTTCCCCATTGCCGAAAGAAAGTTGGAGCCATTGCTTGTTACTGGATCTGCTACACCATCGTAGTTCCAATAGCCTAAGGGCTGACTGAACCGGTTACCTACATCGCTGAAATCATAACTGTCGTCAATATAAAACCCTAGACGATTCACCAGAAAGCTGATTTTCCCTGAAGCGATAATAACTTCACCCTCAGCAATCACTCTCATATTGAAATTTGCAAGGGCGCCCCTAAGCTCATCCAGCAGAAAAATGTTAGCGTTTGACGTCCTAACTGGAATAGTATTGGTATATCCAAACTTTTCAGCATCTCTAGCATTTTCAAATTTTATTTGATACGCACCGTCAACTTTACCTGCAAAATTCCCTGGGAAAATCTTGCGCATTCTAACCAGTGCATCTGGGCTATTCCATTTGGCCCTTAGCTCATTAAAAACTTCATTGGCGCGCTTAAACTTCAAAACCCATGCCATCTTAACAATTGAGCTTTCTACATACGGATCGCGCGGTTCTTTTTTATGATTTTTGGTATGTTCATCCATCCCACCATCTTCAGTTGCCCATGGATTGCCTTTAAACCAATAGCGCATCAATCCGGCAGCGACTGGCCAGTTCATCTTATCCATCGCCCCAGGGATGTCCGAGACTCTAAACTTACGCACAGTTGCCGTCTGCCCGATCTTCTTGCTCGCCGGCGAAAGCGTTGCTGTCACTGTTGTATTTGCCATGTCAACATCCCTGTCGTTTTTGCTCGCCTACCCTGCCACTTACCGGGTGAGAGCTATTGTGCATTCTCAAGCAATCGCCACTTTTGTTTGCTGTTCAATAATCAGCTCAACGGGCTCGGCAACGTCCGAGTGGATCATCTTTGTCTTGCCATCGGCACCTGTAACACCGGTAACAATTTTTCCGGAGGCCGTCTTCAGCGTGTATTCGATTCCGGACAGCGGCTTCCCGGTGTCCTGACAATTGATCACAAAGTGCTCGTTAAACGGCCACTGAATCTCCACCGGCAGCGGCGCCACAAACGGCGCCGGCGTATGCGAATTCCCGATAATCACCGTCGAAGACCCGGCGGTAACTTTATTGCCATGGGTCCCTACGGAGTCCACGGTCGCCGCCGGTTTGCCGTTGATCAAAACGGTACTCGCCAACCCGCCAACCATCGCACCACCACACGCGGAGGCATCGCCTTCGCGGGCGGCCGCGAGGCCGTCGAAGAATACGTCGCCGGAACCGGCGGCGATCGGGTTGGTGCTGTGGCCGGGGAGCGGGCAAGCGGTTGGGTCACCGACTCGGGCTGCGGGTTTACCGGACATCGTCGTCTCCTTAATTGACCTTGACTTGACCGCTGCCATCCAGGCGCGCGGCAAAACTGACCTGACGCTTGAAACCTTCAACTTCCAACAGGCCTTCGATACTGAAGGTCAGCCTGAGTTGATCGTTGTCTCGCGGCAGGGAAACGACACGCACGTTGGTGAGGCGTGGCTCGTAGGCTTCGATGAAGCGTTCGATGGCCAGGCGGGCCTGACTCAGGGAGTCATGCAGGCTCAGGCGCATGTCGTTGAGATCGGGTAGCCCGTAATCGGACAGCGTTTGCACGCTGCCCGCACGGGTGCTGAGCATCTTGGCCAGATGGGCAGCCACCGACGCCATGGCGGAAACCTCGCGGCTCCAGCCGACGCGTTTGTCCGCGTCGCCACCCAGGCGTTCGAAAAGGCTGCCGTATCCAGTCATGAGTTAGCTCCGCTTACTCTTTGTCCAGCTTGCCAACCAGCGACAGGGTGAAATCGGCACCCATGTACTTGAAGTGCGGGCGCACGTTCAGGCTGACGCGGTACCAGCCTGGCTCGCCTTCAACATCGCTGACGACGATCTGGGCGGCACGCAGCGGACGACGGCCACGAACTTCGGCGCTCGGGTTTTCCTGGTCGGCCACGTACTGGCGGATCCACTTGTTGAGTTCCAGCTCGAGGTCGGTACGTTCTTTCCACGAACCGAGTTGCTCGCGCTGCAGCACTTTCAAGTAGTGAGCCAGGCGGTTGACGATCATCATGTACGGCAGTTGGGTGCCGAGCTTGTAGTTCAGCTCTGCGGCCTTGCCTTCGGCACTGATGCCGAAGAACTTCGGTTTTTGTACCGAGCTTGCGGAGAAGAACGCGGCGTTGTCGCTGCCTTTGCGCATGGTCAGGGAGATGAAGCCTTCCTCGGCCAGCTCGTATTCACGACGGTCGGACACCAGCACTTCGGTCGGAATCTTGGTTTCGATTTCGCCCATGCTTTCGAAGTGGTGCAACGGCAGGTCTTCAACCGCGCCACCGCTTTGTGGGCCGATGATGTTCGGGCACCAGCGGAATTTGGCGAAGCTGTCGGTCAGCTTGGTGCCGAACGCGTAGGCCGTGTTGCCCCACAGGTAGTGCTCGTGGCTGTTGGCGACGGTTTCTTTGTACACAAACGATTTCACCGGGTTTTCTTCCGGATCGTACGGGTTGCGCAGCAGGAAACGCGGAACGGTCAGGCCGACGTAACGCGAGTCTTCGGACTGACGGAAGCTCTGCCATTTGGCGAATTGCGGGCCTTCGAAGTGATCTTTCAGATCCTTCAGGTCCGGCAGGCCGGTGAAGCTTTCCAGGCCGAAGAATTTCGGGCCGGCAGCGGCGATGAACGGCGCGTGGGACATGCACGCAACGCTCGACACGTACTGCATCAGTTTCACGTCTGGCGAGCTTGGCGACATGAAGTAGTTGGCGATGATCGCGCCCACTGGCTGGCCACCGAACTGGCCGTATTCAGCGGTGTAGATGTGCTTGTACAGGCCAGCCTGCATCACTTCCGGCGAATCTTCGAAGTCGTCCAGCAGGTCTTGCTTGGAGACGTTGAGGATTTCGATCTTGATGTTTTCGCGGAAGTTGGTGCGGTCGACCAGCAACTGCAGACCACGCCACGCCGATTCCAGCGACTGGAAGTCCGGGTGGTGGAGGATTTCGTCCATCTGACGGCTGAGCTTGGCATCGATCTCGGCGATCATGCGGTCAACCATGGCTTTCTTGACCGGCTCACCGTTGTTCTGCGGCTTGAGCAGTTCTTCGATGAACGCCGACACGCCGCGCTTGGCGATGTCGTAGGCTTCGTCGTCCGGGGTCAGACGGGTTTCGGCGATGATGCTGTCGAGAATGCTGTATTCGCCGTTCTCGTTACTTTTTTGCTGCGCTGCACTGGTGCTCATAGTGTTGGCTTCCTTGGCTGATGGGGACTCAGGCGTCCTGGGCTGCGGCGTTCAGGCCCAGCTCACCCAGTACGCGACCGCGCGATTCGTCGTCGGCGAGAACGCCTTCGATGGCTTTGCGGAAGGCAGGTGCGTTACCCAGTGGGCCTTTGAGGGCTACCAGGGCGTCACGCAGCTCCATCAGTTTTTTCAGCTCAGGCACTTGCTCGACCAGGCTGGCCGGGTTGAAGTCCTTCATCGAATTGACGCGCAGTTTCACGGCCAGCTCTTCGGTGTCGCCCTCTTCCTGAAGACGGTTCGGCACGCTCAGCGTCAGCTGCAGTTCTTGCTTGGCGAGCACTTCGTCGAAGGTCATCTTGTCGATGCTGATCGGCTTGCGATCTTCAACTTTGCGCTCGTCCGCGCGGTGGGTGTAGTCACCGATTGCCAGTAGTTTCAGCGGCAGTTCAATCTCTTCCTGAGCACCGCCGGTGGCGGGTTTGAAGGTGACGTTGATGCGTTCCTTGGGGGCTACCGAGCCTTCTTTGGCCATGGCTTTTCTCCTTGCGGTTGTGGCCCTGGGGCCTATTCGAGTACCACTTCGAGATCGAGGTGGCACAGCCTGCGATAAATCTCTTCCTTGCGTTCTCGCACTGCGTGGTTCTGCGGCAACAACTCACAGCAGCTATGCAGGAGGTGCAGCACTTCCAGCGCAAGATCAGGCTCCCAGGCGTGCAAGCCTGAGTTCTGTAATTCTGAATCGAGGGTTTCGAGTTGGGTCTTGGCCAGTTCGTATTTCTTGGCCAGGAAGCACAGTCGCGCCAGGCTGAACTGCCAGAAGAACCGCACGCGCCCGCCGTGGGCGGCTTGCAGGCCTTGCTTGAGAATCTGCACCGCGGCCTTGAGGCCGTCCTTGCGCAGCACCGGCAAGACTTCTTCGAGCGCCAGTTCCCAGGCCGGTTGGCTGCTGCTGACTTCGACCTTGCGCGGCGCGCTGGCGGTTTGCAGATGGGGCATCACGTGGGCGCTGATCCAGGCGCGAGTGGCCGGATCAGCGAACGGCGCGCCATCGTGGTAACGCAATTCGACGATGCCTGGCAGGCGCTGAATCAACAACGCGAAGTGGATTTCCACTTCGCGCATGGCCAGCTCGGCGTTCAGCCCTTGCAAACATTCCCAGACCAGCCGCTGGCCATCGAACCAGAACGGTGCCTTGGCCAGGCTCGCCTCCAGTTCTACCAACAGGTCGGCGAATTGCCCCTGCTCGAAACGGTCCTGATAGATTTTCAGCTTGTCGACCGGTAGCCCGCGCAATGCGGTGATTTGCTCGGCGTTGCGCTCTGGGACAGCGTCGATCGGCAGCCAAAGCAACGTGCGATTCAGGCGCAGGGCGCGCAGGTCAGTGGCTTTCTGCTTCAGCCACCAGGCGCACAACGGGCGCGCATTTTCCTGCTGCGCGCGCAGGGCCTTGTGGGCTTCTTTTTCGTTGTCGATCGGCGCCCCGGGGGTGAACAGTTGCGTCGCGACCTGCTTGACCTGAGCCACCACCGCGCCGACAGCGCCGGGCTCCGGCTGGTTGTCGGCGGCGCGCTGGACCATGTTTTTCAGACGGCGGGAGATCGGCAGCAGCAGCGGCGCGTCGTCGCCCAAATGCTCGGTGCAGGCAGCATCGAGACCTTCCAGGTGCTCGACCAATCGGCGGAACAGCGGCAGTTGCTCTTTGATCGCGACGTTTTCGTTCAGCACCTGCTCGAGACGCGGCACCAGCCAATTGATGGCGGCGGAACGGGTGCGGGCCTTGTTCGGGTGAATCTCGGCCCAGTGGTTTTCACACAGATGGTGCAGCAGGCCGAGGCCGGCCAGCAGGCCCTGGAAGGATTCGCGCTGATACAGCGCCCAGGTCAGCCACGCACCAACGCGCAAATCCTTGGACTGGGTTCGCAGCAGCGCTTCACTGTTTTCGCGGATTTTCAGCCAGTCGATCTGACCGCTTTCATGCATGGATTGGGCTTTGCCCAACTCGCTTTCCAATGCCTCATATTCGCTCGAAAAACGAACGTCCTCGCCCGCGAAATTCTCTTTGGAAACAGAGGCTTTTGCGAGTTCAAGGTAATGAGCGGAAAGTTTGCTTGAGTAGGACATCCATGGCCTTTAATTAGGATTACAGTCATACGGCCCTTGGAGTTGCAATGGCGCCGGACAGTATCAAAGAGCTGCGATGAATCTCATCCAATTGAGTCCTCGCTCTTTAAAGTGCGCGCATCCTAATCACAATGATGGCTATTAGCAAGCACCCGATTAAACAACAAGACAGTGTCGTCTCTGTTGCTTGCAGGAGATCTCCCTATATGTGACAGGGGATTCCCTGACACCAGACTTGATCTTTCCACCTTCGACGCGAGCCCCCCGAAACCATTGAGCCAGAGCGGTCAATCATCCCTGTTTATCATCACCGAGGAATTCATATCCTGACGCTGACGCCAGCATGACAAAAACAGAAAATGAAAAATGTAGGAGGTTTCTGAAAAGTTACAGTCATCCATAGACATCGCGACAACTGATAATAAGCAATAGAAAGTGCCATCAAAATGATGGCACCCCATATATCACCCATCCCCTCCAAATACATCCTCAGCTCGCCTCAAACTTCACAAAAGTTTCGAAAGCCCTTCGCATTGCTGACGCAATATGCTGAAACGCGGAAAACTCCGACGTGTTTGCTGGAGGTGTCCGACATTCATTTTTTTGCCCTCTTGTTAGCGTGTTGGGCAGTTTGCGCTTGCGCAGGCCAGGTATGGCTTGGGCACCGCGATTTATCTCTTCTTTGGGCTTAAGGACGAGCCACGAAAAAGCAAAAGGATGAGCATATGTCCGCACCGGCCCATGCTGCCCATTTCACGCTTGTGATTCCGACGGTTCGCAACGATTTCAAAGTCCTGGCCTTTGACGGCACTGAAGCCATCAGCGCCTTGTATTCGATCCAGATTGAACTGGTCAGCGAGTACCCGGATTTCGATCTGGAGAGCCTGCTGAGCCAGCCGGCTTTCCTCCAGTTCGGGCTTAACGGCGAAGGTATTCATGGCTATATCGACGGGGTGCGCGCAGATGATGTCGGCAAGCGCCTGAACCGCTATCAGCTGATCCTGGTGCCGGCGCTGCACTATCTGCAGTTCAGTCGCGACCAGCGGATTTTCCAAGGCCAGACGGTACCGAAAATCATCGCTCGGGTACTCAAGGCACATGGCATCCAGGCGGATGCCTTTACCTTCAACGTCAGCACCAGTCCCGAGCGCGAATACTGCACTCAATACGGGGAAAATGATTTCGAGTTCGTCCAGCGACTGTGCGCCGAGGACGGCATCGCGTGGCATCACCAGCATTCCCGCGAAGGCCATCTGTTGGTGTTCACCGACGGCCAGACCTTCTTCCCCACACTGGGCGAAACCCCGTATCAGCAAGACGCCGGCATGCTGGCGGAGCATTCGGTGATCAGCCAGTTCTCCCAGCGTTTCAGCACCCGCACCAGCAAGGTCACACGCCGGGACTAT